>NC_022567.1:954175-1272233 GCF_000478885.1 Adlercreutzia equolifaciens DSM 19450
GGGCAAGCGCCTGAAGCCGGGCTCCGGGGCCGTGGTGGATTTCACCAACGCCGCCGGGGACGTGGTGCTTTCCGCCGAGATCATCGATTGGGCCCGCGACGGGCAGCGCGGCGAGCGCGTGGCGCGACTTTCCACGCCCTTGCCGTCGCTTGACGAGGCTCTACATGCCGTGGGGCACACGCCCTTGCCGCCCTATATCCGCGACTACGCCGGCGACGAGGAGCTGTACCAGACGGTGTACTCGCGCCGGGAAAGCTCGGCGGCCGCGCCCACGGCCGGGCTGCACTTCACGCCCGAGCTCATCGAGCGCTTGCGCGAGCGCGGCATCGGCTGGGCCACGGTAGAGCTGGAAGTGGGCCTGGACACCTTCCGCGTCGTCGACGAGGACGATCCGGAAAAGCACCACATCCACACCGAGTTCTACACGGTGCCCCAGGCCACGGTGGATGCCGTGAACGCGACCCATGCTGCGGGCGGCCGCGTCATCGCCGTGGGCACCACGAGCGTCCGCAGCCTGGAAAGCGCCTGGGATCCCGAGGCCGACGGCGGCCGGGGCGCCCTTGTTGCCCGCGATCGCGAGGCCACGAGCCTTTATATCCTGCCGGGCTACGAGTTCCACGTGGTGGATGCCCTCATCACCAACTTCCACGTGCCGCGCTCCACGCTCATGATGCTCGTCTCCGCCTTCAGCACCCGCGAGAACATCCTGGCCGCCTACCAGCACGCCATCGACGAGCGCTACCGCCTCCTCTCCTTCGGCGACGCCATGTTCTTGCACTAGAGGGATGGCCTGCGGTAGAGGGCCGGCCCCTCATCGGCGGATGCCCAGAAGCGTCTGGCGCTGGAGGCGGACGGCTACAAGGTCATCACGGTGACGGCGGGGCAGATCGGCAATTCGGGCGAGATGCGGCGCATCGCCGAGCAGTGCTATCGACGGCGGGGCAAGAGATTCCGCCCTCAAAGCAAGGAATTCGCGAATCAGCAAGCTCTCCTGTTCCGCATGGGCTGGTCGCTGGAGGATTACTGCCTCAAAGAGCAGCCTCGCTAGGTGCTTTTCAAGAAAATAGTTTTCCCAGCTCACAGTAAAGGATTAGGAAAAAGATTACGAGAATAATCTTTTTCTCGCTCGCTTTCCGATGCGCGATGGCGCGGCAGCGGCCATAGTGGGGGCCGTCACGGGGCGCAAGAGAGCGTCCGCCGACAGCGAGGCATCGGGACGCGCAGAGGCGCCCGGCGCAAGGAGAGGCACGAGGGCGCACGAAAGGCGTCCCGCGCAACGGAAAGAGAGGGAGTTCACCATGACCACCACTGTTACTCGTCGCGACCTGTTCAAGTTCGGCGGCCTGGCCGCGCTCGGCGTGGCCGGCGCCAGCACGCTCGCCGGCTGTGGCCAGCCCAAGACCGTCGCCGAGGCCGCTGCCGAGAAGGGCCTGGCCGACACGGGTGCCGCTACCGGCCCCGCGTTCCTCGCGCTCCAGGAACCCATCACCGATTTCGCCGAGACCCACGAGTACGACGTCGTCGTGGTCGGCGCCGGCGAGTCGGGCCTGTCCGCCGTGCACACCGCGCTCGAGGCCGGCGCGCGCGTGGCCTGCGTGCAGAACATCAACGCCGCCCAGACCACCGGCAACATGGCCGCCTCCATCGACCTCACCCAGACCGACGAGGCCGCCATCCAGGCCTGCGTGAGCTTCATCAACTGGAAGAGCGACTACCGCTCCAACCGCGACCTCGTGAGCATCTGGGCCCACAACTCTCAGGAGGCCCTGGCCTGGTGGGCCGAGGAGGCGGCGAAGGGCGGCGTGGAGAGCAAGCCCCACGACGCCGTGCTCTCCTACAACGGCTACGACATTCACCTGCACGCCAACACCTACTTCCACGTGGAGGGCAACCACAACGCCGCCGCCACGGTGATCGCCGAGAACCTGGCCGCCGCCGGTGCCGAGTTCTTCTACAACATGCCCTGCAAGCAGCTGCAAACCGACGAGTCCGGTGCGGTCACGGGCGCCATCTGCGAGGACGCCGACGGGGCGCACCACCTGTTCACGGCGACCAAGGGCGTCATTCTGGCCTGCGGCGACTACTCCTCCAACCAGGAGATGCTCGACTACTACGCGCCGGACACCAAGGGCTTCTCGCTGTTCACCGACTTCCGCGACGGCTCGGGCCTGGTGGCCGGCATGAACGCGGGAGCCATCATGACGCCGCACACCCACACCAAGATGATCCACGGCGAGCCGGCGGCCGTGCGCTTGGAGATGCCCTTCCTCTTCGTCGACCAGGAGGGCAACCGCTTCATGGACGAGACCTGCTGCCGCATGGGCTACATGAACAACTTCGCCCGCCCGTACCTGGCGAAGGCCGGCTTCGCGGACTCCACGGCGGCGAAGTTCTTCAGTCTGGTGCCCGCGAACTGGGAGAGCTACTACGAGGAGTGGAAGGCCGCCAGCCCCTACGACATCTCCCAGTACAACGGCGACAACAAGGTGAACCCCGAGAAGTGGATCACCGCCGACACCATTGAGGGCCTGGCCGAGGCCATGAATGCCTACGCCGCGGAGAACGATTGGAAGCTCACGAACATCGATGCCGCCGCCCTGGCCGACACCGTGGCCCGCTACAACGAGCTGTGCGCCGCCGGCCGCGACGAGGACTTCGGCAAGGCCGCCAAGTACCTTGTGCCCATCGAGGGCGGCCCCTACTACGCCATCCCCCGCGGCTCCAACAAGCTGCCGGCCATCCTGGGAGGCCTCGTGGTCGATAGCAACCACCAGTGCCTGAACGGGGAGTTCGAGCCCATCGGCGGCCTGTACGCCGTGGGCAATGCCTCGGGCCAGTTCTTCGGTGGCGTGGATTACCCCATGGACATCGAGGGACTCTCCATCGGCCGCGCCATCACCTCGGGCTACTACACCGGCCGCTTGGTGGCGAGCCTGTAGGCCGCCCGCCGTCTCACCCTCCCGTGCCCGGCCGACGCTCCCTCCCCGTCGGCCGGGCTTTTGTTTGCGAGCGTTTGCATCCTCCGATGGGCAAGGGGCTCGGGAAAGCGCCGACCCGGTCGCCAGCCGGCCCCGTCACCTGCTATAATGGCCGCCATGGGGAATCTGCTGAAGGACATACGGAAGGGGAGGGAGGATCGCTCCCTGTACCTGCGGGGCATCTTGCCCTACCTGTTCGCGCTCGGTTGCGCCCGCGCTTGGGTGACGCTGGCCGTGGCGGCGCCGGCCCTCGCGCTGCCGGCCGCCTTCGATCTGCACGACGTCTTCGATTACTCGTTCTGTCTGATCTCCATCGCGGCGGCGCTCGCCGCGCGCCGCCTTCTGCCGCTGAACGCCACGGGGCGGATGCGCGCAGCGTCGGCGGCGTTGATGACGGGGGCGTCGCTCTGCCTCATCGCCGCCGGCACTGGCCTGGTCGGAGGGCCCGCGGCCGTCGTCCTTGTGGCCGCGGGCGCGGCGGCGGGAGGCGCGGGCTTCGGCCTCTTCCTGCTTCTGTGGGCCGAGGTCCTAAGCTGCATCTCGCTCATCCGCATTTTCCTGTATACGACGGCCTCCCAGCTGGTGGCCGTCGTCTGCGTGTTCTTCTGCGACGGCCTGGACGATTTGCGCGTGGCCTGCGCTTTGGTGATCCTGCCGCCGGTGGCGCTGCTCTGCCTGCGCCGGGCCTTCTCGGCGCTGCCCGCCGCCGATCGCCCCTCGCCGGTCATTCCGAAGTTCACCTACCCGTGGAAGATCTTCGTGCTTCTGGCCCTGTACTCCTTCGCCTACGGGCTGCGCCAGCACCAGCTGGCCGCCGGCGCCGGCATGCACTCGTCGGTCTCGACGGCCATCGTCATGGCGGTGCTGTTCGCGAGCGCCTACTTCTTCTCGAACCGCTTCAATATCGGGACGCTGTACCGCTCGCCGCTCGTGCTCATCGTGTGCGGCTTTCTGCTCGTGCCCGTCGAGGGCGTCTTCGGCACGGCGGCGTCCAGCTATCTCATCTCCATGAGCTACTCGCTCGTGGGCATTATCGTGGCGCTGCTTCTGTACGACATCTCGAAGCGTCTCGGGGTCACGGTCGTCATCTTCGCCGCCATCAAAGGCGCCGAGCAGGTGTTCGTCATCTGGGGTAAGGGGGTCGCCGAGGCCATGGCCGCGGCCGGCATGAACGCCGGCGCCCAGGACGCGGTCATCGCGGTTGCGGTGGTGGCCATGATGCTGGCGGCGACGCTCATCCTGCTGTCCGAGAAGGAGCTGGCGAGCCGCTGGGGCGTGCGCATCCTGGATGCGGGCGGCCTCGTGGAGAAGACCCCGGAAGAGCTGCGGCGCGACGAGCGGGCGGCCGAGCTGGCCGAGCACGCCCGCCTCACCCCGCGGGAGACCGAGATTCTGGCGCTGGTGGCCCAGGGCAAGAACGGCCCGGCCATCATGCAGGAGCTGTTCATCGCCGAGGGCACCTTCAAGGCCCATATGAGCCACATCTACGAGAAGTGCGGCGTCGCGAATCGCCGCGAGCTCGTGGCGCTTTTGGGCGCGAGATAGGGCGCGCCCGCTCAGCGGAGGCTCGCCGCCGATTGGAGGAGCGTTGCGGCGTTGGGGCGCGCCTCCGAGGCTCCCGAGGCGCTTCCGATTATGCCGCATAAGTTGTTGCGATGTCGGAATAGGGCTTTGACCTTCGGTTCATTTATGGCACAATAGGCAAGTTAACGCAAAAGCGCCGCTTCGGGGGAGGCTGGGGCGCTCTTCGCGCAAGAGATTTTAGGAACGCGAAAGAAGAAGGTCGCATCCCATGGCATTGGAACGCAACGTCAAGAAGAAGCCGGCCCGTACGGCGGATCGCCGCAACGTGTGGCTGCTCATCCTCACCACCCTGCTCATCGTCGTGTCGGCGGTGCTGTTCACCCCGCCCAACGAGAAGATCAACCAGGGCCTCGACATTCAAGGCGGCCTGTCGGTGGTGCTCACGGCGAAGTCCACGGACGGCCAGCCGGTCACCCCCGAGGACATGGAGAAGTCCCGCGCCATCATCGAGAGCCGCGTGAACGCGTTGGGCGCCTCGGAGGCCACGGTGCAGGAGCAGGGCTCCGACCAGATTCTCGTGCAGATCCCCGGCCTGGCCGACACGGAGGAGGCGCTCGCCACCATCGGGCGCACCGGCTCGCTGGAGTTCGCCCGGCTTGACTCGTTCACCGACGAGGACACCCGCAACGCCATCGACTCCGGCCAGACCTCCGGCGAGGGCACGGTGACCGACGAGTTCGGCAACGCCTTCCCCTCGGGCCAGGTGCAGCACATGGCCGTGGAGCCGGGCACCTACACGCCCATCGTCACCGGCGCCGACATCACCAACGTCACCATCGGCCGCGAGAGCGAGGGCAGCACCTACTACAGCGTGAACATCACGTTGAACTCTCAGGGAGCCAAGGCCTTCGCCGACGCCTCGCGCGATCTGGTGGCCGACCACGGCAAGATCGTCATCATCCTAGACGGCGAGGTGCAATCCGCCCCGGCCGTGCAGTCCGAGATTCCCAACGGCGAGGTGTCCATCACCGGCCAGTACTCTTTGGAAGACGCCAAGGCGCTGCAGACCATCCTGGAGTCCGGCTCGCTGCCGGTGTCCTTCGAGTACGCCCAATCCCAGGTCGTCGGCCCCACCTTGGGCCAGGACGCGCTCGTCTCCGGCGTCATCGTGGCCCTTATCGGCCTGGCGCTTGTCATGCTGTACCTGCTGTTCTTCTACAAGGGGCTCGGCATCATCACCGCCGCGGCCATGGGCGTGTTCGCCGTGCTTTACCTCGGCATCCTGGCGGCCCTTTCCGCCTTCCACCTGTTCAGCCTCTCTTTGGCGGGCATTGCCGGCATCGTGCTGACCATCGGCATGGCGGCGGACTCCTCCATCCTCACGGTGGAGCGCTTCCGCGAGGAGATCCGCATGGGCCGCTCGGTGAAGGCGGCCTCCATCACCGGCGTGAAGCACGCCATCTTCACCTCCATCGACGCCGACCTCGTGACCATGGTCTCGGCGCTGTGCCTGTTCTTCCTCGCCGCCGCCTCCGTCAAGGGCTTCGGCATGACGCTGGCCTTGGGCATCATCTGCGACATCGCCATGATGCTCATCTTCAAGGCACCGCTCATCCGCCTGCTGGCGCCGAAGGTCATCGCGAGGCACCCCGGCTTCTGGGGCATCAAGGACTCCATCGACGCGTCGAAGGGTTACGCCGAACTGGCCGCTGCCGAGGGCGTGCCTGAGGCCGAGGCCGAGGCCGGCGCCCAGATGAACGCCGCCGAGACCCGCGTCATCGCCGAGGGCGAGGGCGAGCCGGGCTCGGTTGCCGTCACCGCCGTGCGCAAGATCAAGGGCCGCTTCATCAAGCGCGACATCAACTTCCTCGGCTACCGCAAGGTGTTCCTCACCGTGGCCGCCGTGGCCATGGTGGCCTGCCTTGCCATCGTGGGCTTCCGCGGCCTGAACTTCGGCATCGAGTTCGTTGGCGGCACGTCGGTGGCCTTCCACGGCACCGGCGACATCACCACCGAGCAGATGCGCGAGGCCTTCAACGACGCCGGCGAGCCGGATGCCGTCATCCAGACCACCGAGACCGGCGGCGAGCCCGGCTTCCTCGTGCGCACCACGACCACCTCGGCCGAGGACGCCACGGCCCACGCCAACCAGGTGGCCGAGGCGCTCGGCATGACCTCGAGCGACTTCGAAGTGACCACCATCGGCCCGGACTGGGGCGCAAGCGTCATCCAGAGCTCGCTCATCGCCTTCCTCGTGTCCATCCTGCTCATCATCGTCTACATCGCCATCCGCTTCGAGTACAAGATGGGCGTCATGGCCATTGTCGCGCTGTTCCACGACCTCATCCTGGTGGTGGGCATCTACGCGCTCGTGGGTCGCGAGGTGAACCCGAACACCATCGCCGCGCTGCTCACGATCCTCGGCTACTCGCTCTACGACACCGTGGTCGTGTTCCACCGCATCAACGACAACATGAAGGGCGAGGACATCCGTTGCACCTTTATGACCATGGCCAACCACTCCATGAACCAGGTGTTCATCCGCACCATCAACACGACGCTCACCTCGTTCATCCCGGTGTTCGCCATGCTCTTGTTCGGCGGCGAGACGCTGAAGGACTTCGCGTTCGCCATGGCCATCGGCCTTATCGCCGGCTCGTACTCGTCCGTCGCCATCGCGTGCCCCCTGTACTGCCTGTGGAAGACGCGCGAGCCGAAGTTCGCGAAGCTGCAGAAGAAGTACGGCACGGAAGTGGGCCTGTTCGAGTTCGACCACTCCGCTTCCACGGGCATCGCCCAGGTGCCGCTGGCGCGCCTTGAGGCCAACGCGCGCGCCGAGGCCTACGTAGCTGAGCAGAAGGAAGCGACCGGCGAGGCGCCCGACGCCGCAGCGGTGGCGGCGGCCGCCAAGCCCAAGCCGGTGAACAACAAGAAAAAGAAGCACCGCCACGGAAGGGCGCAGTAATTATGGTTCGTGAAGGTTCGGCCCCCAACTTTTGTCCGCCTACCGAGGAGGGCATCACCATTACGCTCGTCGACGAGAAGGGCGAGCAGGTGGAACTGGAGTTCCTCGGGCTCGTGCTGAAGGGAGAGAGCTCGTTCGGGTTCTTCTTCCCGGTGGACGATGAGCATCCGGCCATGTCTTCCGGCGAGGTGGTGGTGCTGGAAGTGACCGAGGTCGACGAGGACGGTCAGCCCTGCTCCTTCGAGCTGGTGGACGACGAGGTCATCGCCGCCGAGGCCTACGCGGACTTCCAGGAAGCCGCCAAGGACCTGTACGACTTCGCCTAAGGGCGCGGTTCGAAGGACGCTCGATGATCTTCGTCGCCGACCCTGCCTCCGCGTTCACCTTGCGCGAGCAGCAGATCCTCTACTACATTGCCGGCGGTCTCTCGAACAAGGAGATCGCCGGGCGGCTCTCCCTCTCCGAGCAGACGGTGAAGGCGCACCTGTCCCATATGACCACGAAGTGCGGTCGCGCGAACCGCGCGGCGCTTGTGGCCTACGGCTTCGAAACCGGTCTGCTGCGCCGCCGCTGATTAGCCCGAACGGGGGATGGCGGGGGAGGCGGCCTCGGGTAAACTGGGACTCTCTCGCGGGGAGGAAAGCGCGCTTGTGACCTTGTTCGTCTTCGAAATACTCTGCATCCTGCTCTACGGCGCGGCGAGCGCCTTGGGAGCGTTCGGCCTCAGGCGCGATCACCGTCGGGCCGCGCGGGCGGCCAAGGGCGTCTATCTGGTCGCCGTGGCCGCGCACTCCGCGGTCATCGGCATGGAATCGGTGAGCACGGAGGGCACGCTGCTGTCCGGCCCCAACATCGTCATGCTGGCCTCGTGGGTGCTTGCCGTGGTGACGGCGGCGGGGCTGCTCGTCACCCGCCGCGGGCTCGCCTTCTCCACCGCCGCCGCGCCGGTGGTGGCGCTGCTCATCCTGGTGTCCCAGTGGCTGCGCATCCTCGATCCCGCGGGCGCCGACAATATGGCCTTCTACCACTGGCCGCTCCTCGTGCCCCATATCGTGCTCGTGTTCGTCGCCCTGGCCTGTTTCGCCACCTCGGCCATATCGGCTGCGCTCGACTGGTACCAGCGCCGTCTCATGGCGGCCCGCAGCGCCAAGGTGCTCGAGCTGAACACGCCGGCGCTGGACACGCTCGCCCTCATCTCGCGCTTGGCGGGGCTGGTGGGCCTGACCGCGCTCATCGCCGCCATGCTCATCGGGTTCACGCACCTGGTGGCGCTCTACGCGGCCATGGCCCAAATCGGCACCGAGGGCAATCTGGGCTATCTGGTGCCGCGTGTGGCGCTCTCCCTGGCGACGACGGCCGTCTGGTCGGTGTTCTGCGTCTTGTCGTTCCTCGCGCCCTGGGCTGCGTCGGCGCGGGCTCGCGATGCCCTCGCCATCGCCGGCCTTGCGGCGGCGGTGCTGCTCGTCGCGGTGTCGGCGGGGTAGGGCCATGGGCTTGTTCGTTGCGGGCGTGAACCCGCGTCGCGCCGTCTTCTCGCCGATAAGCCAGCGTCTCGCCGACGGGGCTTCTCGGCGCGCGCTTCTGGTCGAGGTGTCGGCCCACCGGAGCCTCTCCGAGGGGCTCATCGTGGCGAGTGGCGCGCGCGTGGAGCTGTACGCGGTGGCGGAGGAGGGCTGCGACGCCTACGATATCGCCGCCGGGCTTCTCGGTGCTATGGCCGAGGGGGAAGTGGGCGGCGCGCTCTATTTCGCCGAGGGAATCGACGCCGCCTCTCACCTGTTTGCCGCCTTATACGGTCTGGACGAATTCGCCCGGGAGTCCCAGGCGGGGGCGTCGCTTCTTCGGGAAGGCGACTCGCTTGCTGCGGGGGATCTGGCGCAGCCGGGAGGGCGCGGGGTCCTCGGGGCGCCGGGTTCGCCGGACGCGCTGTCCGCATGCTGGGCGCGTGCCCTGTCGGAGGCACGGCGGGCGGGCGCGCTGGGCGACGACCTGACCCGGCTCGCGGCGGCGGTCTCCCGCCTGTCGAGCGCTCTGTCGGCGGCCGACACCTCCGCTTCGACGGCGGCGCTGGCCGAGACGGCCGTGGAGCTGGCCCGGCGCGTGTTCGGTCACCTTGAGCGCCGATGCGTGCTCGTTGCCGGCCCGGACGATTTATCGCTGGCCTTCGCCGGTGCGTTCCTCAGTGCTGGTGTAGAACGCTTCCAGCTCCTCGGCGACGAGGAGCATGGCGTCGCCGCCCGCGCGTTCGACGCGGCCATGGCCGACCCTCAACTGCTTTCGGCACTGCTCGTCGATGCCGACATCGTCTTGGCGGAAAGCGCCGTGGAAGGCGCCGCGCTCGATCGTCGGCTCATGAAGGGCGTCGTCCGCCTGCGTCGGGGCCGTCCGATGCTGCTCGTCGATGCTAGCGCGGACGGCTCGCTCGTCGATCGCCGCATCGCCTCCCTCGACGGCGTCTTCCTCTATACCGCCGCCGACCTGGCCGCTATCACGCGAGACGCCCCCTGGGCGCGTCTCGGTGCCGACGACGCCCGCGAACATCTCCTCGCCGATGCGGTTCGCGCTTTCGCTCTGGAGTTGGGCGAATAGGTTGCACGGCGTTTTCCCGCTTTTGGCTGTGATAGCCTTCTCATTCCCAACCTAACCCGTTCGGGCGATTCCCGCGAAAAGCGCTCTGGGTATCCTTGGAGCCACGTTGCGGCCGAGTCTGCGGCAAACCCGCCGTCGGCCCTGCGGCAAGGCTGCTGCCAAACCTGCGGCCGCGTCCATGCGTGGGAGAGGAGACCCCGACATGATCGTATCGTGGATGACCACGAACCAATGCAACTTGAAGTGCGTCCACTGCTACCAGGACGCCGAGGAGGCCACCGAGCGCGAACTTTCCACCGATGAAGCGAAGAAGATGATCGACGAGATCGCCCGGGCGGGCTTCAAGATCATGATCTTCTCCGGTGGCGAGCCGCTTTTGCGTCCCGACATCTACGAGCTGGTGGCCCATGCGGCCTCCCGCGGTTTGCGCCCGGTGTTCGGCAGCAACGGCACGCTCATCACCGACGAGGTGGCTTGCCGCCTGAAGGACGCCGGCGCCTGCGCCATGGGCATCTCGGTGGACAGCCTCGATGCGGAAAAGCACGACCGGTTCCGCGGGCTGCCCAACGCCCACGCCCTCACCCTCGCTGGCATCGAGGCCTGCAAGCGCGCCGGCCTGCCCTTCCAGCTGCACACCACCGTGGTCGATTGGAACCGCGATGAGGTGTGCGCCATCACTGACTTCGCCGAAGAGATCGGCGCCGTGGCCCACTACATCTTCTTCCTGATCCCCGTCGGCCGCGGCGAGTACATCCAGGAGACGAGCTTGGAAGTGCTGGAAAACGAGGCGCTCCTTCGCGAGATCATGGAGAAGTCGGCGGAAGTGTCCATCGACGTGAAGCCCACCTGCGCGCCGCAGTTCACCCGCGTGGCGAAGCAGCTGGGCGTGGAAACCCGCTTTACCCGCGGCTGCTTGGCGGGGCTCACCTACTGCGTCGTGGGCAGCGAGGGGATCGTGCGTCCTTGCGCCTACATGACCGAGGGGGCCGGCGACGTGCGCGTGCAGCCCTTCGACGAGATTTGGAAGACGAGCCCGGTGTTCGAGCGCCTACGCACCCAGGCCTACTCCGGCGCCTGCGGGACGTGCGACTACAAGGACGGCTGCGGCGGCTGCCGCGCCCGGGCCGCCTACTACCACGACGGCGACATCCTGGCCCAAGACGACTACTGCGCCCATGGCCAACAACTTGACGTTCATTCGGCCATTGCCGAATGAACGTCCTGACGCTGCGGTTCCGACAGGCACCTGGCCTTGGCCCTTGTTTTGGGCTCGGCGCGGCACGAAGGCCGCTTGGCCCAAAGGCGGGCCAATTCCAGGCACCTGTCGAACCCTCGCTGACTTCCTTGGGCGAACCGGTGAGTTTTTGTATAGAAAGGATTTTGTTTTGAAGAAGTTTGTCCTGTGCGCTGCTGCGGCGGCGTTGGCGCTGGCGCTGGTCGGATGCGGCCAGCAGGAAGGCGAGGCCCCGGCGGCCGATGCGCCCCAGCAGGAGCAGCAGACCTCTGGGGCTCCCGCAGCGGAAGCAACGGCGTCCGGTCCGGTCACCTTCACCGACGATATGGGCAGTGAGGTTACCGTGGACGACCCGCAGCGGGTCGTGGCCTGCATGGGCAGTTTCGCGAACGCCTGGGAGCTGGCCGGGGGCACGCTCGTGGGCGTTTCCGACGATGCGCTCACGGCTGCCGGCTGGACCATCGAGAGCCCGGATGTGGCCACGGTAGGGGACTTCACGGCGGTGAATCTCGAGGCCATCATGGCGCTTAACCCCGATTTCGTCATCATGACGAGCGGCACCGGCGGCCGCGGCGGCGACTCCAGCCAGGTCGACCTGCGCGACGCGCTTGTGGGCGCGGGCATCCCCGTGGCCTACTTCGAGGTGACCACCTTCGACGACTACGAGCGCCTCATGCGCACCTTCACCGACATCACCGGGCGCGCGGACCTCTACGAGCAGAACGTCGCGAAGGTGGCCGAGGCCATCGACGGCATCGTGGGCGCGGTGCCGGCCGAGAACCCGCCGACGGCGCTTTTGCTCACCACGTTCTCCGGCGGCACCCGCGTGCAGAGCTCCGGCACCCAGACCGGCGCCATGATGGCCGACCTCGGCGTGAACAACCTCGCTGACGAGAACAAGAGTCTCCTGAAGGACTTCAGCTTGGAGGCGGTTATCGAGATGGACCCGGACTTCATCTTCGTCATTCCCATGGGCAACGACACCGAGGCGGCCATGCGCAACCTCGAGGAGGCCACGGCGGCCAATCCGGCGTGGGGCTCGCTTTCCGCCGTGCAGAACGGCCGCTACATCACCTTGGACCCGACGCTGTACCTCGCAAAGCCCAACGCCCAGTGGGGTGCGGCCTACCAGGGGCTCTTCGATAACCTCTACGGGCAGAACTAGCGACGGGGGATGTCTCGCGCCATGGGTTCTGTCTCCCGCAACATCGTCGTCGTTGCCGCGACCGCCGTCTTTCTTGCGGCGGTCACGGCGGCGGCGCTCATGCTCGGCGCCTCCTCGGTGAGCCTGCCGGAGCTGGCGACGTGGCTTTTCGGCGGCGACGTCTCCGCCACGGCCCGCAACATCTTGGAGAACGTCCGCGTGCCGCGGGTACTGGCGGCCCTTCTGGCCGGTGCCGCCCTGGCCGCCTCTGGCGCGCTTATCCAGGCGTGCCTGGACAACCCGCTGGCGAGCCCCAACGTCATCGGCGTGAACTCCGGTGCGGGGCTTGCCGTGCTGCTGGCCGCCTCGCTCGTTCCCGGGGCGCTGTGGCTCACGCCGCTGGCGGCCTTCGCCGGGGCGCTCGCGACGGCGCTCATCATCTTCGCGCTGTCGCTGGGCACGGGACTCAGCCGCCTTACCGTGGTCCTCGCCGGCATCGCCATCACCACCGTGTTCGGCGCGGGCATGAACACCATCCTCATCGTTGACCCGGACGCCTACATCGGCTCGTCCACCTTCCTCGTGGGCGGCCTGTCCGGGATCCTTATGCGCGATCTGGCGTGGCCGGCCGCCTACATCGCCGTGGGCCTGGCGGCGGCGCTGGCGGGCGCGGCGAAGCTGAACATCCTCTCGCTCGGCGACGAGGCGGCCCACAGCCTGGGCGTGAACGTGCGCGCCGTGCGCCTGGGGATGCTCGCCGTGGCCGCCGTGCTCGCCGGCGCGGCCGTGAGCTTCGCGGGCCTTATCGGATTTGTGGGGCTGGTGGTGCCGCATCTCATGCGCTTCTTCGTGGGTCACGACAACCGCTGGGTGGTGCCGGCGTCCGC
This sequence comes from Adlercreutzia equolifaciens DSM 19450, assembly GCF_000478885.1. Taxonomy (NCBI): domain Bacteria; kingdom Bacillati; phylum Actinomycetota; class Coriobacteriia; order Eggerthellales; family Eggerthellaceae; genus Adlercreutzia; species Adlercreutzia equolifaciens. Next base: position 967,497 of record NC_022567.1, read on the forward strand.
CTTGGCCGGCGCGGCCTTCGTCGTGGGATGCGACCTTCTGGCCCGGGTGCTGTTCGCCCCCTACGAGCTGCCCGTGGGCATTCTGCTCGCCTTCATCGGCGGCCCCTTCTTCATCTACCTCATCCTGAAGAACAAAGGAGGCGGCCTTGACTGAGCGTGCCATTCAGGGCGAGAGGACGTCGTGCGCGCGTCTCGCCGACGCTAAGGCGCGCGCGTCGGAGTGCGCCATCCGCTACGAGGACCTCTCGTTCTCCTACAGGGCGGGCGCCCCCTTCATGGAGGGGCTTTCCGCCGCCATTCCCGTCGGCGCGGTGACGAGCATCGTCGGCCCCAACGGCTGCGGGAAATCGACGTTGGTGAAGTTGGCTGCCGGCCTTTTGCGCCCTGTGGCGGGACGGGTGGAAGTGGCCGGCCGCGACACCAGTGCGCTTGTTCCTCGCGAGCGGGCGCGGCTGATGGCGGTGTTGGCTCAGAGCTCGCGCGTGCCTCCCATGACTGTGGAGGCCCTGGTGGCCTGCGGGCGGCAGCCGTACGTGGGCTGGGGCGGCCGCCTCGGCCCCGACGACCGCGCGGCCGTGGAAGCCGCCATGGAACGGGCCGGGGTCGCGGTCTTCCGCAATCACGACCTGCGCCAGCTTTCCGGCGGCGAGCGCCAGCGAGTGCATCTGGCCCGAACGCTCGCCCAGGACACCGACCTCATCGTGCTGGACGAGCCCACCACCTATCTGGATATCAGCGCCTGCCACGACCTCATGGCCCTCGTGCGCGACTTGAACCGCCGCGAGGGCAAGACCGTCGCCATGGTCATCCACGATTTGGATCTTGCCCTGCGCTACTCCGATTACCTCGTGGTGATGCGGAAGGGGAGGGTCGCCGCCCAGGGCCCGACCGACGAGGTGCTCGCCTCGGGCGCCGTCGGCGACGCCTTCCAAATGGACATCTGCCCCCACGACCGCCCGCATCCGTCCGTGCCCGGCGAAGGTGTCGGAACGATTTCGTATACGGAGAGCAATGCGGGCGCTGAAGCTGTCCGCGAAGCCGAGCGCGGCTACGTCCTGTACCCCCGCAGCCGCTAAAAGGCGCCCCGGCGTCCCGAAGCATCGGCGACGGCTATGAACCGCTGCGCGCATCCGATGGCTCGGGGGTTGCGCACGCGGCTCGCGTCGCCTACAATGTGCCCCGTGAATTCTGTTTCAGGGCGAGGTGGAAATCCTCACTGGCGGTAAGCACGGCGCCTGCGCGCGCCGGCAAGCCCGCGACCCTGTGCGAGAGCGCAGGCTGACCCGGTGAAATTCCGGGGCCAACGGTTACAGTCCGGATGGAAGAGGCAGACGCTCGCGCTTCCGGCGCCCCGGCCGATGGGGCCAACGCAAACGGAAGCGCGACATCATGGAAGCCTGTATGAAAGGAATTCATACGGGCTCGTTTTCTTTTTGCGAGGGGAAGCGGCTCCGGAAGATACGCCTCGCGAAGAGAAAGAAGGTCCATCATGGCCAACAAACCCACGACTCACCCCGCTGTCGGTTCCTCCACCGTGCGCCCCGCCAAGGCGCCCACGGCCCAGAAGACCATGGCGAACACGAACCGCTGGTCTACCCGCGTGCTCGTGACCATCGCGCTTCTGTGCGCCATCTCGGTGCTCTTGTCCTTCGTCGAGTTCCCGCTTCTGCCCGGCGTGGCGTGGCTGTCCTACGACGCCTCCATCATGCCCGCGGCGGTCTGCGGCTTTGCCTACGGCCCGGCGGCGGGTCTCGCCTGCGGCATCATCTCGGTGGTGGCCCACGGCATCCTCTTCGCCGACTTCACCGGCGCCCTCATGAACCTGCTCGTGGTCATCGGCTTCATCCTGCCCTCGGCGCTCGTGTACAAGAAGATCCACACCCTGAAGGGCGCCATCATCGGCCTTCTGCTCGGCATCGTGTTCGCCGTCGTCATGGCCGTGCTCGGCAACCTCGTGGTCACCCCGGCCTGGCTCGGCGTGCCGCTCGATGCCGTCGTGGCCATGATCGTGCCCATCCTCATCCCGTTCAACCTGCTGAAGGGCCTTTTGAACGCCATTCTGACGCTTATCGTCTACAAGGCCATCTCGAACCTCATCACCCCGAAGAAAGACCAGGTTAAGGGCCGCTAATGAGCACCGATGTCTTCGTCGACTTCCGCGATGCCGCCTTCACCTACGATGGGGAGGCCTTCGTCTTCCGCCACTTGAACCTGACGGTGCCCCAGGGGCAGTTTTTGTGCCTGCTCGGCGGCAACGGCTCGGGGAAGTCCACCCTGGCCAAGCACATCAACGCGCTGCTTCTGCCCGACGAGGGCGAGGTGGTCGTGTTCGGCTGCGACACCCGCGACGCGGAGCAGACCTACTTCATCCGTTCCAACGCGGGGCTGGTCTTCCAGAACCCCGACGACCAGCTGGTGGCGAGCCTCATCGAGAACGACGTCGCCTTCGGCCCGGAGAACCTCGGCATCCCGAACCCCGAGCTGCGCGAGCGCGTGACCCGGGCGCTCGCCGAAGTGGGCCTGCAGGGCTTCGAGGCCCACGAGACCAATGCGCTCTCGGGCGGTCAGAAGCAGCGCGTGGCCATCGCCGGGGTGCTCGCCATGGATCCGGCCATCCTCATTCTGGACGAGGCCACGGCCATGCTCGATCCGCGCGGGCGCGCCGGGCTCATGCGCGTCGTGCGCGAGCTGCACGAGCGCGGCATGACCGTCGTGATGATCACCCACTTCATGGAGGAGGCGGCCGCCGCCGACCGCGTGGTGGTGCTCGACGGCGGCGAGGTGCGTATGGACGGCGCCCCGGAAGAGGTGCTCGTGCGCGCCGACGAGCTGCGCGCGCTTTCCCTGGAAGTGCCCTTCGCCTGCCGGCTCTCGCTCGAGCTGCAGGCCGCCGGCGTGCCCGTTTCCACCTGCATCACCGACGACGCCCTGAAGGAGGAGCTATGCGCCTTGCGTTCGAAGATGTGAGCTACTCCTACGAGGGCGGCGAGGCGAAGAAGAGGCGCCGCCGCAAGAAGGACGCCGCGCGCCAGGCCGACTGGGGCAACGCTCCCGACGCCGTGTGGGCCTTGCGCGATGTGAGTTTCGCGGTGGAGCCGGGGGAGTTCTTCGGCGTCGCCGGGCATACCGGAAGCGGCAAGTCCACGCTTATCCAGCACATGAACGGCCTTGTGCATCCCACCTGCGGCCGCGTTCTGGCCGATGGGCTCGATCTGGCCGAGAAGGGGGTTGCCACGGAGGTGCGCCGACAGGTGGGGCTCGTCTTCCAGTACCCCGAGAACCAGCTGTTCGCCAGCACCGTCTACGACGACGTGGCCTTCGGGCCGCGCAACATGGGACTGGGCGCCGAGGAGGTCGACCGCCGCGTGCGGGAAGGGCTGGCCCTGGTGGGGCTTTCCTTCGACGAGCTTTCCGAGCGCAGCCCCTTCGACCTGTCCGGCGGCCAGCAGCGCCGCGTGGCCTTCGCCGGCGTGCTCGCCATGGAGCCGGAGGTGCTCGTGCTCGACGAGCCGGTGGCCGGCCTCGACCCGCTCTCCCGCGAGGAGTTCCTGGGGCTCATCCGCGAGCTGCACGCCGGGGGCCGCACCATCGTCATGGTGTCCCATTCCATGGAGGATCTGGCGGTCTTGAGCGACCGCATCCTCGTGCTGTCCGAGGGACGCGTGTTCCGCCTGGGCACGCCGGCCGAGGTGTTCGCCGATGCGGCAGCGCTGAAGGCCGTGGGCCTGGGGGCGCCGGCGCCCGAGGCCTTCGCCGCTTCCCTGCGCGAGGTCGGCTTCACGCTGGGGCGCGACCTCTACGACGAGCGCACCCTGGCCGCCGACATCGCCGCCCAGCTGAGAGGCGGTGATGGCGATGCCTGATCGCGCCATCATCGGCCAGTACTGGCCCGAGGACTCGCTCGTCCACGCTATGGATCCCCGGGTGAAGTTCATCCTGTCCTTCGTGCTCATGGCGGCGGTGTTCTGCGCGGCGACGCCCCTCTCGCTCGCGGTGGCGGCCCTGTTCATCGTGGGCTTCTATGCGGCGAGCCGCATCCCGCTGCTCCAGGCCATCCGCGCCATCGGCCCTCTGCTCGTGCTCGTGGTGCTGACGGCGCTCCTGAACGTGCTCTTCGTCCAGGGCGGTCACGTGTACTTCGAGTTCGGCATCATCTGCATCAGCGAGAAGGGCCTGCAGTCGGCCGTCTTCATCGGCTGCCGCCTGCTGCTTCTGCTCATGGGGATGAGCCTGCTCACCCTGACGACCACCACCCTCGACATCACGGCGGCCTTCGAGCGTCTGATGGCGCCGCTTTCGCGTATCGGCGTTCCCGCCCACGAGCTGGGCATGATTCTCGGCATCGCGCTGCGCTTCCTGCCTCAGTTCATGACCGAGCTCGGCATCATCTACCGCGCCCAGAAAAGTCGCGGCGCCCACTTCAACGCGAATCCCTTCCGCGGCGGCATCCAGTCGCTCACGGCTCTGCTCATCCCGCTGTTTACGAGCGCTTTCCGCCATGCCGAAACGCTGAGCGCCGCCATGGAGGCCCGCTGCTATCACGGCGGCGTCGGCACCACCCGCCTCGATCCGTTGCGCCTCACCTGGCGCGACGCCGTCGGCGCCGGCGCTCTCGTCCTCATGATCGCCGCCGTCATCGCCACCAACTACGTTCCGCTTTCGTTTTGAGTTGAGTAGCGTGGGGCTGGAGGCGGTGGTGCCGCGCGCAGTTCATTCAATGGCAAGAGGAGAACGATATGGCCCTCATCGAGCAATGCCATTGAATGCTGTTTGAGCACGGCACCACCGCCTCCAGCCCCACGCGGACAAGCCACATTCCCGAGAAAGGACCCCGAAATGACCGGAAACGAGCTTATCGTCGACTACCTCACCAGCGTCCCCGCCTGGTACCTCGCCACGGTGGAGGATACCCCGGAGGGCGCTCAGCCCCACGTGCGCCCCTTCAGCTTCGCCGCGCTGCAGGACGGCGAGATCCAGTTCTGCACCGCCACCACTAAGGACTGCTACCGCGAAATGCAGGCCAATCCCCGCGTGGAGCTGACCGCTTGGAAGCCCGGGCGCGGCTGGATCATCCTGCGGGGCCGCGCGAACCTGGAAGACCGCGCCAGCGCGGAGGTTCGCGAGGAGGGCTTCAAGCACATGGTCGCCCTCGGCGAGGACTGGGATGATGCGGCTGATCCGCGCCTCACCTTCTTCACCATCGACGACGCCGAGGCGTGGCTCTGCGACATCGACGGCTCCTGGAACCCCATCGAGCTGTAGAGGTCCCGCCCATCACTTTGTTGACATTCGGCGCATTGCGCGCGGAAGGCCCCTCGATGCAGTACAATCGCACCCATGATTGAACTTCTCACAACTATCGATTCTGTCGTGTGGGGCCCGGCGATGATCGCGCTGTTGCTCGGCACGCATATCTACCTGACGTTCCGCACGGGGTTCATCCAGCGCAAGTTGCCCCAGGCTATCCGCATGTCGGTGCGCCGTGATCCGTCGGGCAAGGGCGACATCTCCAGCTTCGGGGCGCTGGCCACGGCGCTGGCCGCCACCATCGGCACCGGCTCCATCGTCGGCGTGGCCACGGCGCTCCTCGCCGGCGGCCCCGGCGCCATCTTCTGGATGTGGATCGCGGGACTGTTCGGCATCGCCACCAAGTACGTCGAGACCTACGCGGCCGTGAAGTACCGCGTTCGCGACAAAACTGGCGCCATGTTGGGCGGCGCCATGTTCGTGTGGAAGCGCGCCTTCGCGCGGCCGGACGGCAGCGTGCCGTGGTGGGCGACGCTGGGTGCCGTGTCCTTCGCCGCTTTCGCCGTCATCGCCACCATCGGGACTGGCTCGGCGGTGCAGGCGGCGGCCATCTCCGGCATCGTCACCTCGTCGGTGCCCGCCATTCCGGCCGTGGCCGTGGGCGTTGTGATCGTCGTGGCCGTGGCGGCCGTTATCTTCGGCGGCGTGAACTCTATCGCGCGGGTGTGCGAGTGGCTCGTGCCCATCATGGCCGGCGCTTACGCGCTCGGTTGCCTGGTCATCATGGGCATGAACGCCCCGGTGCTCGGCGAGGCCGTCGGGCTTATTCTGGAATGCGCCTTCACGCCGAAGGCGGCTTTCGGCGGCGCGGTGGGTTCCGGCATGGTGATGGCCCTGCAGTTCGGCTGCGCGCGCGGCCTGTTCTCCAACGAGTCGGGGCTGGGCACCGCCCCCATTGTGGCGGCGGCGGCCAAGACGAAGAACCCCGCCGACCAGGCGCTCATCTCCATGACCGGCGCGTTTTGGTCCACGGGCGTCATCTGCCTGCTCACGGGGCTCGTACTCGTGTCCACCATGATCGTGCACCCGGAGATCGGCGCGGACATCCTGGCCAACCCCTCCATCTTCACCGGGGCCGCCTTGGCCAGTGCCGCCTTCGCCGAGATCCCCGTGTTCGGGACGCCGGTGCTCGTGCTCGGCATGTGCGCGTTCGCCTACTCCACCATCCTCGGCTGGTCCTATTACGGCAATCGTTGCGTGGCCTATCTGTTCGGCCCCAAGGGCATCAAGCCGTACCAGGTGATCTACGTGGCCGTGGCCTTCTTCGGCGCCATCGGGGTGGGGGACGTGGTGTGGACCATCTCCGACATCGGCAACGCGTTGATGGCCATTCCCAACATCATCGTCATTCTGCTGCTTTCGGGCATGATCGCCCGGGAGACCAAGCACTACGTCTACGACGGGCACCTCGACGAGGAGTATGCCGAGCCCGTGCCCCGCGTGGACAAGGCACAGCTTTAGAAGGCCCCGCCGCCGCTTACGGGGAATTCTTCCATTGTTAACAAAGACGCTCAACTTCTCCCTCTATAATGCGGCTACTTTAGCACGTTAAAGTGCGAAGGCCCGATGAGCGCGCCTTGCCTCGCCGGGACCGCCGCGCCGAGCCGCTGGCTTTGAAGTCCCGCCGCACTGCGCTCACTGAGAGGAGAACCGCCACATGGACATGATTGTTGACGTTATCAACAGCATCGACGCCTTCGTTTGGGGGCCGCCGATGCTCGTGCTGCTGTTAGGCTCGCACATCTTTCTGACCTTCCGCACCGGCTTCATCCAGCGCAAGCTGCCCACGGCCATCAAGCTGTCGGTGACCAAGGATCCCGACGCTCCCGGCGACATCAGCCAGTTCGGCGCGCTGTGCACGGCGTTGTCGGCCACCATCGGCACCGGCAACATCGTCGGCGTGGGCACCGCCATCATCGCGGGTGGTCCGGGCGCGGTGTTCTGGATGTGGATCACCGGCGTGTTCGGCATCGCCACGAAGTACTCCGAGACCTTCGCTGCCGTTAAGTACCGCGTGAAGGATCACAACGGCGACATGCTCGGCGGCGCCATGTACGCGTGGAAGCGCGGCTTCACTGACAAGAACGGCAACACGCCCTGGTGGGCGCTGCTCGGCGCCGGGGCTTTTGCCCTGTTCGCGGCCATCGCGTCCTTCGGCATCGGCTCGGCCGTGCAGTCCTCCGCCATGACCGAGGTCATCTCCACGAATCTGCCCGGCGTGCCTGCCTGGGGCATCGGATTGGCCATCGTCATCATGGTGTCGGTCGTCATCTTCGGCGGCGTGAAGGTCATCTCGAACGTGTGCGAGAAGCTCGTGCCCTTCATGGCCATCGCCTACATCTGGGGCTGCGTTGTCATCCTCGGCATGAACTGGGAGCTCGTCTGGCCCGCGTTCTGCCTCATCGTGGAGAGCGCCTTCACCGCCAAGGCGGCCTTCGGCGGCGCGCTGGGGTCCGGCCTCATGCTGGCCCTGCAGTTCGGCTGCGCGCGCGGCCTGTTCTCCAACGAGTCGGGCCTCGGCTCCGCGCCCATCGTGGCCTCGGCGGCCGCGACCCGCAACCCGGCCCGTCAGGCGCTCGTCTCCATGACCGGCACCTTCTGGGACACGGTCATCATCTGCCTGCTCACCGGTCTCGTGCTCGTGTCCACCATGCTCGGCAACGCCGATCTGCAGTCCGAGATCATGGCCGGCAACATCACCGCCGGTGCGGCGCTGTCCTCCGCGGCCTTCGCGAGCATTCCCTACATCGGCACGCCCATTCTCATCTTCGGCATGATTCTGTTCGCCTACTCCACCATCCTGGGTTGGTCCTACTACGGCAACCGCTGCGTCACCTACCTGTTCGGCAAGCGCGCCATCCGCCCCTACCAGGTGCTCTACGTGGTGGTGGCCTTCCTCGGCGCCATCGGCGTGGGCGAGGTGGTCTGGACGGTCTCCGACATCACCAACGCCCTTATGGCCATCCCGAACATCATCATGGTGCTGCTGCTCTCCGGGCTCATCGCGAAGGAGACGAAGCATTACGTCTACGAGGGCAACCTCGACGAGCGCGACGAGGCTCCCATTCCGCAGCTGGACAGCAAGTAGGTTCTAGCGACATAGTGTGTCATGAGCGAGCGCCCTGCAATGCGGGGCGCTCGTGTTAGAATGGCCAGATGGCCGACGGGCCGTAAGTCCTGAGCGCCAGGCGGTGCCTTCTTTTGCGAAAGGATGTGAATCGCTTGGACGTCCTCGTTTTCGTCGTGCGCCTGGCGACTGCGGTCGTCGGGTTGCTGAGGGAGGCGGTTGCGTTCTCCGAGACGCTCAGGAGGGGCCGGAATAGGAAGGACCGCTAGTTCGCGCTAGCGGTCCTAACTAAACGACGGTGCCGCCTGCATCCACCTCAGGCTGGTCCGTTGGTCGTATTCTAGCATATATTGCATTGGGAAGCGAGCGGATGGAAGCAGCATGGGCGAAGCGAAGACGATTGCAGTCATAGGCGGCGGGGCCTCGGGGCTGGCTGCGGCCGTGGCGGCCGGGGAGGCTCTACGGGATTTGGAAGGTGCCGGAGGTGCGGCCGGTGAGGTCGTAGAAGGTGACGCGGGCGCGGCGCGGGTCGTCGTGTACGAGGCCTCCGACCGCGTGGGACGCTCTATTCTGGCCACGGGCAACGGACGCTGCAACTTCTCGAACGCGCGGCCCGACGAGGGCGACTACCGCAACGCCGCTTTTGTCAGGCGCGTGCTTTTCGAGTTCGAATGCCAGGCGAGCCGCTATGTGCCGTCCCAGGCCAAGACGAGCACCGCCTATCCGAACGGCGTGCTGGGGTTCTTCTCCGATCACGGGCTGATGTGGCGCGAGGAAGGGGAAGGGCGGCTGTACCCCTTGGCGAACAAGGCCGCATCCGTGCTTGATTGCCTGCGGGCGGCCTGCGTTGCGGCGGGGGTGGAAGAGCGCGTGGAATGCGAGGTCGTGGCCGTGGAGCCGCCGCGCGCCGAGGGCGCCCCGTTCACGCTGCGCTTGGCCGACGGGCGCTTCGAGCGGGCCGGTGTGGTTATCGTGGCCGCAGGCGGCACCGTCGCGCGCGGGCTTCTGCCCAAGGGCACCTCCTTTCGCGAGCCGGAGCCGACGCTGGGGCCGCTGTCCACCGATCCGAGCTGGCCGCGTCGCCTCGACAACATCCGCGTGCGCGGGGCGCTCGAGCTGTGGCGACCCGGCAAGGAGATGACGCCCCAAGAGCTCAACCGCCACGGCTTCCCGATGGGCACCCACGAAGGCGAGCGGCTGGTGTCCCGCGAGGTGGGCGAGGTGATGTTCCGCAAGTACGGCGTTTCGGGGATCGCTGCATTCAACCTGAGCCGCCTGGTCGAGCCCGGCGACGTGCTCGCCGTGGACTTCGTGCCCTGGGTGCGCCTTTGCGACATGGAGGCGTTCCTCAACCGTCGCCGCAAGCTGCTGCGCGCCTCGCTCGGGCGCGATGTGATGTGGAACGATATGCTGCGCGGTATGGTGCTCGCGCCCGTGGCCGACGTGCTGCTAGAGGCGGCGGCGCTGGACGGTGCGCGCCCGGTGGCCAAGGGGGAGACGGCCGTCATAGCGCCGGTGCTCAAGGGGCTGCGGCTTCCTGTGACGGGCCTCGGCGATGTGCGGCAGTGCCAGGTGCACCGCGGGGGCGTGAGCGTCCGGGCGGTGGACGACCGCACGTGCGAGGTGCGGCGCGTGCCGGGGCTCTACGTCGTCGGCGAGGCGCTGGACGTGGATGCGGCGTGCGGCGGCTTCAACCTGCACTGGGCCTGGGCCTCGGGGCTGCTCGCGGGCTGGTCGGCGGCGGAAAGAATCGCGGACCTCGCCAGCTTAGCCGACGCTTCGGGCTCCTCCGGCTCGGAGCGGCGGGAGGGGGCGCCGTGCTCAAACAGCATTGAAGTGCAGGGCTCGTCGCGGGTCGCTGGCGGGAACTTATGCACTTCAATGAACTGCGCGCGGACCCCCTCCCGCCACTCCGAGCCTGCTCGTCGGAACAAGAGGGGGCGCGCATGATTCAGGCTTCCAATGTTCCGGTTTCTCTTGATGCGCTTCTCCCTGAAAACGAATCGCTCTTCCGCCGAGAAATCGCGCGGACGCTCGGGGTTAAGACGGGCGCTATCACTGAGGTGAAGCTGCTGAAGCGGTCGATCGATGCGCGGAAGAAGTCGAACGTGCATGGCGTCGTGACCGTGGCGGTTGGGCTCGCGGAGGGTGCTGCGCCGCGACCGGCGAAGGGTGTGGCGGTGAAGGCCTACGAGCCCCCTGAGCCTCTTTCGATACCGCACGTGGAACCGACTGGGCTGCGGCCTGTTGTGGTCGGGGCGGGGCCGGCGGGGCTGTTCTGCGCGCTGTATCTGGCGCGGGCCGGGTTGCGTCCGCTGGTGGTGGAGCGGGGCGCTTCCGTGGACGAGCGCGTGGAGATCGTCGAGGCCTTCAACGCCGGCGCGCCGCTCGATGAGCGCACGAACATCCAGTTCGGCGAGGGCGGGGCGGGCACATTCTCAGACGGCAAGCTGAACACCGGTATCAAGTCGCCCCATATCCGCCACGTGCTGGAGGCCTTCGTGGAAGCCGGCGCGCCTGCGGACATCCTCGTGGACGCCAAGCCGCACATTGGCACCGACCTGCTCGTCGGCGTCGTGCGCAACCTGCGTCGGGCCATCGAGGAGGCCGGGGGAGAGGTGCGGTTCCTCACGCGCCTCGACGGCCTTGTGCTTGAGGGCGGAGCTGCTGATCGTCCGGGCGTCGCTGATGCTGTGGATGAGGTTGGCGGCGAAGATGGCGAAGCGCGCGTCACTGCCGTTCGCCTCGTCGATGAGCGCACGGGAGCGGCGGAAGTCTTCGCCACCGATTGCGTCGTGCTGGCCTGCGGGCACTCCGCGCGTGACACCTTCCAAATGGTTTGCGAGGCCGGGGCGGACATGGCCCGCAAGCCCTTTGCCGTGGGCGTGCGCATCGAGCATCCCCAGGCTCTCGTGAACGAGTCCCAGTACGGGTCGGCCGCTGGTCATGCGGCCCTCGGGGCGGCCGACTACAAGCTGGCGGTGAAGACCGACGACGGCCGGGGCGTCTACAGTTTCTGCATGTGTCCGGGCGGGGAGGTGGTGGCGGCCGCCAGCGAGGAGGGGCTGCTCTGCGTGAACGGCATGAGCCGCCACGCCCGCGCCGGGGCCAATGCTAACGCGGCGCTGCTCGTGGAGGTGCGCCCCGACGACCTGCCCGGCGACGATCCGCTGGCCGGCGTCGCCTTCCAGCGCCAGTTGGAGCGGGATGCGTATCAGCTCGGCCGCGGCTTGACGGCTGGCGGCGGGGAAGATGCTAGCGCACTTTGTCCTCCGTACACGGCTCCGGCCCAAACGGTCGGCGACTTCCTCGTGCACGCCAGCGGCACCCCGAGCGCCGCGGTGACGCCCACCTACCCGCGCGGCGTGGCTTGGCGCGACCTGCGCGATTGCCTGCCGCCGTTCGTGACCGATGCCCTCGCCGAGGCGCTGCCGGCCCTCGATCGCAAGCTGCACGGATTCGCCAGCGACGATGCCGTCATGACCGCCGTGGAGGCCCGCAGCTCAAGCCCCGTGCGCATCGTTCGCGACGATGGCTTCCAATCGAATATCGCGGGCTTGTACCCCTGCGGGGAAGGAGCCGGGTACGCCGGCGGCATCACGAGCGCCGCCGTGGACGGCCTGCGCGTCGCCGAGGCCATCGTGACCGAACGGCTTTCAGAAACCGCAGCGCCCGTGATCTGCGAGGGGATCGCGTCGGCGCAACCAGTATCTGGCGAAACTGCTTTCTGCGAGAAGGAGGGCCGATGAGCAACTGCCCCTTCGATGGCGCCTGCTGTCCGCTCTCGCTCGGCGAGGCCGCCTGTGCCCTGGCCGCCGGCGAGGCTGTCGTCTTTCCGACGGACACCGTTTTCGGCTTGGGTGTCTCCGTGAAGGCGGCCGCAGGCCCCCGTCTCCTCTACGACCTGAAGCACCGTGACGCTGGCAAGCCCGTGGCGTGGCTCGTGGAAGGCCCCGAGACGCTGGACGTTTACGGCAGGGATGTTCCCGCCTACGCCCGGCGCCTCGCCGAGACCTTCTGGCCCGGTGCCCTCACCTTGGTGGTGCGCGCGTCGGCGGCCGTTCCCGCTGCCTTCCGGTCGCCCGCGGGTACTATCGGGCTGCGCATGCCCGACAGCGAGGCGGCTCTCGCCCTCATCCGTGCCGTCGGCTGTCCCTTGGCCGTCACCTCGGCCAACCTCTCGGGAGCGCCCGATACGGCCCGGATCGAAGATCTCGATGGGGCTCTCATGGCGCGCACCGCCGGTGTGTACCTTCCCGATGATCTCCCGCCGTACTCGATCGCGTCCGGCGTCGCCGAAGCAGCTGAAGCTGTCGAAGCTGGCGAAGCAGCCGAAGCAGCCGAGGGCGCTGCCGCGCTCATGTCGTCGAGCGCTCGCGTCCGCGCCGACGTCGCGGCAGGAACCGCCGGCGATTCTGATGCCCCTTCTGCGGGCATCGCCTCCACCGTGCTCGACTGCACTGGCGACGTCCCCCGTGTCCTGCGCGCAGGCGCCCTCACCTTGGAAGATATGAAAGGATGCCTCTCATGAGCGCCGCAAACGATGCCTTCGCGACCACTGGCCGCACCGAATTCTCCTTCGATTCCGCCGACGGAAAAAGCCAAGTCCGCGCCGTGCTCTGGGTGCCCCTGGCCATGGAGCGGGCCGATGCGGCTGCCGGCGAGCCGTCGCTTGGCTGCTTCAAGCCGCGCGGCGTCGTGCAGCTCGTCCACGGCATGGCCGAGCATATCGACCGTTACGATGATTTCGCCCGTTTCCTCGCCGACGCAGGCTACCTTGTGGCCGGTCACGACCATATCGGCCACGGGGACACGGCCGCCGCGCCCGAATGCCGCGGCGTGATCGGTGCCGAGGGCGGTGCCGACGCCATGACCGACGACGTGGAACAGCTGCGCCTGCTCGTCTCCCAGCAGGTGGCGCCTGGCACGCCGTACTTCATCTTCGGGCATTCCATGGGCTCGCTCGTGCTGCGCAGCTATCTGCCGCGCTACGGGCAGGGCCTTGCCGGCGCTGTCATCTGCGGTACGGCCAACGAGGCCACCGCCGTCTCCCGCGCCGGCAACCTGGCTGCCCGGGCTATCGCGGCCGTGCGAGGCGACGGCTACCGCAGCGGCCTTCTGCACGCGCTCGCCGACGGCGCCTACAGCCGCGCCATCAAGGACGCCCGCACCCCCTTCGACTGGCTTTCCCGCGACCCGGCCGTGCCCGACGCGTTTATGGCCGATGAGGCTTGCGGCTTCATGTTCGGTGCCGGCGCCTACGCCACCCTAACCGAGCTGGCCTGGCGCGCCGCCGCGCCGGCGACCTTGGCCGCCACGCCCCACGACTTGCCCCTGCTCTACGTGGCCGGCGACGCCGACCCCGTCGGCAAATGCGGCCGCGCTGTCGCTGCCGCCGCCGAGTCCATGGAGGCCGCCGGCGCCGAGGACCTCACCTTGCGCCTGTTTCCCGGCATGCGCCACGAAATTCTCAACGAATTCGGCAAAGAAGAAGTCTACGATTTCATCCTGAACTGGATAAACCTACACGAATAGGCCAAAGTGCAACTCGACAATCTCGTCGAGCTGCACTTTGATGTCCTCGAAGGGCGTATCGAGATCAAGCGTCTTCACGCTAATCTGGTTCCCGCTCATTCTGTAAACGCCATCTGGCTGTATTTCCTCGTCGGTTTGCGCGTACAGCAACATCCCCGACACCTCGTGGGGCACGTCGGCGCGTGCGAGTTCCGCCTCCTTATTTTTCACATAGGTGAAAATCTGGTATAGATTGTGCGAATGGACGCTATGCGTGTTGTACTGATGCTGCGTAGCATGCGAGTAATATTTCGCGTCGATGATGAGCGTCGTGTGGCCGAGTGAGAGCACAACGTCGCTCTTCATGACAGGCAGCATATCGTCGAAGTCGTCGTCAAGCGTCCAGCTGATGTGAGGAGCGCCAACATGTAGCTTGGGATGCTCGCGCTTGAAGTATTCTAGGATGAACCGTTCATACAATCGGCTCATGCGCTGTTCGTCTAGAAAGTCCATGAGTTTGGTTGATCCGTCTTCTTGGGTCTGCAGCAGCCCTTTGGCAATGAGCCAGCACACATTTATCAGCATGCGGTAGGTCTGGTTATTTCGATTGAAGCGCATCTGCCAGTTCGCGGTTGCCAGATCGATGTCGCTCACGTCGTCGAAGTATGCGAGCAGTCGCTTGATATCCCGCTTGCGCTCTTTGCTTAGGTTCGAGCGTACCAGCAGCATCATCGTTGCCTTGAGGATGCGATTCATGGGTGTGTCGATTGAGGACTCGTCGTAGCTGCACACCATTTGTCGTCGCAGTACGGATCTTGTTTTCACCGAATCGGTAATCTCGAGTTTTCCTCGTAAAGTCGAGAGTGTATCGGTATGGTCTATGTACTCCCGTCCGAGGCCGCGTTTGACTTGAGAGTTTGTGCCGCGTATCAAAATAGCAGCGCAGAGCTCCGCCGCGTTGTCGAACTCTTCGGTAGCCATCTCGCGATACCCTTGCTCGCACAGCACCTGGAAGGCGTAGGCGAGCATATGATAGATGTTCTGGATGCGGATCATTTGATGGACTTGCGCAGAGCGTCGGTCCACTCGCGAACCTTCGATGGCTCGTCGAACCAGTACTCGCGCAGCATTGGTGCAAGTTCGTATTCCACGATGGCCGAGAGTTTTGCGTCTGTTACGTCGGCAGCTTTCATGCCGCAGAAATAGCTATGCCCGATGCAAAAGCCATCGCCCAAAGTGTCATCGTCGGAGATGGCGGCGTTCAGCTTTACTGTGCATGCGAGAAGGTTGTTAAGCTTCGGGTTGCCCAGGCTGTCGCGGTAGGCAATGAACCCCTTGGAATCGAATCCAGGACGCAGGTCGAAAAATGCGAACCGTCGACGTAGCGCATAATCGAGCATTGCGAGCGAGCGGTCAGCGGTATTCATCATGCCGATGAGATACACATTGCTTGGCACGTAGAAGCGTTCGCGTGAATAGAGTAGCTGCAACTTGTTATTGGGCCCTCGCTTGTCGTTCTCGATGAGCATGAAGAGCTCGCCGAAGATCTTCGATAAGTTGCCTCGGTTGATCTCGTCGACGATGAAGAAGTAATCATTGTCGGTATCGTCTTGCGCCTTCTTGCAGAACGTGTAGAAGCTTCCCTTGATGAGGTCGAAGCCCGATGCGGAAGGACGAAAGCCTTCGATGAAATCCTCGTAGCTATAACTTTGATGGAACTGCACCATCATCACGCGATCGCGATCTTTTGCGCCCATCATCGAATAGGCCAAGCGCTTTGCAACGAAAGTTTTTCCCACGCCGGGAGCGCCTTGCAAGATGATGTTCTTTTTTGAACGAAGCACACCGACGAGCGTGTCGTAAGTTTCCTCGTCCATGTATGCCTCGGAGAGGAATTGCTCGCGGTCGTAAGGGAGGTCTGCGGGGAGCGTCCCCCCGAGGGTTTCCTCGGCATCCTCCTCGAAATAGCCGTTTACCTTCTCCACGAAGTCGGTATAGTCGGTGACGTCAGTGAGGGTCTTCATCGCGAACTGGTCGTCATGGGTCCAGTGACCCTTGTGGGTCCACTTTACTTCGCGTAGGTTGGGGTAGTGGCCAGCATCCGCATCGTATGCGTAGCCCCCTACAACCACTCCGCGACCAAGGATTTCCGTACGCCCCCGCTTAACAAAGACGATATCGCCAGGTTTGATGTCGTGGGTAAACTGCCACACTGCGTGTGCCGAGTTTTTCTGCGAGGTTTCATTACCACGTATCTGCTGAAGAGCGAGCCTCATGTCTTCTTTGGTCGAATACTCGCGCAGGTCGCCGAGTTCGTGCCAACCGAGGCCCATGACGCCACGGGTGTAGAAGTCCTCCCACATGCTTGCGCCTTCGCCGGGTGCATAGAGCCAATAATGGACGACTTCCACCCCCGCGTCGCCAAGTGCGTTCTCCTCTGCTTCTTGTTCAGCGGCCTTGGCTGCTGCCTTTCTCTCTCTATTGACTCGTTCCGATTCGATAAATGCCGCATTAGAGAGTGAAGGAAAGCCATTGTATGGGCAGTCGGCGCTGTTAAGCTCTGCTCGGATAGTGTCACAGATGGCAAGATAATGTTTGCCATCGTGAATAGGCGCGTCTTTTTCTTTTGGCATGATGCTTGCTATAGGGACACCGGCCTTTGCGGTATCGCCCATGAACCACCTATTGCGCGAGTCTAGATTGATGAACGCGAGCGGTCTGGCCCAATAAAGCCCCATAGTGAGTTTCCAGCCCAGGCCGAACTGCCCAACTGTTTTATCGAAGGCGGCCGCAAAGGCATTGCGATTTTCGGGGTTGTCTGCGTCAGCTAGAGCAAGTTCCGCTTCGAACAAATCCCAGAGATTGTCGATATCGGATTCGCCGCGCCTGCTGTCCCCAATGAAAGCGTAGAAGGTGGCATTCAAGTTGTTGAGCAAGGGGGTTCCAGCGAAATCGTTTGGTAGTTCAGCGGTGATGCAGAATACGTCTGCGAGAGCGGCAACGATTTTTCGTCTGTTCTGACTTGAGATACCTTTGTTGAAGAGTCCGAATATCGTAAAGGGGTCAATATCGTTAGGGACGCCGCCGTCATCAAGCTTAGGAAGCTTCGTGTCGATGCTCTCGTACATCGCTTGCAGCTTGTCGATCAAGGCAGCGCGGTCGTTCTTGTAAGGCAATAGCTTGTTTGCCAGCTCGGTGTAAAAAGGAACCCATGTGTAGAGTTCTTCCGCCATGTAATCGCCTCTCTAGCCGATCTCTTTTTCCGTTATCGTATCATACCGTGCGCCAGAAGGGCTGTTGGACGCACTGGTCAGTCCATACCCTTCGCACCTCGTTGCTGGAACGGGGTGCTTCGGCTAAAGTTGAGCGAAGCGGGATGCGGGGTGCCGCTCACCAAGCGAGTTCCGCAGGTGGTATCGAAGGCGCAATGATACGGGGAGGAGTAATCCTTGGTGCCTTCGATACCAACGAGGACTGTCTGAGCGACTGAGCGGTACCCCGCAGCCCGCCCCCGAAGAGCCACAGCAAGAAAGCGAGAAGAGGAGAAACGAACATGAAAAAATACGTCATAGCGCTCGATGCGGGCACCACCTCTTCCCGCGCCATGCTCATCGACCGCGCCGGCCGCCCCGTCGCCTCGGTTCAGCGCCCGTTCCCGCAGATATACCCGCAGCCCGGCTGGGTCGAGCACGACCCGCAAGACATTCTCTCCTCGCAGCTGGGCGCGCTCACCGAGCTCATCATGTCCTCGAACGTGGACACCGCCGAGATCGATTCCATCGGCATCACCAACCAGCGCGAGACCACCATCGTGTGGGACCGCGCCACCGGCGAGCCCATCATGAACGCCATCGTCTGGCAGTGCCGCCGCACGGCGCCCATGGTGGAGGCCATCGCGAGCGACCCGGCGACCGCGGCCGAGATCACCGCGCGCACGGGCCTCGTGCCCGACGCCTACTTCTCCGCCAGCAAGCTCGCCTGGATCTTGGGTGAGGTGCCCGGCGCCCGTGCCCGCGCCGAGGCGGGGGAGCTCTGCTTCGGCACCGTGGACAGCTGGCTCATTTGGAAGCTCACCGACGGGGCCGTGCACGCCACGGACGTGACCAATGCGAGCCGGACCATGCTCTACAACATCCACGAGAGGCACTGGGATCCCTTCCTGCTTAAACTCTTCGGCATTCCCGAGGCCATTCTTCCCGAGGTGCGCCCCTCTTCCGGCAGCTTCGGCATAACGGCGAACCCGGGGCTCGTCCAGGGCATCCCCATCTGCGGCGTGGCGGGCGACCAGCAGGCGGCGCTCTTCGGCCAGTGCTGCTTCCATGCGGGCCAGGCGAAGAACACCTACGGCACCGGCTGCTTTCTGCTCATGCACACCGGGCACGAGGCCTGCGCGAGCGAGCACGGGCTCGTGACCACGGTGGCGGCCTCGGCCCCCAACGCGGGGGGCACCGAGTACGCGCTCGAGGGCAGCGTGTTCATGGCCGGCGCCCTCATCCAGTGGCTCCGCGACGAGCTCGGCATCATCGACAGCGTCGCCGAAACCGACGCCATCGCCCGCAGCGTGGCCACGACCGACGGCGTCTTCGTCGTGCCCGCGTTCACGGGTCTGGGCGCCCCCTGGTGGGATGCCGACGCCCGCGGTGCCATTTTGGGTCTCACCCGCGGCGCCGGGCGCGCCCACATCGTGCGGGCGGCGTTGGAGTCGATCGCCTACCAGGTGTGCGACTTGGCCCGCGCCATGGCCGAGGACGCGCGCATGCCGCTTTCGGTGCTGAACGTCGACGGGGGAGCGGCGGCCAACGACTTCCTCATGCAGTTCCAAGCCGACATGCTCGGCGCGCCCCTGCGCCGCCCCGACAACGCCGAGACCACCGCTCTCGGCGCCGCCTACCTGGCCGGTCTTTCCACGGGCTTCTGGAAAAGCACCGAGGAGCTGGCGGCCCTGCGCGAGGGCGAAGACCGCTTCCTGCCCACCTTCGACGAGCCCATGCGCGCCGCCCGCCTCGCCGCCTGGCACGAGGCCGTCTCCCGCATCCGCAGCTAGGACTTCGCCCGTCTCTCCCGATTTGGTGCGGAAAGCGTGAGCGAGGGGGCGCGGGGGCACTCGAGCGCCTACAATAGGCCTCAAGGCATTCGCGACGGAAAGGAAGTGGCCCATGCGCGTGAGCATCGGAAGCGACCACGCCGGCTTCGAGCAGAAGCAGGCCCTGGTGGATTACCTGGTGGGGAAGGGGTACGACGTCATCGACCGCGGCCCCGACAACGATGATCGCGTCGATTACCCCGACTACGCGGCCCCCGTGGCCCACGATGTGGCCGACGGTGTCGCCGAGCGCGGCGTGCTCGTGTGCGGAACGGGCATCGGCATGGCCATGGCCGCCGACAAGGTGCCCGGCGTGCGTGCCGCTAACATCATCAACTCCGAGTTCGCCGCCTTGTGCCGCGAGCACAACGATGCGAACGTCATTACCCTTTCCGGCCGCTTCGTGCCGCTCGAGGAGAACGAGCGCATCCTCGACACCTTCTTCGCCACCGACTTCGGCGGCGGCCGCCACGCCGGCCGCGTTCAGAAGATAATGGAACTAGATTAGAGAAGACCAGGGAAGCTCAGAGAAGATTAGCAAAGGAGACAATAGATGGCTTTGGAATTTCTCGCCGCTGAAGATCCGCAGGTGACCGACTGCCTGCGCCAAGAACTCGCCCGCCAGCGGGGGAGTGTGGAGCTCATTGCGTCGGAGAACTTCACCTCCCGCGCCGTCATGGAAGCGGTGGGCAGCGTGCTCACCAACAAGTACGCCGAAGGGTACCCCGGCAAGCGCTACTACGGCGGCTGCGAGAAGGTCGACATGGTGGAGGATCTCGCCCGCGACCGCGCCTGCGAGCTGTACGGCGCGAAGTACGCCAACGTGCAGCCCCATTCCGGTGCCAGCGCGAACTTCGGCGCGTATCTTTCCATCATCGAGCCCGGCGACACGGTGCTCGGCATGAGCCTCGACCACGGCGGCCATCTCACCCACGGCAGCCCCGTGAACTTCTCCGGTCTTCTGTACAATATCGTCTCCTACGGCGTGAACCCCGAGACCGAGACCATCGACTACGACGAGCTCGAGCGCATCGCGAAGGAGTGCCGCCCGAAGGTCATCGTCGGCGGCGCCTCGGCCTACCCGCGCTTCATCGACTTCGCGCGCATGGCGGAAATCGCCCATGAGGTGGGCGCCTACCTCATGGTGGACATGGCCCACATCGCCGGCCTCGTGGCCGCGGGGCTGCACCCGAGCCCGGTGCCCCACGCCGACATCGTCACTTCCACGAGCCACAAGACCCTGCGCGGCCCGCGCGGCGGCTTCATTCTCACGAACTCGGATGAGCTGGGTCCGAAGATCAACAAGGCCATCTTCCCCGGTGCTCAGGGCGGCCCTCTCATGCACGTCATCGCCGGCAAGGCCGTGGCCTTCGGCGAGGCGCTGCGTCCCGATTACCGTGTTTATATGGAGCATGTGGTGGAGAACTGCCGCACCCTCGGCCAGGGCATGACCGACGGCGGCCTGCGCCTCGTCTCCGGCGGCACGGACAACCACCTGTGCCTCGTGGACCTCACGGCCTCCGACATCACCGGCAAGGACGCCGAGAAGCTTCTGGAATCCGTGGGCCTTACGGTGAACAAGAACTCCATCCCCAACGAGCAGCGCTCGCCCTTCGTGACGAGCGGCATCCGCGTGGGCTCCGCGGCCGCCACCACTCGAGGATTTACCGCCGAGGACTTCTACGAGATCGGCCAGCTCATCGCGACCACGGTGTTCAACGCCACCGACGACGCCAAACTCGCCGACGTGCGTCGCCGCGTAGACGCCCTGCTGGAAGCCCACCCTCTGTACCCGGGTTTAGAGTATTAAAAGAGGCATTGGGCTTGGCTGAGCAGGCTGCGAGGCGGGGGCGCCCGCGCGCAGGTTGCGCAGCGAACAGGCGACACGGATGTTGCTGCGATAGTAGTTGGGTAGGTGCGGGGGCGGACGAAAGGAACGAACTTATGGAACCGAACGACCGCGTCGTCGTCCTCGATCACCCCATCGTGCAGCACAAGCTGGCCATCCTGCGCGACAAGCACACCCCCTCCAACGAATTCCGCGATGTCGTGCGCGAGCTCTCGCTGTTCGAGACCTACGAGGCCACCCGCGACTTGCCGCTCACGAACGTTTTCATCCAAACGCCCATCGCGCCCTTCGACGCCAAGCAGATCACGGGCCGCAAGGTGGCCTTCGTGCCCATTTTGCGCGCCGGCCTCGGCATGGTGGACGGAGCGCTGGAGGTTATCCCTCGGGCCCGCGTGGGACATCTGGGCATGCAGCGCAACGAGGAGACCCACGAGCCCGAGAGCTATTACGACAAGCTGCCCCGCGACATCGCGAGCCGCCGCGTCTACGTGCTCGATCCCATGCTCGCCACCGGCGGTTCTGCCGAGGCGGCCGTCAAGTACCTGCGCGAGGCGGGCGTGTCGGGCACCATCCGCTTTTTGTGCCTCGTCTCGGCCCCGGAGGGCATCGAGCGTCTGCTCGCCGCCGACGATGATCTCATCATCTACACCTGCGCCATCGACGACGGCCTCAACGAGAACGCCTACATCGTCCCCGGCCTCGGCGACGCCGGCGACCGCATCTTCGGAACCGAGTAATCTGACCGGATTGATTTCGGCAAAGGCTGAGCAGGCACGGGGATGGCGGGGGTCTCCGCGCGCAGGTTGCGCAGCGAACGGAACAGCCCAGTGGGCTGTTCCGCCGAGCGAGCCATTGCTTGAGCACGGAGGCCCCCGCCATCCCCCGCGCCGGACGAAAGGAACAACCATGGCAGAAGATAACCGTCCCAGCTGGGACGAGTACTTCATGAAGATGGCCAACGACGTGGCCACCCGCACCACCTGCCTGCGCCGCGGCGTCGGCGCCGTCATCGTGAAGGACCGCCGTATCCTGGCCACGGGATACAACGGCGTGCCCACCGGCCTGACCCACTGCAGCGAGACTGGATGCCTTCGCGAGCAGCTGGGCGTGCCGAGCGGCCAGCGTCACGAGATCTGCCGCGGTTTGCACGCCGAGCAGAACGCCATCATCCAGGCGGCCCGCTACGGTATCAACATCGCCGGCGCCACCATCTACGTGAACACGCAGCCCTGCGTCGTGTGCGCCAAGATGCTCATCAACGCCGGCATCACCGAGATCGTCTACCAGAACCCGTACCCCGACGAGCTGTCCCAGGAGCTTTTGGCCGAGTCCGGCATCCTCGTCCGGGAGTACACGGGGGAGTAGATCAGGGAAAAGTCGGTGATCGAAGCGACGGACGCGCCGATGGCTTCGTTTTAGTGCACCTGCACAAATTTTCCCAGATCAGGGGCGCAAGCCGCCGCCGCGATCATTTCACCGCTCACCCCAGAAATTGGTTGAGTTGGTCAGCTTTTGTGAACAAGACGTTATCATAGGCAACGGTTTACATTGGGTGTAACAGCGCGCAAGCGCCCCGACGGAAGTAGGTTATGGTACTGGCAATCGCACTCGGCATCTTGGCGGGCATCGCGGGGTTTTTGCCCCTCGTGTTCGGCTTGCACCGGGTGAAGCACATGACGGATTCGGGCAATCTGGGGCACATGGGCGTGCTCATGCTCTGCCTGCTCTTCTCATTTGTCCTCATGTTCGCCTTCGCCATCCTCTGCATCAACGTCAACCGGGATGCTGCGCTGCCCTTTGTCCTGTCGGAAGCCGGGGCTCTCTCCGTCACCGCCATCGCGTTCGGCGTGACGAGGCTGACTCGGAAAAGCTAGGAAAGGTTGATACGTGGACGCTCTTTCAATGCTCTCTGAAGAAGTGCCTCATCTTCAGGCATCCTTCGATCCCACCGTGGTTTTCGGCGGAGTCACCCAGTACATTGTATGGATGGTCATCTGCTGGATCATCACGCTGGTGCTGATCCTCGTCGTGGGCCGCAAGCTCACGCTCATCCCGACGAACAAGTTCGTCAACACCGTCGAGTACGGTTACCAGTTCGTGCGCAACGACATGGGCGAGGGCATCATCGGTCACGGCTTCAAGAAGCACGTGCCCTTCCTCGCCACGCTGTTCTTCTTCATCCTCATCTCGAACTTCGTGGGTCTTATCCCCGGCTGCAAGACGCCGACGGGCACCATCTCGGTGACCTGGGCGCTCGCTACCATCTCGTTTATCTACTTCAACGTCTGGGGCATCAAGGCCAAGGGTGGCCTGACCTACCTGAAGTCCTTCGCTCCGGCGGGGCTCCCGAAGGTCATGGTGCCGATCATCTGGTTCTTGGAGCTCATCTCCACCTGCATCCGCTGGCTCACGCTCGCCGTCCGACTTTACGGCAACATGTTCGCCGGCCACATGGTGCTCGGCATCTTCGCGCTGGCCTCCAGCGTGTTCCTCACCTGCGGCATCCAGGCGCTCGATCCCATCAGCGGCGTGCTGTCGCTGCCCTGGTTCCTGCTGCTCATCGCCATGTACGCCCTGGAGACGCTGGTGGCGTTCCTTCAGGCCTACGTGTTCACGGTGCTCTCCGCGGTCTACGTCCAGATCGCCACGAGCGCCCACTAGGAACCGCTCCCGCGCGCCGCACCCCGCGCCGCGCACCCGGGGCCACCAAGGCCCCACCCCCCATCTGGGTTAAGCCGGCTCCTCCAAAGCCGGAAACCATAATCCGTAAGTGTTTTTGGGAAACAGGCTCAAAAACGACCTAAAGGAGGAAACTGTGGAAACTGTATTCGTCATTGCTGCGCTGAAGCTCGTCGGCTATGGCCTGGCCACCATCGGCCCCGGCCTCGGCATCGGCATCGCCTGCTACGGCTGCTGCGTGGGCACCGCCCGCCAGCCCGAGGTGGGTGGCCGTCTGTTCACGAACTTCATCATCGGTGCCGCTCTGGCCGAGGCCCTGGCCCTCATCGGCTTCGTTCTCGCCTTCATCCTCTAGTTCTAGTCTTTAACCGGTTGTCATAGCCGTTATAAGGCTGGAAGGAGGAATTGCACGTGAAGACAAGAGCGAACAAAGCAGTTGCGAAGGTCGCCTTCGGCGCCTTGGCTCTCAACGCTGCTTTCCCGGCGCTCGCGTTCGCTGCTGAGGCGGAACAGGAGGGCGGTATCTCCGCCATCCTCCCGGACATGGCGGAGTTCATCCCCATGCTCATCGCCTTCATCATCCTCTGGATCATTCTCGCGAAGTTCGGCTGGCCGATGTTTGCCGGCATGCTGGAGAAGCGCGAGAACACCATCCGCGAGGCCCTGAAGAAGTCTGAGGAAGCTCAGATCGAGAGCGAGCGCGTGCTGGCTGAGTACAACAAGCAGCTGGCCGACGCCAAGGCCCAGTCCGCGCAGATCATCGCCGACGCCCGCTCGGTGGGCGAGGCCGTCAAGGCGGACATCACCGCCCAGGCCCAAACCGAGGCCGCCGACATGATCGCGAAGGCCAAGGCCGCCATCGAGGCCGAGAAGAAGCAGGCCATTTCCGAGCTGCAGGCCACCGTGGCCGACACCTCGGTCGATGTGGCCGCGCGCCTGATCGGCGAGGATCTCACCGAGGGTGAGCACCGCGCCATCATTGAGCGCTACGTCAAAGAGGCGGGTAGTTTCAATGGCAACTAATCGTCTCGTCGTGAAAGAGGAAGTCGCGGTTTACGCATCGGTGCTCTTCGATGCCGCCCATACCGCCGGCGGCCAGGAGGCAGTGCTTGAGGTGCGCGAGCAGATGGGCGAGATCATCCGTCTCATGCGCGCCGACCTCGAGCTCACCCAGAGCCTGTCGAACCCGGACTTCACCCCCGCCCAGCGCAAGGAGCTGGTGGAAGGCACCTTTGCCGACTGCCATCTGGCGCTGCGCGAGGTGCTCGCGGTCATGGCCGAGCGCGGCCAGGCGGACCTGCTGCCGCGGGTCTTCGACGCGTACCGCGAGCTGCTGGGCGACAAGCTGGGCATTTGCGTGGTCGACGTGACCACCGCCGTGCCGCTCGACGACGGACTGCGCCAACTCATTACGGAAAAAGCCGAGGCCGATTTGGGACGGCGCGCGGTGCTGCGCGAGCGCATCGATGCGTCCATCCTGGGCGGCATCATCATGGATGTTGACGGCAACTACATTGACGCGAGCATGATCTCGCAGCTCAATCGCGCCCGCAACGTCCTCAAGGACACAACAGATGGAGGTGAATGCTAGTGACTGAAATCACCGCACAGTCCATCGACGAGGCGCTGAAGAAGCAGCTCGAGCAGCTGAACGTCAGCGTCGAGTCTCGCGAAGTGGGCACGGTCATCCAGGTCGGCGACGGCATTGCGCGCGTCGACGGCCTGCGCGATGCCATGGCCGGCGAGCTGCTCGAGTTCATCGGAGAGGGCGGCAAGACCGTGTACGGTCTGGCCCAGAACCTCGAAGAGGACGAGGTCGGCGCCGTGCTTCTGGGTGACGTCACCGCAATCAAGGAGAACGACCAGGTCCGCACGACCGGTCGTATCGTGGAGGTTCCCGCCGGCAAGGCCATGCTCGGCCGCGTGGTGAACCCGCTGGGCCAGCCCATCGACGGCAAGGGCCCCATCAAGGCCGAGGGCACGCGCCCGGTGGAGTTCAAGGCTCCCGGCGTTATCTCCCGCCAGCCCGTGAACGAGCCGATGCAGACCGGTATCCTGGCCATCGACTCCATGGTGCCGATCGGCCGCGGCCAGCGCGAGCTCATCATCGGCGACCGCCAGACCGGTAAGACCGCTATCGCGATCGACGCCATCATCAACCAAAAAG
Source organism: Adlercreutzia equolifaciens DSM 19450 (assembly GCF_000478885.1). NCBI lineage: Bacteria > Bacillati > Actinomycetota > Coriobacteriia > Eggerthellales > Eggerthellaceae > Adlercreutzia > Adlercreutzia equolifaciens. Next base: position 993,163 of record NC_022567.1, read on the forward strand.
ATCAGGACATGATCTGCATCTACGTCGCCATCGGCCAGAAGGCCTCCACGGTGGCCGGCGTGGTGGAGACCCTCGAGCGCCACGGCGCCATGAAGAACACCATCATCGTGGCCGCCACCGCCTCCGACTCCGCTCCGCTGCAGTACATCGCGCCGATGGCCGGCGCCGCCATGGGCGAGTACTTCGTCTACAACGGCGAGGACGGCAAGCCCGCGGGTCCCGAGAACAAGGGCCGCGCCGTGCTCATCGTCTACGACGACCTGTCCAAGCAGGCCGTGGCCTATCGTCAGATGTCGCTGACCCTGCGCCGCCCGCCGGGACGCGAGGCCTATCCGGGCGACGTGTTCTACCTGCACTCCCGCCTGCTGGAGCGCGCGGTCAAGATGTCCGACGAGAACGGCGGCGGCTCCATGACCGCCCTGCCGATCATCGAGACCCAGGCCGGCGACGTGTCCGCCTACATTCCGACCAACGTGATCTCCATTACCGACGGTCAGATCTTCCTGCAGACCGACCTGTTCTTCCAGGGCCAGCGCCCGGCAGTCGACGTGGGCATCTCGGTGTCCCGCGTGGGCGGCTCCGCGCAGATCAAGGCCATGAAGCAGGTGGCCGGCTCCCTGCGTCTGGATCTCGCCAGCTACCGCGAGCTGCAGGCCTTCACCCAGTTCGGCAGCGATCTGGACAAGGCCACCCAGGATCAGCTGACCCGCGGTTCGCACATGACCGAGCTTCTGAAGCAGGGTCGTTACATGCCGATGCCCGTGGCCGAGCAGGTCATTGCCATCTTCGCCGGCAACGAGGGCTTCCTCGACGATCTGCCGCTCACGTCCGTGGTTCGCTTCCGCACCGAGCTGCTCGCGTCGCTGCGCGCCTCCAAGCCGGAGATCCTGCAGACGATCAACACGGAGAAGAAGCTCAGCGACGAGACCAAGGTCGCTCTGAAGGAGGCCATCGCCGCCTTCAAGCAGTCCTTCGACGCCGCAGCGTAAGGTAGGTAGACCATGCCCAACCTACACGACATCGAACGGCGAATCAAATCCGTCACCTCGACGAAGCAGATCACGCGCACCATGGAAATGGTCGCGGCTGCTAAGATTCGCCGTGCTTCCGAGCGCGTGGAGAGCGCGCTCCCTTGGGCGGTCGCCATCTCAGACATGCTCATCAGCACGGCAAAGTACGCTCACTTGGATAACGAGCCGCTGCTGCAGGTCCACGACGAGGTGAAGCGGGTGCTCATCGTAGCCGTCACCTCCGACCGGGGTCTCGCCGGCGGCTTCAACACCAACGTGCTTCGCTATGTGGAGAAGCTCTCGAAGGAAAAGCAGCGGGAAGGTGCCGAGGTGGAGGTGGCTGCCTGTGGCAAGAAGGCCATCGGGTACTTCACCTACCGAGGCATCGAGCCGGTGTTCTCCTTCGCGGGATATTCGGCCGACCCCGAGTTCGCTCAGGCGGCCGAGCTGTCCGGCTATGTGATGCAGGCTTACGCCGAGGGCAAGCTCGACGAGGTGTTCATCGTGTACAACCACGCGAAGAACGCCGCCGAGCAGACCTTGGTCGAGCAGCAGGTGCTGCCGGTGAAGGAGGAGTCCTACGCGGATCTTCTGGGTCTTAAGGCCAAGGAGGAGGACGTTTTCAAGTCCTTCCGCGAGCGGGACGATTCCGCCATCCCGGGCGACATCGACTTCGAGCCGAGCACGGAGTCGGTCATGTCCTACATGATGAACGCCTACCTGAACAACGCGTTCTACTACGCGATGCTCGATTCCGCAGCGGGCGAACAAGGCGCTCGCCGCAACGCGATGAAATCGGCTACCGACAACGCGAACGAGATGGTCTCCACCCTGGAGCGCATTTACAACACGGTGCGCCAGGGCGCCATTACCACGGAGATCACCGAGATCGTCGGCGGTGCCGCAGCTTTGGAGGATTAAATGGCTGATAACACTTCTACTGAAGCGGCCAAGGGAGGCGCCATCGGACGCATCGTCCGAATCGTCGGCGCCGTTGTGGATGTGGAGTTCCCGGCAGACGCCATGCCGGCCATCTACAACGCCCTTACCGTGAAGGCACAAACCCCAACGGGTGAAGTGTCCACCGTGCTCGAGGTGCAGACGCACCTGCCCGGTGACATCGTCCGTACCGTCGCTATGACGTCCACCGACGGCATGGTGCGCGGCTTGGAGGCAACCGACACCGGTTCCCCCATCATGATGCCCGTGGGCAAGGCGACCCTGGGCCGTATTTGGAACGTGCTGGGCGAGCCCGTTGACGGCAAGCCCATGCCCGAAGACGTCGAGTGGCGCCCGATTCACCATCCGGCCCCGCCGTTCGACACCCTGGTGACCACCACCGAGACCTTCGAGACCGGCATCAAGGTCGTCGACCTCATCGAGCCCTACGTCAAGGGCGGTAAGACCGGTCTGTTCGGCGGCGCTGGCGTGGGCAAGACCGTCTGCATCCAGGAGCTCATCAACAACCTGGCTCAGGAGCATGGCGGCACCTCCGTGTTCACCGGCGTGGGCGAGCGTACCCGCGAGGGTACCGACCTCTACCTCGAGATGACCGACTCCGGCGTTATCGAGAAGACCTGCCTGGTCTACGGCCAGATGAACGAGCCTCCGGGAGCCCGTCTGCGCGTGGGCCTCGCGGGTCTGACCGAAGCCGAGTACTTCCGTGACCAGGGTCAGGACGTGCTGTTGTTCATCGACAACATCTTCCGCTTCACCCAGGCCGGTTCCGAGGTGTCCGCACTGCTCGGCCGTATGCCCTCCGCTGTGGGCTACCAGCCGACGCTGGCCACCGAGATGGGCGATCTGCAGGAGCGCATCTGCTCCACGCAGACCGGTTCCATCACGTCCGTGCAGGCCGTGTACGTGCCCGCCGACGACCTGACCGACCCGGCCCCGGCCACGACGTTCACCCACCTGGACGCCAAGACCGTTCTGTCCCGTTCCATCGCCGAGCTGGGCATCTACCCGGCCGTGGATCCGCTGGAGTCCACCTCCCGCGCGCTGGATCCCGAGATCGTCGGTCAGGAGCACTACGACGTGGCCATGGGCGTGCAGCAGATCCTGCAGCAGTACAAGGATCTGCAGGACATCATTGCCATTCTGGGCATGGACGAGCTGTCCGAGGATCAGAAGCTGACCGTGAACCGCGCCCGTAAGGTGCAGAAGTTCCTGGGCCAGCCGTTCCACGTGGCCGAGGTCTTCACGGGCCTGCCCGGCGTGTACGTCAAGGTCGAGGACACCGTGCGCTCCTTCAAGGAGATCCTCGATGGCAAGTGCGACCACATCCCGGAGCAGTGCTTCGTGAACAAGGGCGCCATCGAGCAGGTCTACGAGGCCTACGACGCCATGCAGAAGGAAGGTAACTAATGGCCTCCATGGGCTGCATTGTGGCTCTTCCCGACAAGGCCCTGTTCCAGGGCGAGATCACCTATGCCAACATCCCGGGCACCGACGGCTACTTCGGCGTGCTGCCCGGGCATGAGCTGACGGTGTCGCTGAACCGCGAGGGCGGTGTTGTGACGCTGACCATCGGCGAGAACGAGAAGCGCGAGTTCCTCGTGATGGGCGGCGCCACCTCCGTGCTCGACGACAAGGTGACGGTGCTGGCCCGCTTCGGTACGGCCGTTGAGGACATCGACGCCGAGGCCGTGCGCGCCGAGGCCGCCGAGTGCAAGAGCGCCATCGCCGAGCTGGAGCAGAAGAACGATCCCCAGGATCAGGCGACGCTGATGACCCATCAGAAGAAGCTCGAGTGGTGCGAGGCCCAGCTTGCGCACGTAGGCCAGGCCGCGTAAGGCCCAGCCGAGCCAAGAAAGGGAGCCGCGACACGCGCAGCCCCAAATTTTGAGCCTGTTTCGAGAGGCGCCCACCCGGGCGCCTCTCGTCGTTTGAACGCGAAACCGATTTCGCTTCATGTCCGACGTACGAAATCGACTTCGCTTCATGCTCAACGGCTTTTCCCTGCGCTCGAGCGAGTCGGAAATTTTCGGAGCCTTCCCAGCGGCCACCCCTCCCAGTCAACGAACACCCCCGTTTTTGCATGAAATCTCGAGTTGTTAGCGTCTAGGGCCGCTGCGCGAGAAGATCGGGAAGATGCGCGCCAAATGCGCTCTCGTAAAATACCAGGTCAGGATCTTGCTCCCAAGAGATGTCTCCAAGCTCGCCATTCAGGTGCACTCTCGAGACGCTAACAACTCGAGATTTCATGCGATTTCGGGACAGTTCGTCGACCGAACGAGCGATAAGCAGTAGTCTTGACTTTCTCAAAGGTTGTACTCAAAATGTTGTACATCGGAAAGGAGGTCACTGTGACCGATGCGATGGTGACGGGGCGGATGCCGGAGCGGAAGAAGCAGCAGGGGCTTCGTGTGCTCAAGCGAGATGGAATGAACGCCTCTCAGGCGGTGAACCTCTTGTTCGACCGGCTGATCGAGGAGGGAAGCGCCGACTTCCTTTTGCAAGATGGCGATGCGTCTGCGGACGAGCGGTGGGCATCGGCGGCGCGCTTTGTCGATAGCCTCTCGCGCAAGCGCTCAACACGGTTCGACGATATGACGAAGGCGGAGATCAAACTTGACCGTCTCGCCGCCAAGGGGCTGGTGTGACATGGCCCAAGTCGAGCTACTTCTCGACACCAACGTGGTTGTGGACTACCTGAATGAACGCGAGCCGTTCTACGAGAAGGCGCGCTTGCTGATGATCGGCGGCCGGGTGGGGGAGTTCGAGCTGTGGATCTCCTCGTCTCAGATGACCGACCTCGTGTACATCCTTTCCAACGGAGGACGAACGAGCGAGATGGATGTCGTCATGGGGCAACTGCGGGGCTTGCGCACCTTCGTCAACGTGTTTGCAGCGAGCGAGAGGGAAGTCGACCTGATGCTCGCCGCCTCGTGGCACGACCCAGAGGACTACCTCCTTCACGAAATCGCCCTGGCGCTTAGGGCCGATGCCCTCATCACACGTAACCAGCCCGATTTCCCCCAGGGCCTCGTTCCCGTCATGAACTGCGACGAGTTCTTCCAATGGATGCGAGATACGCACGGCCTCGACTACGGCGAGATCGAGTTCTGATTTGCTGAGGAAAGCGATGGCTTTCTTCACTGATTCCTTTAGAACTGCAAGATTAGTGCTGGGCCTCATCGTCCGTAATACTTCGTGCTAGAATCAGGCAAGTGGAAAAGGCCGAGCATGAAAGGCGAGTGGCGAGCGTGCGATTTTGGGAAGACGGGGAGGGGCGCCTCTATACCGACGAGCAGCTGCTGCGCCATATCGCTCATTACGGCTCGTTGGGGGCGACGCTTGCATATGGCGACATTCGCCTCGTGAGCGAGTCTCCACAGCTCTCGCGTACGCGCCCTGGCGAGCGTCCCCGTCTCGCCGATTACCTCGAGGAGGCCTAACGGCTCATGACCGACGAACTTCTGAAATCGGCCTACGAGGGTCTTGTGGCCACGTGGCGTGCGTTGAACAAGGGACATCGCTCGCAGCTGCTCGATCGGTTCAAGGTCTCCTATTCCTTCAATTCCGGCAACATCGAGAACCCCGAGATCACTTACCACGATACCGCCGAGATATTCGATGAAAACGGCGTGTCGAACTTCACGGGGGATGTGCGGACCATCTACGAGATCAACAACCTCAAGAACGCCTGGATCTGGCTCGAGGATGCACTTGCAAGTGATGCGGCTCTCGACGAGGAACTTGTCCTGTCGGCGCACCTCGTTCTCACGCGCGGCACCTACGATGACGCCCGTTGGGCCAAGGGCGAGCGGCCGGGAACGTTCAAGAAGGGCGACTATCGCGTCGCCGATGACGTGGGAGCCGCGCCTGAGGAGGTTCCCGGGCTTGTTAAAGCATTGGCAGCCGAGGTTCAGGAGGCCCTGCTCTCTGAAAGCGCCGAGAAAAATGCTCTGACCATCGCCGCATACCTTCATGCGCAGCTGGTCGATATCCATCCCTTTGCCGATGGCAACGGACGCACGGCGAGGCTGCTCATGAACTACGTCCTCCTGAAGCTGAACGGCGCTCCCTGCACCATCAGCGCTGACGACCGCCTGGCCTATTTCGGCGCCCTGGACGCCTTCCATCAGGAGGGCGAGCTCGTCCCCTTCATCGACTTCTGCCGTATTCAGACCCTGAAGACCTGGGAGCAATTGCTGTAGGTTTCTCTGGCGCAATCGATGTCGTCTTTTTCAGCGAAAATTGCGTTTGTTAGCATGTTGGGCGGAGTTAAAGGGCGAAATAGGCCGCTCAAGACAAGGGAGGTCTCTCTGGAGTTAACGCCTAACGAATATCTGGAGAGATGTGCGATGGCTGCGGATCGTCTGGAAGGAGGTTCTGCATCCTCGCAGAGCTAACAATCGCAATTTCTGCCAAATTCTTCGAGGGCAAATGGTCTTCATAGATCGGAGGATCTTGCGTCGTGCGAGTTACGCCTAAAAAACTGCTTCGGCCCTCCGCACTCTCCGCGCGGAGGGCATTCCATGCAAAACTCACTGTTTGTTCGCACACCGTGGGGCGACAGGCTGGTATCATGGCAGCCGAGAAAATGACGGAACATAAGAGCGGTCGGAAGGGAAGCGGAGCAGCGGGAAGTCCTCGCGTCAGCTGCGCGCTTTCGGCCTAGCATGACACGACACAGTGCGCATAATCACACCATAAACGAACTCGTGCGCCGCCGACCTTATCGAAGGGGCTGACGATGGCATTTGTCCATTTGCACAACCATACGGAATACTCGCTGCTCGACGGGCTCACCCATATCAAGGACATGGTGCGCCGCGCCGCCGAGCTGGACATGCCGGCGGTGGCCGTCACCGACCACGGCGTCATGTCCGGCATGGTGGAGCTCTCCGACGCCTGCGACGCCGTCGAGAAGGAGACGGGCAAGCGCGTGAAGCCCATCTTCGGCTGCGAGGTGTACTTCACCCCCGACGAGTCGCTGCGCAAGGACGTGAAGCCGAAGCTGTATCACCTGCTGCTTCTGGCGAAAAACAACGAGGGCTACCACAACCTGCTGAAGCTCGTCAGCGAGTCCCACGTGGACAACTTCTACTACAAGCCGCGCACCACCTTCTCCATGCTGCAGAAGTACGGCCACGGTATCATCGGCTCGTCGGCCTGCATCGCCGGCGTCATTCCGAAGCTGCTCGACGAGCGCCGTTTCGACGACGCCGTGGAATGGGCCCGTAAGTTCGCCAGCTGCTTCGACGAGGGCGACTTCTACATCGAGCTGCAGAACCAGGGCATCCGCACCGACGCCGGCTTCACCCAGACCGAGCTGAACCACGAGCTCACCCGCGTGGCGAAGGCCGCGGGCTTAAAGACCATCGCCACCAACGACTTCCACTACCTGCTGAAGGAAGACGCCGAGGCCCAGGACATCATGCTGTGCATCGGCACCGGTTCCACGGTCAACCAGACGAACCGCATGAAGTTCGAGAACGACCAGTTCTACATGAAGACCGAAGAGGAAATGCGCGAGGCCATGAAGGACTTCCCCGAGGCCTGCGACAACACCGTGGAAGTGGCGGCGAAGTGCGACGTCACGTTAGAGCGCGAGCCCATCCTGCCGAAGTTTCCCCTGCCCGAGGGCGAAACCGAGGAGTCGTGGTTCCGCAAGCGCGTGCAGGAGGGCCTGGAGAAGCGCTACGGCACCCCGGTGCCCGAGCGCGAGCAGAAGCAGGCCGACTACGAGATGGGCATCATCATCCAGCAGGGCTTCCCGGCCTATTTCCTCATCGTGCAGGAGTACATCGAATGGGCGCGCAGCCAGGGCATCGGCGTGGGCCCGGGCCGCGGCTCGGCCGCCGGCGCCATCGTGGCCTACGCCATGGGCATCACCGACCTTGACCCTATGCCCAACGGCCTCATGTTCGAGCGATTCCTCTCGCCCGAGCGCGTGGAGATGCCCGATATCGACGTCGACTTCGAGCAGGGCCGCCGCGAAGAGGTCATCAACCACATCAAGGACGTCTACGGCGAGGATCACGTCTCCCAGGTGATCACCTTCGGCACGCTGCAGGCCAAGAACGCCGTGCGCGACTCGGCCCGCGTGCTGGACTACCCCTACGGCGTGGGCGACCGCATCTGCAAGATGATCGGCGACGAGCTGGGCATCACCATCGACAAGGCGCTGGACACGAACCCCGACCTGAAGAAGGCCTACGACACCGAAGAGGACGTCAAGCGCATCATCGACGCCGCGAAGTCCATCGAGGGCCACGTGCGCGGCGAGGGCGTGCACGCCTGCGCCACCATTATCTGCCGCGACCCCATGAGCGATCACGTGCCCATGAAACGCGACACCAAGGGCGGCGGCATCATCACGCAGTACGACGGCCATTACACGCCGGACCTGGGCCTGTTGAAGATGGACTTTCTGGGTCTGCGCACCTTGGACGTGCTTTCCATCGCCTGCCGCAACATCGAGGAGCGCACCGGCACGAAGATCGTGCCCGAGGAGATTCCCACCGACGACGAGAAAGCCTTCCGCCTCATGCAGTCCGGCAACATGGACGGCCTGTTCCAGGTGGAGGGCGCCCTGTACGTGAGCCTGTTCAAGCGCCTGCCCCCCAAGCAGTTCTCCGACGTCGTCGCCTCCATCGCCCTGAACCGCCCGGGCCCGCTGGAGTCCGGCATGGTGGAGGACTACATCAAGGCGGCGAAGAGCCCGGCCGCCGTGCACTACTACGACGACCGCCTGCGCCCCATTCTGGAAGAGACCCACGGCACCATGGTCTACCAAGAGCAGATCATGCAGATCTCCATGGCCATGTCCGGCTTCTCCGCCGGCAAGTCCGACAAGCTGCGCAAGGCCATGGGCAAGAAGAAGCTCGACATCATGCGCCAGCTGCAGGCCGACTGGGACGAAGGCGCCGTGGCCAACGGCTATCCGCTCGAGATCGCCCAGCAGATCTGGGCCGACGCCGAGAAGTTCGCGAAGTACGCCTTCAACAAGTCGCACTCGGCGGCCTACGCCATCCTCGTGATGCGCACGGCCTACCTGAAGGCGCACTACCCGAACGACTTCATGGCCGCCGTGCTCACCAGCTACATGGGCAACACCGACCGTCTCATCCGCTACATCGCCAGCTGCAACAAGAACGGCACGCCGGTGCTGCCGCCGGACATCAACGCCTCCCGCGCCGAGTTCACCCCGGTCGAGGGCGGCATCCGCTTCGGTTTGGTGGGCGTGCGCGGCGTGGGCAAGAACGTCGCCGACGAGATCATCGCCGAGCGCGAGGCCAACGGTCCGTTCACCTCGCTGCACGATTTCGTGAACCGACTCGACGCGAAGTGCTACAACCGCAAGACGCTCGAAGCCCTCATCAAGGGCGGTGCCTTCGACTCCACCGGCTACACCCGCAAGCAGCTCATGTACTTCGTGGAAGAAACGCCGCTTCTGGAAGGCGCGGCCAAGCGCCAGAAGGATCGCGATGCCGGTCAGGTGTCCATGTTCGACATGTTCGCCGACGACGCCGACTCCGGCTTCCAGGAGGACGTGCCCGCCCCCGACGGCGTGGAGTGGGACAAGCGCACCAAGCTCGCCTACGAGAAGGAGATCATGAAGATCTACGTGAGCGAGCACCCGCTGGCCCCCTTCGAGGGCACGCTGCGCCGTATGTCCCGCTACGACATGGGCATGCTCTCCGAACAGACCAAGGAGATCAAGAACGGCGTGTTCGTGGGCATGATCTCGAATGTGGCGACGAAGCTCACGAAGCGCGGCACGAAGATGGCCACGTTCACCCTGGAGGACACCACCGGCTCCATCGAGTGCATCTGCTTCAAGTACGACGACTTTGCCGAGGTCATCCAGGAGGACGTCATCGCGAAGATCAAGGGCAAGTTCGAGAGCGGTGACCGCGGTAACCAGATCATGGCCTTCGAGCTGGAGGCGCTGGAGCTTAACGAGGAAGATGCGCGGCCGAGCCACTTGGAGCTGCGGGTGCCCTCGTGCTCCTTCGACCAGAACCGCTCGGCGCACCTGAGTCGCATCCTGAACTCGTACCCGGGTCGCGACGGCGTGGTGCTCTTCGTGCAGCAGGCCGACGGCCGCCGTTTCCGCGCCGAGCTGCCAGTGTCGGTAGATGCCCAGTCCACGGTGCTGAAGGCCGAGATCCGCGACCTCTTCGGGCCAGAAGCGATGATTGCCTAATGGAAATCTCGCGACCGAGCTTGGAAGAGCGGGCGGCCGAGTGCGCGCGGGAGCTCACGTTCTCGGCGACGGTGGCTTATGACGGGGCGCCGTTTGCGGGGTTCGCTAAGCAGCCGGGGCAGCTCACCGTGCAAGGGGAGCTGGAGCAGGCGCTGTCGTTGTTGTTCCGCCGGCCGGTGGACGTGGTCTGCGCCGGGCGCACCGATGCCGGCGTGCACGCCCGCGGGCAGGTGGTCTCCTTCGACATCGACGAGTGCGAGCTGCGCGGGCGCACGCCCTATAACCTGCGGCGCTCGCTGAACGCGCTCACCTGCGAGGGCATCGTGGTTCGCGCGGTGGAGGAGCGGCCGCGGGGCTTCTCGGCCCGCTTCGACGCCCAGTGGCGCGAGTACAAGTACTTCCTCGCCACGGGGGATACGCCGCCGGTGTTCACCGATCGCACCGCCTGGTATGTGGGTCCGAACTTGGACATCGCCGCCATGGAACGGGGCGCCACGCACCTCATCGGCGAGCACGACTTCAAGAGCTTTTGCATGGCCGCTTCGGCCGTCGGCAAGCCGACCTGCCGCAATGTGGAGGAGATCTCCATTGCCTCCGAGGAGATTCTGGGCGAGCCGCACCGCGTCATCACCGTGCGCGGCAACGCCTTCCTCCATTCCATGGTGCGCACCATCGTGGGCACGCTGGTCATGGTGGGCCGCGGCCAGCGCGACCCCGACTGGGTCGCCGAGGTCCTCGCCGCCCGCGACCGCCAAGCCGCCGGCGAAAACGCCCCCGCCCGCGGCCTCATCTTCTGGTCGGTAGGGTACTAACCTGCTATGATAAGCGCATCGGTAATTTTTGCGCGTGCGCACAAGAAAAGGGGAGTACCATGGAGACTGCAGGGAAGTTGGCGCCGCTCGGGTTCGGGTTCATGCGGCTGCCGCTTAAGGACGCGGACGATCCGACGTCCATCGACATCGACAAGTGCTGCGAGCTGGTGGACATCTTCATGGATGCCGGCTTCACCTACTTCGACTCGGCGCGCGGCTATCACGGCGGCAAGTCCGAGTGGGCGTTGAGGAAGGCGCTGGTCGAGCGCTATCCGCGCGACTCGTTCACCATCGCCACCAAGCTGCCGGCCTGGCTGGCCGAAAACGCGGAGCACGCGCGGGCCATGTTCGACAAGTCGTTGCGCGAGTGCGGCATCGATTACTTTGATTACTACCTGCTGCACAACCTGGGCGAGTCGCTCACGCCGGGGTTCGAGGAGTACGGCCTGTGGGACTTTTGCGCCGAGAAGAAGGCCGAGGGCAAGATCAAGAAGTTCGGCTTCTCCATCCACGACAACGCCGAGGAGCTCGAGAAGGTGCTCGACGCCCATCCCGAGGTGGATTTCGTCCAGCTGCAGATCAACTACATCGATTGGGAGAGCCCCATCATCCAGTCGCGCCGCTGCTACGAGGTGTGCCAAGAGCGCGGGCTGCCCGTGGTCATCATGGAGCCGGTGAAGGGCGGCACGCTCGTGAAGCTGCCCGATCCGGTGGCCGACATCCTGCGCGCGGCCGAGCCGGGCGCGCCTTTGGCCTCCTGGGCGCTGCGCTTCGCCGGATCGCTTCCGAACGTGATCGCCGTGCTCTCGGGCATGAACACGCCCGAGATGGTGGCCGAGAACGCCGCCATCATGCGCGACGGCGTGCCCCTGACGCCGGCCGAGTACGAGGTGATCGAGGCGGCGCGCGACGCCCTGGCCGCGTTGCCGGGCGTTCCGTGCACCGATTGCCGCTACTGCGTGAAGGGCTGTCCCGAAGGCGTGCACATCAACACCATCATGCAGTCGCTCAACATCTACGACCAGATGGGCGATGCCTACCGCGCCCAGGAGAACTACAACTGGAACACCGGCGACGGCAAGGCGAGCGCCTGCATCCAGTGCGGCGCGTGCGAGAGCGTCTGCCCCCAGCATATCGAAATCGTGAGCCAGCTTGAGCGCGCGGTGAAGCTGTTCGAGTAGTGGCCGCCCCGCGTTCTCCGTTTCTCGGAAACATGGGGTGTTCAGGTCAATTTCACGCTATAATCACACAGTTTCAACGGGCGGCTGCACCGTGCGCGATGCAGCCGCCCGTTCCTTCAAGCTAGGCGAGGGCGCGCGGGCGCCTTGGAAATGGGAAAGGAAGACTATGGCAGGAGAGATTAAGAAGCAGCGCGCTTCCTGGTCGGGGAAGTGGGCGTTCATTTTGGCCGCGGCCGCCTCGGCGGTGGGCCTGGGGAACATGTGGCGCTTCCCCTATCTGGCGGCGAAGTACGGCGGGGGCACCTTCCTGCTCACCTATGTGGTGCTCGTGTTCACGTTCGGCGTGTCGCTTTTGCTGCTGGAGACGGCGCTCGGCCGCAAGACGGGGCAGTCCGCTATCGGCGCCTTCAAGGCCTTCGGCAAGAAGTACGCCTTCATCGGCATTTTGGCTTCGGCGGTGCCCTTCATCATCACACCCTACTACTGCATCATCGGCGGCTGGGTGACGAAGTACACGGCGGCCTACCTGGTGAACGGACCGGAGGCCTTAGCCGACGGCGGCGACTTCTTCACCGGCTTCATCACCTCCAACGCCGAGAGCTACATCTGGATGCTCGTGTTCATGGCCATCGTGTTCGTCATCGTGGGCCTGGGCGTGAAGGGCGGCATCGAGAAGGCGAACCTGTTCATGATGCCGGCGCTCATCATCATGGCCGTCGCCATCGCCATCTACACGCTCACCATGCCGGGCGCTGTGGAGGGCGCGCTGTACTACCTCACGCCGGACTTCAGCAAGTTCTCGCCGGAGCTCGTGATCGGCGCGTTGGGGCAGATGTTCTACAGCCTGTCGCTGGCCATGGGCATCATGATCACCTACGGCTCCTACATGCGCAAGCAGGACAGCCTCACCTCCTCGGTCGTGCGCATCGGCGGCTTCGATCTGGGCGTGTCCTTCATCGCCGGCCTGCTCATCGTGTCCGCGGCCTTCGTGGCCATGGGCTCCGGCGACGCGGTGGCCGCCAAGGCGGGCCCCTCGCTCATGTTCGTGACGCTGCCGACGGTGTTCGTCGACATGGGCGGCATGGCCACCTTCATCGGCTTCTTGTTCTTCCTGCTGGTGCTGTTCGCCGCGCTGACGAGCGCCATCTCGCTCGTGGAGACGCTCGTCTCCATCGTGCACGACGGCCTTCAGTGCACGCGCGCCAAGGCCCTCGGCATCGTTATCGCCTTCGTGGTCATCGCCGGCGCCATCATCAACGCGGGCTACAACGGGCTGTCGTTCATCGAGCCGCTCGGGGCCGGTTCCTCGATCCTCGATTTCGCGGACTTCATCTCCAACTCGGTGCTCATGCCCATCGTGGCCCTGCTCACCTGCGTGTTCGTCGGCTGGATCGTGAAGCCCAAGACCATCATCGACGAGGTGCGCATCTCCTCGAAGTTCTCGGCCGCCGGTGCTTGGACGATCATGATCAAGTACATCGCCCCGGTGTTGGTGATTATCATTCTGGTCGCCTACGTCGCGGCTCAGTTCGGCTTCTTTTCCATGTGAGTTAGAAAGCTTCGGCTTTCTAACTCACCTCGACGCTGCGGGTCCGACAGGCACCTGCACTCGACCCTTGTTTTGGGCGCGGCGTTGGCGAAAGCCAACTTAGCCCAAAGGCGGGCCGATTGCAGGCACCTGTCGGGCCCTCGCTGTCTTCCTTGGGCGAACCTGTGAATTGCAAAATAAAGTTCTATAATGGTTTAGCTTTGAAACGCTCTTTCTAGTAAGGAATTTGAATGGCTCTCTCAATCGGTATCGTGGGGCTTCCGAACGTCGGCAAGTCCACGCTGTTCACGGCGATGACCAACAAGGGCGGTCTGGCCGCCAACTACCCGTTCGCCACCATCGAGCCCAACGTGGGCATCGTGCCGGTGCCCGACGACCGCCTGCAGGCGCTGGCCGAAATCGACCATCCGGCGAAGATCGTGCCCGCCACGGTGGAGTTCGTGGACATCGCCGGTTTGGTGGCCGGAGCGAGCCATGGGGAGGGCCTGGGCAACCAGTTCCTCGCGAACATCCGCGAGACCGATGCCATCGCCGAGGTGGTGCGCTTCTTCGGCGATCCGGACGTGACCCACGTGGCCGGCAAGGTGGATCCGCAGTCGGACGTGGACACTATCAAGACCGAGCTCATTCTGGCCGACATCGCCACGGTGGAGAAGGCCATCCCGCGTCTGGAAAAGGAGGCCAAGCGCGATAAATCTGGCGCGGCGAAGCTGGAGGCGGCGCGCAAGGTGCTCGCCGGCCTGAACGAGGGCCATCGCGCCCGCACGCTGGGGCTGACCGAGGACGAGGTCGCGGCCATCTACGAGCTGCACCTGCTCACCATGAAGCCGATGCTCTACATCGCGAACGTGGACGAGGACGCCGTGGACGCCGAGCTGCCCGAGATCGACGGCTGCACCCCGGTGCCGATTTCGGCGAAGGTGGAGGCCGACATCGCCGAGCTGGCCGAGATGGATCCGGACGAGGCCAAGGAGTACATGGAAGCGCTGGGGCTCACCGACAGCGGCCTGGCGCGCCTCATCCGCGAGGCCTATCACCTGCTCGGCCTGCAGAGCTACTTCACGAGCGGCGAGACCGAGACCCGCGCCTGGACCATCCCGGTGGGCGCGAAGGCCCCCCAGGCCGCCGGCGTCATCCACAGCGATTTCGAGCGCGGCTTCATCAAGGCCGAGACGGCCTCCTTCGAGGACTACGTGGCCTTGGGCGGCGAGAAGGGCTGCCGCGATGCGGGCAAACTCCGCCAAGAGGGCAAGGACTACGTCGTCCAAGACGGCGACGTCATGCACTTCAAATTCAACGTGTAGGTCGGGAGAACCTCGCTGACTTCCTTGGGCGAACAGGTGACGTAGAGGAGATTAATGGCTGATTTGCTTGAAGAATACCGTCGCCAGCGCCGCTTGAAGCTTGAGGGAAACATCTACCACAAGACTCAGGTGGAGTTGGCTTACAACTCGAACCATATCGAAGGATCACGCCTGACCGAGGAGCAGACCCGGCAGATATTCGAGACACGGACCGTCGACGGTCACGCCCGCCTTGCGGACATCCAGGACGCAACGAACCACTTCCGTCTGTTCGATGCCATGCTGGACACGGCGGAGGAACCGCTTTCCCCGGAATTGCTCCTGTCCTTCCAGGAGGTGCTGAAGCAGGGCACCGAGCAAGCGGCCTCCGATCCCATTTTTGCCCCTGGCGTCTTCAAGGCGCTGCCCAACGAGGTGGGCGGCCTTGTGACGACGCTTCCCGAGGAGGTTCCCGGACAGCTGGCGTCGCTCATCGGGCGCTACGAAGGCGGCCCGCGCGCCTTCGAGGATATAGTGGATCTCCATTACCGTTTCGAGCGCATTCATCCGTTCCAGGACGGCAACGGCCGCATCGGTCGCATGGTGCTGTTCAAGGAATGCCTCCGCAACGGTGTGTTGCCGTTCATCGTGCCCGACGATAGGAAGCATTTTTACTATCACGGCCTAGCGAACTACGAAGACGAGCCCGGTTGGCTGCTTGACACCTGCCGCGCCTTCCAAGACGACTTTGCCGCCCGCTTCCTGCCCTTGGTGCCGCATCTGGCCTAGCGAGGTTTCTGCTGAGTCGAACTGTTTTGCGACTTGCGCTTGCTGCTGGAGCGCTGCTGCTCCAGGTTGCCCTGGTGACAAAAAGAACCCCTCCGATGCACAAAAATCGACTTATATAGCATCTCGGGGATGCGGGCATACGGATTTCGGGACTTATATAGCCAAAAATCGCCCCTCTGGTTCCCTCTGGATCTTTCGGTTGGCTATATAAGTCCGATTTCGTGCATTCGAAGGCCGTTCCGTGTCACCAGGTTGGCCAATGCGCGGAGATCGCGCTATGGTGTGGGGGTATCAACGACAGTTCGGGGGCGGGAAGGTGCGATGACCAAGACGCGTGAGGATGCGATGGCTGACCGTCGCGAGGGTGCGATGGCGGAAGAGAAGATGGGGAAAGCAGAAGCGAAAGTGCGCGATTCCATCTGGAGCGTGCCCTTCGTCATTCTTATGGCGGTGAACTTCTTCCAGTCGATGGCGGCGTTCATGGCCAATGCCACGCTGCCGGTGTTCGCGGACTCGCTGGGGGCGACGGCTTCCATGGTGGGCGTCGTCGTGAGCTCGTTCACGCTGTCGGCGCTGCTCGTGCGCCCCTTCGCCGGCCCCGCCTTCGACAGCTTCTCGCGCAAGCGGCTCCTGCTTATCGCCCAGGGCATCATCTGCCTTTCGTTTTTCGCCTACGGGTTCGTCGATTCGCTGGGCGTGCTCATCGCCATCCGGCTCTTCCACGGCGTGGGCATCGGGTGCAGCGGGCCTTTGGCGATGTCGCTCGTGTCCGAGTACCTGCCGGCGACGAAGTTCGCCAGCGGCATCAGCATTTACGCGCTGGCGCAGTCCTTCGCCCAGGTCATCGGGCCGGCGACGGGGCTCTATCTGGTGGACGCCGTGGGATTTACGGCAGCTTACTTCCTGGCCGCGGCGCTTCTGGTGGTGGCCATGGGCGGCATCTTCGCTATCCGCGAGCCTTATCGCGAGCGCCTGCCCTATCAACTGAAGCTTTCCCGCATGTTCGCCCGCGAGGCCGTGGGCAAGGCGGCCGCCCTCATGCTCATCGCCGTGTCGTTCTCGTGCATGGGATCCTATGTGGTGCTCTACGGCTACGGACGGGGCGTGACGGATATGGGGCTGTTCTTCGTGGTGTACGCGCTGTGCCTGGTGGTGACGCGCCCGGCTTTGGGCGGCCTTGCCGATAGGGTGGGAACGCCCCGGGTACTCGTCTTCGGAACGATCTGCTTTGCGGTTTCCTACGTGGCGCTCTTCTACGCGCAGGACTTGCCTGGCTTCTTGCTCGCCGCCGTCATCGGCTCGGCGGGGTTCGGCTGCTGCGCGCCGCTTCTGCAGTCCATGGGGCTCGCCTCGGTGGGCATCGATCGGCGCGGGGCGGCCAGCAACACCATGTTCACAGGCCTCGATCTGGGAATGCTCATGGGGCCGGTGGCCGGGGGCGCGGTGACCGAGGCCCTGGCCCCTGCGGCCGGCGGCATCACGGGCGGCTACGGGCTCATGTGGCTTGTCATGATCGTGCCGGCCTTGGGCACGCTGGCCATCGCCCTGGGATGGAGCCTGCGGGGGAGAGCCCAGCGACGCTAAAAGGTGCGCGAGACGCGCAATTGCATTATTATGGCGAGCGGATCATTTGAATGGAAGGAGCGCGGTATGGCGGGTTTCAATGACAGGCGTCCGAATCGGGACGAGCAGCGGGAGGAGCGGCGGCGCGAGGCGGCGCGGCACACGGGCCTCATGAAGGCCGCCTTCGGGCGTGAGACCGACGAGGCCATTGAGAACGCGCGCATCTATGAGGAAGGGGAGGGGCGCTCGCTTCTGTGGGGCGCCGAGGCCGCTGCGGCCGCCGAGGCGGCGAAGCGCGCAGCGGAGATGGCCGAGGCGGATGCCGAGGGGGCGCAAGCGGGCAATGAGGAGGCCCGCGAGGCCGCCGAGATTGCCGAGGGAGCCGCCGAGGAAGCAGCTGAATCCGACGCAGTTGCACCGACCGCCACGGAGACGACGGTCAAGGTCGTGACCTCCTTCGCTCCCGAGGCGCTCTACCGCGATGCCACGGGCAAGACGATGATCGTGGATCCCGGCGCCTTCACCCGCCCCGGCGGCGCCTACGAGGACGGCGCCTTCGGCCCGGAGCAGATCCTGTGCTCCGAGAGCAACCTGTACCCGATCCTTGTAGCCCACAAGCGCGATTTCTACGACAAGAACCGTGACTACCGCCGAGGCTCGCTGTTCACCGACCGGGCTCTGTACGTGCCCGAGGTGCTGTTCTCCCGCGGGGGCGATGTGCGCCGCGCCGACGTGCTGGTCATCGCCGAGCCCATCCGTGCCTTCGCCCTGGAGAACCACCGTTCCGAACGCGAGTGCGACAAGGCGCTCGCCGACCGCATCGAGGCCATCTTCCGCATCGCCGCCGCCAACGGCACTGAGACGCTCATCATGGGCGCCTTCGGCTGCGGTCGCAACGGCTACCCTGTCGAGCAGGTGATCGAGCTCATCCAGAACTGGATCGCGGAACACCCCGGCGCCGTGCCGAACGTGGTGTTCGCCGTGCCGCGCATGCACGCCGATGCCTTCCGCGAGGCCTTCGGCGCCCCGGAGCCCGAGCGCCCCGCGCCGGTCGTTGTCGCCGAGGACGAGAACGACCGCGAAGGCGATGACGAGGACTGGCGCAACGTGGAACTGCCCGAGGGCGTCACGCTGCGCTAAGGATGGCTGCTCCTTGAGGGGCAGAGCATAGAAGAGAACGAATCGGGCGGTGTGTGGCTTCGGCGCGTCGCCCGATATAGTACAGAAGGCGAGTATGGAAGTAACGAAAGTCGCAGAGATCGAGGAAAAGAGCGTGGAAACGGCGGTGGATTTCGAAAGCGTCGTCGCCGAGGACACCGAGGACGTGGGGCCGGGACAGCACCTGTTCGGAGAGCCGCTGGAGATGTATCTTCTGCGCGAGCCAAAGCTGGCCGTGGCCTTTTCGGGCGGCTGCGACTCGGCGCTGCTTCTGGCGGCGGCGAAGCTGGCGGGGTGCGAGGTGCGCGCCTATCTGGTGAAGACCGCCTTCCAGCCCGATTTCGAGCTTGATGACGCCCGTGCTGTGGCGGCGGCGCTGGATGTGCCCCTCACGGTAGTGGAAGCGGACGTGCTGGCTCAGGAGGCTATCTGCGCGAATCCCGCCGACCGCTGCTACCGCTGCAAGCGCTTCATCTTCGGGGAAGTGCGCCGGGCCGCGGCAGCTGACGGGTTCACGGTGATCGTCGACGGCACCAACGCCACCGACGACCCCGAGCGGCGCCCCGGTTTCAAGGCGCTGGCCGAGGCCGGGGTGGTGTCGCCCTTGCGCCGCGCCGGCATGACCAAGGCCAACGTGCGCCACGTGCTCGCCAGCTTGGAAGAGCGTTTCGGCCTGCCGTCCGGCGCGCTCATGTCCGCCAAGCCGAGCTTCCCCTGCCTGGCCGTCTACGTGCCCCAAGGCGAGTCGATCACTGAAGCGTCTTTGCGGGAGGCCGCCCGAATGCGCGGACTGTGAGTCGCCCGCTCTGTTAAATCTTCGCGCTCGGTGGGCGCGGGGCGCGCTGGTGGCGCGCCTTTTGCTATCATGGAGCGGTTGACTTAACGAACCGGGGAGTGCCGATCGCCACGGCGCGGCCGCTCCCAGAGAAGGAGCGCGATTCATGACGCAGCATCTTTCCGAGGCTGATGTGCGGGGCATCGCGGAATACACCCGCATTGGCCTTGACGCGGAGGAGGTCGTCGCCATGACGGCCGACCTGAACGCCATCATCGACAGCCTGGCGCCTATCACCGAGTTCGACCTCGACGGGGTCGAGCCGACGTTCCATCCCATCGGCGACTTGTCCAACGTCATGCGCGATGACGAGGTGTGCGGGAGCTTCACCCAGGAAGTGGCGCTGGAAAACGCGCCCAAGCAGGAAGATGGCAGCTTCCTCATCCCGTCCATCTTGGGGGAAGGGGGCGATCGCTAATGGCGCGCACCTTCGGAGAAATGGGCATTCGCGAGATTCAAACCGGTCTCGCCGCCAAGGAGTTCTCGGCCGCCGAGGTGGCCCGCGGCACCTTCGAGCGCATCGGCGAGGCCGACGGGGCGGTGCATGCCTTCCTGGAAACCACCGAGGAACTCGCGCTCGACGCGGCGGCTCGCATCGACGCGGCCGTCGCTGAGGGGCGCCTCGCCGAGATGGGCCCGCTCGCGGGCGTTCCCGTGGGCTACAAGGACAACCTGAACCTCACGGGCACGCACACGACGTGCTCCTCGAACATGCTGCGCGACTACGTGTCCCCCTACACGGCGACCTGCGTGGAAAAGACGCTGCGCGCCGGCGCTCTTCCCATCGGCAAGCTGAACATGGACGAGTTCGCCTTCGGCGGCTCCACCGAGACCTCCGCCTTCGGCCCCACCTTCAACCCGTGGGATGTCGAGCGCGTGCCCGGCGGCAGCTCGGGCGGAAGCGCCGCGGCCGTGGCGGCGGGCTTTGTGCCGGTGTCGCTCGGGTCGGATACGGGCGGCTCCATCCGCCAACCGGGCTCGTTCTGCGGTCTGGTGGCCGTGAAGCCCACCTACGGCGTGGTGTCGCGCTACGGTGTGGTGGCCTTCGGCAGCTCGCTCGACCAGGTGGGCCCCTTCGCCCGTTCGGTGGAGGATGCGGCGCTCGCGCTGAACGCGCTTTCCGGCCGCGACGAGCTGGACTGCACGAGCCAGCCGTGCGACGTGGACTTCACGGCCAACCTCGCTGAGGGCGCGCGCGGCATGAAGATCGGCATCGTTCCCGCGTTCATGGAGGCGGCCGGTCTTGCGCCCGAGGTGCGGGCGAAGGTGGAAGAGGCCGCGGCTGTTCTTCAGGATATGGGCGCGGAACTGGTGGAAGTGGAGCTTCCGCACGCCCAGGCCGCCATGAGCGCCTACTACGTGCTCGGCCCCTGCGAGGCCTTCAGCAACCTGGCCCGCTTCGACTCGGTGCGCTACGGCTACTGCGACCCGGGCCACAAGGATCTGGCTAGCCAGTACGAGGCGAGCCGCGCGAAGGGCTTCGGCCCCGAGGCGCGCCGCCGCATCATGCTCGGTAGCTACCTTCTGTCCGCCGGCGTCTACGACAAGTACTACTATCCGGCTCAGCAGGTGCGCACCCTCATCACGCGTGACTATGCGGCGGCCTTCGAGAAGGTGGATGTCATCCTCTCGCCGGTGGCGCCGACCACGGCGTTCAAGATCGGCGAGATCTGCGATCCCACCGAGATGTACCTCGCGGACATGTTCACCATCTCCATCAACATCGCCGGCAACGGCGGCCTGTCGTTCCCGGTCGGCCTCGGCGCCGACACGGGCCTTCCGGTGGGCGTGCAGATCATCGCGCCCCCCTTCAAGGACAAGAACATGTTCCGGGCGGCGGCGGCCTTGGAGCAGCACTACGGCCCGGCTCCGGTCGCCCCCGATTTTGCCGACGGAAAGGTGGGTGCGTAAATGAAGACGCTCGAAGAGGTGTTCGAGACCTGGGAGGCCGTCATCGGCCTGGAGATTCACGCGGAGCTGACCACGCTGGAGACGAAGATGTTCTGCGGCTGCAAGCTGGAGTTCGGCGCCGCTCCCAACACCCATACCTGCCCGGTGTGCCTGGGGCTTCCCGGCGCGCTGCCGGTGCCCAACCGCGCCGCCATCGAGTCCATCGTGCTGGCGGGCCTTGCCACTAACTGCGACATCGAGAAGCACTCGATGTTCTACCGCAAGAACTACATGTACCCCGACATGGCCAAGAACTTCCAGACCACCCAGGGCCCCATCGCGTTCTGCATGCGGGGCCACCTCGACCTGGACGTGGACGGTCGGGGCGCGACCGAGCGCTACCGCCTGGACGCGCTCGCCCCCGGCGAGACGGAGGGCAACATCACGCGCACCGAGGACGGCTACGTGGCGCATGTGGGCATCACGCGCATCCACATGGAAGAGGACGCCGGCAAGATGGTGCACCTCGGCGGCGGTGAGGGTCGCATCGCCGGGGCCACGCAATCGCTCGTGGACTACAATCGCGCCGGCACGCCCTTGATCGAGCTGGTGACCGAGCCCGATCTGCGCACGCCCGAGGAGGCGCGCCTGTTCATGCAGAAGCTGCGCCAGATCTATCTGGCCTTAGGGATCTCCGACTGCTCCATGGAGGAAGGCTCCCTGCGCTGTGACGGCAACGTGTCGCTGCGCCGCCGCGGCACCACCGCGTTCGGCACCAAGACCGAGCTGAAGAACATGAACTCGTTCAAGAACCTGCACGACGGGCTGGCCTACGAGATCTGCCGTCAGGCCGAGGTGCTCGAGGAGGGCGGCGTCATCTACCAGGAGACGCGCCACTGGGATCCGTCCGCCAAGCGCACCATCGTCATGCGCGTGAAGGAGACGGCCGACGACTACCGGCTGTTCCCCGAGCCGGATTTGGCGCCCTACGACTTGTCCGACGAGTTCATCGAAGGCGTGCGGGCGAAGCTGCCCGAGCTGCCCGACCAGAAGGCCGCGCGATTCGCCGCCGACTTCGGGCTCACCTCCTACGATGCGCGCCATCTGGTGGACCACCGCGCCACGGCCGACTTCTTCGACGAGTGCATGGCGCTCGCGAAAGCCGAGGCGGACGGCAGCAAGTTCGCCAAACCGCTCGCGAACCTCATCATCAACGACGTGGCCGCGTGGCTGAACGCCCACGAGGGCACGCTGCTCGCCGACACGCCGCTGACGGCGGCCCGGGCGCTTTCGCTTGTGAAGATGCTTGCGGATGACACTATCTCCTCGAAGCAGGCCAAGGAGGTGTTCGCGGCCATCATGGACGAGGACGCCGACCCCGAGGCCATCGTGGAGGCCCGCGGCATGAAGCAGGTGTCGGACACCGGCGCCATCGAGGCCGTGGTGGACGAGGTCATCGCCGCCAACCCCGACGAGGTGGCCCGCTACCGCGACGGCAACACCAAGGTCATCGGCTTTTTCGTCGGCCAGTGCATGAAGGCCATGCGCGGCCAGGGCAATCCCAAGATCATCAACGAGCTTTTGGCGAAGAAGCTCGCCGAGTAGGAGCAACCATGGGCATCTTCAAAGACGAGAACGGCAACAGCTACGGCGACTGGACGCACCGCGGCCAGGGGCGCACGCGCGAGAACGCCAACGACATCGTGGGGACGGGAGACGAGAAGAAGTGGTACGACCAGACCTTCTGGATCATCTTCTTCCTCGTGGTGCTGTGGCCCGTGGGGCTCGTGCTCATGTGGCGCGGCGCCTGCACGTGGCACGTGGCGGTGAAGATCGTCGTGACCATCGTGCTGGTGGGCGTGGTGGCGCTGTCCTACCAGATGTCCCAGGCCGTGATGGCTGCTCAAGGGACGATGGGGATATAGCAGGTCGTCCGGGCGTGGGTACGGGATTATCCCCCGTGCTCAAGCAATGGCTCGCTCGGCTCCACCGTCCACTGGGCTGTTCCGTTCGCTGCGCAACCTGCGCGCGGGGGACAATCCCGCACCCACGCCCTGCCCAATTATTTTCCCAGATGAAAGCCTGCTATCGGGGTCGCCGATGGCGGGCTTTTCCTATTCCGTATGCCGTTTCCCCTTGTGCGCGCGGGCGGCTTCGGGCATCATACTGACCCACGAAACCCCGCCGGGCGCTGGTCGCTCGGCGCTATCCAGTCGGGCGATCCGCGCCCGACATCCGGAAGACCGAACCCGAACGAGGAGCAGTGATGGCGAAGAAGAACATTCCCTACGACCAGAAGTACTACGATCCCGAGATCGAGTGCATGCCGCGCGCCGAACTGGAGGCCATGCAGCTTGAGCGCCTTCAGGAGATGGTTCGCTACGCCTACGACAACACGGTGTACTACAAGCGCTCCTTCGACGAGGCCGGCGTGAAACCCGAGGACATCAAGACCCTGAAGGATCTGGAGAAGTTCCCCTTCATCGACAAGAAGACCGAGCGCGAGACCCAGCACGTGGGCAGCTTCTTCGGCGAGATGTGCTCGGTGCCCGAGGAGGACGTCATCTTCATGGCCACCTCGTCCGGCTCCACGGGCGTGCCCACGGTGAGCCCCTTTACCCAGGAGGACTTCGATCTGTGGCAAGACACCGAGGCGCGGCTGTTCTGGCAGGCCGGCATGCGCCCGACCGACCGCTACGTGCACGGCCTGAACTTCGCCCTGTACGTGGGTGGCCCGGACGTCATCGGCGCCCAGCGCTTGGGCGCGCTCGCCATCTGGGTGGGCGCGGTGCCGAGCGACCGCCTCATCTTCGTGCTGCAGCAGTACCAGCCCACCATCATCTGGACGAGCCCGTCCTACGCCTGGACGCTCGGCGAGAAGATCAAGGAGAAGGGCCTCGACCCGCGCACCGACTTCTCCATCCACACCATCATCGTGGCCGGCGAGCCGGGCGGCTCCATCCAGAGCACCCGCGAGGCCATCGAGGACTTGTGGGACGCGAAGGTGGTCGACTTCTTCGGGCTCTCCGACATCTACGGCGCCTGCGCGGCCATGTGCGAGGCGAAGGATGGCCTGCACATCGTGGAGGACCAGATCCTCGTGGAAACGGTGGACCCGGTCACCGGCGAGGTGCTCGAGCCGGGCAGCGTGGGCGAGCTGGTGTACACCACGCTCATGAAGAAGGCTCGTCCCATGATCCGCTTCCGCACCGGAGATATCGGCTACTTCTCCACCGAGAAGTGCGAGTGCGGGCGCACCTTGGGCCGCATCCACATCACCGGCCGCAAGGACGAGATGTTCATCGTGGGCGCCGTGAACGTGTTCCCCTCCGATGTGGAGTACGTGGTGCGCGCCGAGAAGGGCCTCACCGGCGAGTACCTCATCCGCGTGTACGACGAGAACTTCTCCACCCGTTACGAGGTGTCCGTGGAGCGCGCCCAGGGCTCCGATGAGCCCTTCGACGCCGTGGCTGCCCGCGTGACGGCCGCGTTGAAGGCCCACACCGGCGTGAAGCCGGCCCGCGTCATCGTCTACGACGCCGGCAAGCTCGGCACGTCTTCCGAGCACAAGGCGAGCCGCTTCATCGACGAGCGCGGCAGCGCGAAGTAGGCAACGAACGCGCAAACCGATGGCCGGGCGGGACGCTTTGTTCGGCCATCGGGTATCATTTCATTTGAAGAGATCCCACCGAAGAAGGGAACCTACATGACCTCTTACGACTTCGCCATTTCCGGGCAGCACTACCTGTTCGACGTGCAGTCCTTCGCCCACACCATCCTGGCGGCCGGCGGCGACGCCTTCTCCTACGCGCTTTTAGACCGCACGACCCAGGGCGTCATCGACGACGTGGCCTCCGGGGCCGCCGAGCTGGGCGTCATCATGCAGACCTCCGAGACGGAAAGCGCCCTGAACGAGGCGCTGGCCGAGGCGGGGCTCGCCTTCCACGAGCTGGCCGTCTCCGCGCCGCTCGTGGCCCTGCCGTCAAGCCACCCCTTCGTGAACGCGAAGAGCCTCACCTTGGAGCAGCTGGCCGACTTCCCCTACGTGTACTTCGACCAGGGCGAGGACGCGCCCATTGCCTTCTACGAGGAGGCGCTCTCGCAGGTGCCGCGTGCCAAGAAGGTGGCCTGCACTGACCGCGCGTCGCTCACCGAGCTCATCATGGCCATCAACGGCTACACGGTGACGAGCGGTATCCTCGTGGGCATCACCGACGGCAGCGCGCTCACCACCATCCCGCTTGAGACCGACCTCAAGCTGCATCTGGGTTACGTGACCGCCGACAACCGCGAGCTCTCCGTCATGGGCGAGCGCTTCGTAAGCCATCTCGCACGCAGCTTGGACTTGTACGCGAACCGATAGAGAAGAGCGATGCTGCCAGTGAGGCAACGACAGGTATAATGAAGGGACGGGCGAGAGACCCGTCCCTTTCTTTTCACGTAAGGAACCACTATGCTGGAATTCATTTGGCATGCCCGGGGTGGGCAGGGGGCCTTTACGGCGGCCCGGTGCCTGGGGGCGGCCGCAGCGCTGTCGGCAGGCGCCTATGCGCTGGCGTTCCCCACCTTCGGCCCCGAGCGGCGTGGCGCCCCCATGCGGGCGTTCACGAAGATCGACACCGCTCCCATTGGCGACCGCAGCGCCGTGCATCGGGCCGCGTTCGTCATCTATTTGGACGAGACGCTCGTGGAAGACGGCTGGGAGGACGAGCTCGCCCCCGGCGGCCTCATGCTGCTGAACACGAAGCGGGCCCTTGACGACCCGCGCATTCTGGGAATCGACGCCGATGGCATTTCCGCTGCCGTGCTCGGCCGCCCCATTCCCAACACGGTGTTTCTCGGGGCCATTCCCGCGCTCACGGCGGCCGTGACCATCGAGGACATCCATGCCGGCATCTGTGCCACCATGCCCGAGAAGCTGCACGCGAAGAACTTACGCATCGCGGATGCCGCCTTCGCCGAGGTGGCCTCCCGCGAGATCGCCGCCACGCGCGACCTGGTGGCCGCCGAGCAGGCGGCGACGGATGTGACCGCCGTGCTTTCCGAGAAGGACGCCATGTTCTCGCTGGCCGCCGAGATGCTCGTCGAGGGAGAGGGGAGGGATTTCGATGTCCGCGATTGCTAGTCAGAGCCGCCGCCCCTTCACGCCCACGTTGCGTGAGGGCCTGGCCGTGCGCCCGAGCCAGTTCGCCCGCTCCACCTGCTTTGAGGCGGGGCACCTCACCTCGGTGAACGCCGGATGGCGCAGCGTGCGCCCCGTCATCGACGCTGAGCAGTGCACGCTCTGCCTCAACTGTTATATGTACTGTCCTGACGGCACCATCGCAAAGGTGCGCGACGACGAGGGCGCCTGCGTGGCCGTCGTCGTCGACTACGATTTCTGCAAGGGCTGCGGCGTGTGCGCGAAGGTGTGTCCCGTGCCCTGCATCGCCATGGTGGACGAACATGCGGGCGAGAACGAGGGCGCTTCCGAGACGGCCGAGACCCTGGACGAGACCTCGCCTTCGAGTGGCGTTGCCGGGGTTTCGGGTGTCTCGACCGAGCGAGTTCCGCAGCGACGGGAACAGGACTTAATGTCCTGTTCCCCAAAGCGAGGACTGTCTGAGCGAATCGAGATTCCCGAAACCCGCACTGGGAAGGGAGGCGCGGCATGAGGAAGTTCCTTTCCGGCAACGAGGCCTTCGCCGAGGGGGTGCGGCTCGCCCGGCCCCAGGTGATCTCCGCCTATCCCATCACGCCCCAGACCACGGTCGTGGAGGCGCTCGCCTCCATGGTCGAGGACGGCAGCCTCGCCTGCGAGTACCTGCACGTGGAAAGCGAGCACACGGCGCTCTCCGCCGCCATCGGCGCGTCCGCTACGGGTGCGCGCACGTTCACGGCCACCTCGTCCCAGGGGCTGCTGTATATGGCCGAGTGCCTCACCTACGCCTCGGGCGGCCGGTTCCCCATCGTGATGATGAACGCGAACCGCGCGCTCGCGCTGCCCTGGAACATCTACGGCGACCAGCGCGACTCGCTGTCGCTGCTCGATCATGGCTGGATCCAGGTGTACGCCGAGAACAACCAGGAGGCGCTCGATCTGGCGCTCATGGCCTATGCCGTGGCGGAGGATCCGCGCGTGAGCCTGCCGGTGATGGTGAACGTGGACGGCTTCGCGCTCACCCACACCTACGAGTCGGTGGAGGTTCCCACCGCCGATGAGGCCGACGCCTTCCTGCCGCCTTACCGCACGGCCAACAAGTTCGACTTCGAGAACCCCGTGAACATCGGCTACTCAGCCGGCCCGGACTTCAATCGCTACTACCAGTACTGGCACCACCGCGACATGCTGGCCGCCGAGGCGGTGGTGGAAGAGGTGGAGGCGCGCTTCGCCGAGATGTTCGGCCGGGCGTATCCCGGCATGGTGGACGCCTACCTTTGCGAGGACGCCGATTTCGTGCTCGTCACGCTGGGCTCGGCGGCCGGCCTTGCCCGCGATGTGGCCGACGAGCTGCGAGCGGCGGGCAAGCGGGCAGGCGTCTTGCGCATCCGCTACCTGCGGCCGATGCCCGACGCCGCTCTCGTTCGGGCGTTGGCCGACGCGGCGGCCGTGGGCGTGTTGGAACAGGACATCTCCTTCGGCGGCACCGGCACCGTGTACGCGAATGTGCTGGCGTCGCTCGCCCGTGCGGGCATCGCGCGACCGAGCGCGAACTTCATCGGCGGCCTCGGCGGTGACGATATCAGCCGCGAGGCCGTGCGCGGCGCCTTCGCGCGCCTGGAAGCGCTGGCAGCGGGGGAGGGCGCCTCGGGTGAGATCGTCTTCCTCGGCATCGAAGAGGGAGAGGAGGACCAGCGATGACGGTTAACGCGCGCACCATTACCGACGAGGAGTTCTTCTACGGGCACAAGGCGTGCCCCGGCTGCGGAGGCGCCCTGGCCGTGCGCCAGGCGCTCAAGGTGCTCGGCCCCCATGCGGTGGCGGCGCTACCCGCCGGCTGCATGAGCGCCACCGGCTTCAACTTCCCCCAGTTGGCCTTCGGCAACAACGCGATGATCACGCCCTTTGCGGCCACGGCGGCGGTGCTCTCGGGCATCGAGGCGGGCCTGCGCGCCCAGGGGGCGGCGCCCGAGGACGTCACCGTGGTGGGTTTCGCCGGCGACGGCGGCACGGCGGACATCGGCTTGCAGGCGCTCTCCGGCGTCATCGACCGCAATGACGACGTGCTCTACATCTGCTACGACAACGAGGCCTACATGAACACGGGCATCCAGAAGTCGAGCCTCACCCCCTTCGGCGCCTCCACCACGACCACGCCGGCCGGAAAGCGCGAGCACGGCTGTCTCACGCAGAAGAAGAGCCTGTTCGACATCGTGGCGGCCCACCGCATCCCCTACGCGGCCACGGCCTCGGTGGGGTATCTGAACGACTTCACCAAGAAGGTGGAGCGGGCGCGCGATATCAAGGGCACCCGCTTCATCCACGTGATGGCACCCTGCCCCGTGGGCTGGGGCTTTCCCTCGGCTGACATGGTGGATGTGGCGAAGGAGATCGTGGATACGGGCCTGTGGTACCTCGCCGAGTACGAGGGCCCAGCGCTCACGGGCACGCCCGGCGGCGCGTTCCGCCTGAACCGCGACCCCAAGCAGTTCAAACCCATCGAGCCCTACCTGCGCCACCAAGGTCGCTTCTCCGCCGACGACGGAGCCGATCTGGCCCTCATCGAGCGCGCCCGCGACGAGCGCTGGTCCTACATGCGCGAAGTGTGGGGGTAGGGCGGGCGGAAAGCAAACCAGAGAGTCTGCTGCGAAATCGTGTTGCCGTGCGCCTTAATCTCCCAGGCGATAGCCGAGTCGCCCCACTGTTTGGATGTGTTTCGGTTCCGCAGGATTCTCTTCGATTTTTTCTCGAATATGGCGAATATACGTGGGGATGCTGATTGACGTCCCCACGTATTCGGCCCCCCAAATCTCTGCGATTATTTCCTCGCGTGTGTAGACGCGGCCTGCATTGCATGCGAGAAGAAAGACGATATCGGTCTCCTTCGGCGTGAGGGAAACGGGGCTGCCTTCCATCTTCACTTCGCGACGATGGGGGTCGATAGACAGCTTCCCGATCTCGATGGGGGTCTGTGACAATTGGGTCGTGCGGGATGCTCTTCTCAAGAGGGCCTCGACACGCAAGAGCAGCTCCTTTTGGCTGAAGGGCTTCGTCAGGTAGTCGTCGCCGCCGCTATGAAATCCGGCCGCTTTATCTGAGATGGTGTTTTTGGCTGAGAGAAACAGGAGAGGCACCTCGGGGGACATCTTTCTGATGACCGAGCATGCCTCGATGCCGTTGAGGCGCGGCAGCATGATGTCCATGATGACAAGATCTGGGTGCTGGTCATCAAAGGATTTCAGAGCTTCGATGCCGTCTTTTGCCTCAGAGGTGGCGTAGCCGGCATTGCCGAGCATGATTGACAATGCCGATCTGAGGCTCTTGTCGTCATCCACGATCAATACTCTCTGCATGTCTCTCTCCTTGTTTCTTCTCGCCGGTCTCAGTCCTTGTGCGGCGCGTTCGCGCTGACTGGAAATCGGAGGGAAAACGTACTTCCCTCTCCCGGCTGACTCGTCACTTCGAGTGTCGCCCCTATCATGGCGGCCAGTTGCCGCGAGAGCGACAAGCCCAATCCGCTGCCCTGCTCACCCTCGGGGTGGGTTGATGACGCTTGACCGAATCGATCGAAAATAAGCGCCAGGTCTTCTTGGGCAATCCCGCATCCCGTATCGGAAACCTCGACGGTCAGCGTGCCGGAATCATCGGTTTTCGCAGAAACGGTCACCGATCCTCCTGCATCAGTGAACTTCAGGGCGTTTCCAACCAAATTGGTCAGTATCTTACGAACTGCCTCCCAGTCAGTGAGGACGATGGGAATGCCTGGCATTGCCTCGAACCAAAGAGATATGCCCTTCTTTATAGCGAGTGGATCGGCGGTGGCTTTGACCGCATTCATGATGTCGACGATATCGACTTCCTCGGCTGAGGTTTTGTACTTTCCCGATTCCACGCGAGCCATATCGATGATGTTGTTGACCATGCCGAGAAGCACCTTGCTGTTGTCCCTGACCTCTTCTACCAGATACTGTTCGTCGGGCGGGCGCTCCTTTTCGGAGCTTTGCCAAATGTCTGCAAAGGCGATGATCGAGGAGAGCGGCGTCTTCAGTTCGTGGCTGACGAGGGTGAGAAAATCCGTTTTGGCCGCATTGTCTTCTTCGAGGCGAGCGTTCGTTTCGTCGGCAGGGTCGATGACCCATTTTTTCAGAGCCCACCTTACCAACACGATAGTGACGGCCAGCATGATGCTGAAAAAGGCGATGGTGAGCACCGATTTCGCGAGCGCCTCCTCCCTATGAGCCGACAGCGGAACGACGATGCTAGCGGCCCCGGCTATCCCGCCCTCTTTGAAGCCTTCGCGGTAAGATCCCGTCTCGTCACGCGATCCAGCTGGTTCGCCGTGGCAGGAAAGGCAGCTTTTTTCAACGGTCAGCAGAGACACGTATCTGAAAACGGGCTGTCCGTTTACAACGTCTTTTCCGTAATACTCTGTGGTCCCGCTATTGCGGAATGCCTGGAGCGCTTCAGTCTCGAACGCATCGGGTTCATCTTCGGGGTTGCGCGGGTTGTCGCGAACGTAGCGAATGGCATAGTCAGATGAGCTGTCGGTGAAATCTTTCGCTATCCTCTTTGCCGCTGTGGCGCAGTAGATTCCCTTGAAGTTGTAGCTTCCATCGGCGTCGTAGTTGATCTCGTCTTGGATGCCGCCTATGTAGCGCCATGCGGCCTGCATCTGCAAATCAATGGTGCGGGCCTCAAGGAGTGCTGCCTGATCTGCGGCCGCATCTTGGGCGACGATGCTCCAAGCCACATAGATGGTCGATGCTGCGACAACGACGGCGGCAACCAAATAGGTGAATCTGGATCGGAGCCTCACTGCGCTTTCCCTGGTCTTCGAGGGCATGGGCTGTCCCTTTCGGTCTCGAGCGTATCAGGCGCTGGGTGCGCCGGCGTTTGATTTCGATTATAGAGGACGAGGTTCGTCTGCTGCCACGATTGGCAAATGCAAGCAAAACGCAAGCGAATCGCGATTGCGGGGGCGAAATCGGCACCTACAATGGTGGCGAGGGGAAGGCTGGGCCCTTCAGCGCAACGACCGCGACCGAAGGAGAGAAGGAGCTGTTATGAGACGAGTCTTATCTGGAAAGAGGGAACGTAAAGTTTTTCTGTTGGCAGCATGCGTCGCCTTCGCCTGCTGCCTGTGCCTAGGCGCCTGCGCTGTCCAGCAGAGCGAATTGTCGACGACAGGCGATGCTCCCATGGCGTCGGAAACCGATGCCGGGACGGCCATCTTGAGTCCTTATGCGTGGAAAGATCAGTATCCGAATCAGTATGCGAGCTACATAGATGCCGGCTATGAGACCTACGATGACCGACAGCCCGATGCCCACGGCAAGGTGAACACGTTTTTTAGCGCGACGCATTTCTCCAATATGACGCCAGAGACGGGATGCATGCGCTGTCACACGAGCGAATTCTCATCTTTGGTGAAAGAACATGGAGACGGGCTGTTTGCGATGGATTTCACTGATTTCCGGCGCCAGGTCACAGTCGGCGTGACGTGCTATTCGTGCCATGGCAACAACCCAGGTGAATTGACGCCGGCGAACACGTGGGTCATTGACGCCGCAAAGCGCGGGGGAATCGAAACGGACGAGAAGAATCTTGTCTGCGCCCAATGCCATGCCCTGCCGGATTGGGGCACTATCATGGACAATCCCGATCCGTCTTCGTGGTCGATGCTTCAATTCGGTCTCGATGCGGATGCTTATTGGGAGCATTATGAGGCTTCGGGCAACGAGAACCCCATCGTTCCCGCGGAAGAGATGGAATTCAACAGCTTTGTTGGCAGTATCATGGAGAAGGCCGGCGCCACGTGTGTGGACTGCCATATGCCCAAGGCCCAAAGCGATGACGGCACGATGTACAGCGTGCATATCTTCAAGGGGCCCGACTGCAACGAGGAGCTGTATGAGAATTGCCTTGGCTGCCATACTGACTCGACCGTCGAGCAGCGCAAAGCGGCTGTCGAGGAAGTGAAGGCAGACTACGAGACGAGGAGGGCGCCGGCCCAAGCTGCGGTGGACGAGCTTGCATCGGCTATTGAGCGTGCCGGGAACTCCGTCGACGCATCGAAGGTAGAGCAGGCGACGGTGCTGCTTAACAAAGCCACATTCTATTTGAACTACGGATCGGATTGGGGAAGCGGTATCCACAACATGGGTAATCCAAACAATGTCGATTGCTTCGAGGATGCTATTGCGTTTGCCGAGGAAGGGACGGCATTGCTGGCGTAGTGTTTCGAATGGAAAGAATAGTGCGGCAAGTCTCTGTTTGACGCGGCCTGTCGAGACGCCGGACAATGCGGGGCATGTGTTCTTGAGCCTGTCCCGCATTGCCTGCGCCTTCCAGCAAGCTCGTATGGGAGTGTCTGAAGGAGATTCCCCGCGGTGCGGCCGTCATGGAGGATCCTCTTGGCTCTCTGGGGCCCTTTAAGTCGCACCGCTTCCGAAGGCTGCAGACCTGGGATCGGCCCCGTGTCCTACCGCATGGAAAGATGCGCTATAATGGCTTGCTGCCGGGCGACCCGGCGAACGTTAAGCGCCCATGGCTCAACGGATAGAGCAACGGACTTCTAATCCGTAGGTTGTAGGTTCGATTCCTACTGGGCGCACCAGAAGGCCTGTGAGCCGGGTTTCGGCCCGGCTCTTTCTCTTGGAGCGAGTTTGTACGAGTATTGCGATATCGCCATGCGCCCCGCATCCGTTCTCACGACGGTCGATGAGACCGTCGCTGCTGTGGCGGCGATTTGCCGCGATCATCAATCGGAGGCATGGTTGTTCGGTTCTCAAGCTCGGCATGAAGCTCATGCCGGAAGCGACATTGATATCGCCGTCAGAAGTGACGATTTCGATGCCATCGAAGAGCTCGTCGACGAAATCGACACCGTGTTCCTTATCGACCTCGTCGATTTGAACGTCACCCATAAGAAGGGATTGGAAGATGCCTGGATTAGCATTGCGTGACCGGTTTGAGTCGTTTTTGCGTCTGCTGGCCGATACGAATGAGTTCATCGCCGAGATGCCCGCGTACCGCAAGCGCGATGGTGCTGCGATTATCTACGCCTTCAATAGCCTGTTCGATATCGCTTGGAAGCTCATGAAAGACTCCCTTACTGAGTTCTATGGGCTTGCTGACGTGAAGCCCTCTCCTCGCGATGTCATTAAGCAAGCAGGAGCGGTGGGGCTTATCGCGGAGCAGGAGCGATGGTTGTCCATGCTCAAGAACCGCAACCTGAGCACCCATGACTACATGAGCGTGAACCAAGAGCACTACTGCGAGCTGATCAAATGCGAGTATCTACCTTTGATGGATTCGCTGAAAGCGGCAATCGCGAGCCAGATTGCCGAGATGGATGCGGAGTAGGCTGTCGCAAAGAACCGACGAACGAAAACGGCCCCGTCGCAATGGCGGGGCCGTGGCGTTTCTGGAGCGGGTGACGGGAATCGAACCCGCGTTATCAGCTTGGAAGGCTGGAGTTCTACCATTGAACTACACCCGCAAAGGTAGAGGGGATTATACCCCAATTGATTCGCCTTCCAAAACAAACCCGATGAATATTCCATTAAGCGGCAATATCGTAGGATCTAAGGAAATTCATATAGCGACTGCCCAACTCGACGCCGGTCTTGGGCACGTATCCGGCATACAGGTCAAGCGTGTATCGGTGCTCTCGTGACCTAAGAGCACCGATACGGTCTTGATGTTCTCCCCATTGGCGAGGTTCAGCATCACGAAGGTACGGCGAGGGGCGTAGGGCGTAGGGTACTCTCGCGGAAAAGTTTTCGCGGCCCTTGCGCGCCGCCCGGTTCCCGGCCGAGCATCCGGGCATCGAGGACGCCGGGGGCTGGGGCCGCGCCCGTGGAGGTCGGATGGCGACGGGGGAAGCTGTTCCGTTGCGGCGATGTTCCGCTTTCGGGAACGCATGGTTTCTGGGCGATGACGGCTTGCGTAGAATAGGGGCATGGAAGAAACGGAAAAGACATACACCGCTTGGGGCCTGGACGAAGGCGAGCACGAGGCGCAAGGATTGAAGCCCATGCTGACGCCCGAAGGACAGGTCGAACTGCTGAAGGCGAAAGGCGTCACGTTCGATCGCTGCAGCGAGGAGCAGGCCATCGAGGCGCTGTCGGGCAGGGACACGTTCCTGCACACCGCCGCGTACCGGAAGTTGTTCCAGGTTCACCGCGAAGGAGGCAAGGCGGGCCAATACGTCAAGCTGGATTTCGCAGACTTGCTTGACCTCGATGCATTGGACGGCAGGTTGAGACGCACGTTCCTCGCCGTGACGGGCGACATCGAGCGGATCGCCAAGACGAGGCTCATCGCTAGGTTGGCCGACGATCCAACAGAAGACGGGTACGGCATCGTTTCAGAGTTCATGCAAGGCCAGAGAGCCACTTACCGCAATTCAATAGCGCGGGGGCTAAAGGCGCGTGCAGGGAGTTCAGGAGGTGCCGACACTTATTCAGGGAACCTCATCGAGCATTACCGCTCCGCGATGCCGGTGTGGGTGTTTCTGGAGGTAGTTCCCTTCGGCACGCTGCTGGCCTTCCTTCTGTTCTGCGCTGACCGTTGGGGCGACAAGGCGCTTGAGAACAGGCATTACGAGCTGACAGGCGTTAAGGCGGTGCGCAACTGCTGCGCCCATCAAAGCTGCATCATAAACGGCTTCACAGACGGGAACCGCGCAAGCCATGCACCCCGCTACAGAATCATGGAGTGGCTGTCGGGGAGAGAGGTTGGAAGCGCCAGAGCTCGCAAGGAGAAGATGAGGAACGAGGGGATGCAGCAGCTAGTGACGACGCTGGCGGTGTTCGACACTATCGAGGGTCAGAGATCATCCGATACAAAGGCTGCGCTCGTCGAGCTGTCGGGTGCTTTGAAGGACCACTGCCAAAGGTACGGAGAGCAAAACGCCTTCGTGTCGTTCCTGTCGTTTCTCGCCAAGACAATTGACGCGGTGCGGGATATTTGGGAATATAATCGCACGTAGAAAAACCGCAAGGTTTTGCAAGGGCCGGTCCTGTTGGGACTGGCCCTAGTTTTATCTAGGCGTGTTCCAGGACCCCGTCGAGGTTCGCCGCGCAGGTCTCCACGATGCAGCGCACGGCTGCCAGCTCGGAGGCGGTTATCCTCCGGTTGTCGGCCTTGTCCTCAAGCATCTCAAGGAGCGATGCTGCGCCTTCCAGCTTCCCCGAGGACTGCACCCTAACGTTGACGAGCTCTTTCGGCGGGGCGTATTCTGCGCTTGCTGCCATGGGGCCACCTTTCCGTATTCGGGATGAAGAAGATAGTGGCCCCAGAGAACGTGCGGCAACCTAGGTGGCAGCACCGAAGGGCGGCCCTTTCCAAGGGCCGGGATCGGATCCGCGCGACTGCCTTTGGAGGATCGGGTGTCGCGACCGGTGTCGATATCCGGAGGTTTGGAACTTCGGGGCGACGAACTGCCTGAAAAATGCACGAGATCGCGAGTTGTAAGCGTCCCGGGGGTGCGAATGACTCGGAACTGAAGGCTTGCAAATCGGCTCCAATTCGCTGACCAGGCATTTCTCAATAGCTTTTCAGAGCACGGGTCTTCATCGGCGGGATCGGACGCTTACAACTCGAGATTTCGTGCATTTTCGGGGTGCTTCGGCGACTGAGCGGGGCGCCCGCGTTAGCGAACCTCTGCCAAATAGGCGTTGGCGCTGCGGGGGAACTCGCGCTTGAAGGCCTCCTTCAGCAGGCGCTTGCCAGCAGCGCCCGGCGGCAGGGGAGAGCGGCTCTTCTCGAAGCCGTCCTCGACGAGGAGCCAGCCCTCTCCGTCGCGCTCGAGGGTGAGGGAGCGGTCCTTCTTGAACGTCGCCAGAGTGAGCGACTTCAGTCCTTTGTCGGCCGGAGCGTTGAAGAGCTTGGCCTGGGCCTGCTTCACGGGAACGAGCTTCATAGCGACCTCCTGTCGGGCGCGCCTCGGCCGAAGGTCGGGTACCGGGCCAGGTCGCAGAGATGCTTTTCGCGATGATTGTACGCGTTGCCAATGCTCCTTCGAACGGCCCGTTTTTTCCTTCCCCGAACTGTAACGCGCGCCGAAGAAAGAACGGCCTGTTTCGCCGATCGGGCACGGCCGGCATCGGTCTGCTATAGTGGCGTCGGGAAATGGGCGCCGGGCATGTCGGCGCAGTTGATAGGAGGTTTTCATGGAGATCGTTGTTGCGGAACCTGAGCAGGTGGATGCCATGGTCGCTATCACCGAGCAGGCCCGGGCCAACATGGCCGCTATGGGCATCGATCAGTGGCAGTGCGGTTATCCCGACCGGGGTACCTGGGAGGCTGACGTGGCGGCAGGTGCCGCCTATGTTGCCCTGGACGAGGGACGCGTGGTGGCTGTGTTCCGCTACGCCGATGAGCCCGAGGCCGCTTATGAGACTCTGGAAGGGGAGTGGCTGACCGACGGTCCCTACGCCACGGTGCACCGCTGCGCCGTGGATCCGGCCTGTCGGGGGCGCGGCATCATCGGAAAGCTCTTCGCCTTCGCCTGCGAAAAGGCGGCTGCCGACGGCATGGTTTCCGTGCGCATCGACACCCATGCCGACAACGCCCCCATGCGCCGGGCGGTGGAGAAGTTCGGCTTCGTCCCCTGCGGCGACATCACGCTGACGGAAGGCCCCGAGGCCGGCGCCCCGCGCATCGCCTTCGAGAAGGTTCTAGGTTAGGCGGTCGAAAACGGGGGCTTCAGCTGCATCGGGAAGGCGAAAGCGTGCGGATGACTTTGCGGGCGCTATAATGGCACCCGACCAGAGATTCGGGGAGGCATCTATGACCGCGACGCGCATCTACACCTACGACTCCACCTTGCGCGATGGGGAGCAATGCGAGGGCATCACGCTCTCGCTGGCCGACAAGCTCGCCATCGTGCGGCGTCTCGACGAGTTCGGCATCGACTACATCGAGGGCGGCTTCCCTGCGTCGAACCCCAAGGACGTGGTCTTCTTCCGCGAAGTGGCGGCTATGGATTTGAAGCACGCCCAAATCGCGGCCTTCGGTTCCACCTGCAAGAAGGGCGTCGCCGCTGCCGAGGATCCCGGGTTGGCCGACCTCATCGCGTGCGGGGCGCCGGTGGTCACTATCGTCGGGAAGACGTGGGACGCCCAGGTGGAGCGCGCGCTGCAAACGACGCTCGAAGAGAACCTGCGCATGATCGGCGAGTCGGTGGCCCACTTGAAGGCGGCTGGCCGGCATGTGGTGTTCGATGCCGAGCACTACTTCGACGGCTTCAAAGCAAATCGCGACTATGCCCTGGCCTGCGTGGGAGCGGCCGTGGAGGCGGGTGCCGATTCGGTGGATCTTTGCGAGACCAACGGAGGCGCGCTGCCCTTCGAAGTGGAGCAGATCGTCGCAGCCACAGTCGCTGCCTTTCCGAGCCAGGCTTTCGGCATCCACTGCCACAACGACTCCGGTTGCGCGGTGGCCAACACGCTCGCGGCCGTGCGCGCCGGCGCCACGCAGGTGCAGGGTACCGTGAACGGCATCGGCGAGCGCGTGGGCAACACCGACCTGCTCACGGTCATCGCCGACTTGGAGCTGAAGATGGGTGCGGAATGCGTGGGGCACCGCAGCCTCGTCCAGCTTACAGGCGTGGCCCAGTACGTGGCCGAGCTCTGCAACGTGTCCATGCCCGCGCATCATCCCTACACGGGTTCTTCGGCCTTCGCCCACAAGGGCGGCTTGCACGCCAGCGCCATCGCGCGGTTCCCCGCCGCCTACGAGCACGTGAGCCCCGCCGCCGTGGGCAACACGAGCCGCACAGTGGTGAGTGAGCTGGCCGGCAAGGCATCGCTTCTGGCGAAGGCGAGAAGCCTCGGCTTCGATCTGGAAGCGGCCGGCGTGGACGTGCAGGCGGTGCTCGACGACATCAAGGCGCGCGAGGCGGCCGGCTTCACCTACGAGGTGGCCGACGGCTCGCTGGGCCTTCTGCTCATGCGCCACCTGAGGCTGTACGCGCCGGCGTTCACGTTGGAGAGCTTCCGCGTCATCGTGGACGATCGCGAGGACACGGGAGCCCTGGCTAAAGACGCCCTGTCCGAGGCCACGGTGAAGATCCACGTGGGGGAGGGGCGGTTTGTGGCAACGGGCGAGAGCGCGGGCCCCGTGGGCGCCCTGGACGCTGCCCTGCGCATGGCCATCGTGGCGTCGTATCCGCAGGTGGAGGCCATGGAGCTCATCGACTACAAGGTGCGTCTGCTCGACGAGTCCCAGGGCACCGACGCCATCACCCGCGTGACCATCACCGCCACCGACGGCGTAGACACCTGGGGCACCGTGGGCGTCTCGGAAAACGTCATCGAGGCCTCCTGGAACGCGCTCGTCGATTCCCTGGAATACGGCCTTTTCCGCGCCCGTGTACGGGCGGGGAAGTAGGTTTTCGTATCCCTCGGCGAAGATGCTCGGTTGCCTTGGATATTAGTCGGTTGGCGTTTCCTCGGGCTTCTCTTCTCGGGCCTCGGCGAGGAGGAGGTCTACCATGCGGCCGTAGCTGCGGGTGCCGTCTTGCTGCTGGTTGGCCTTCAAATAGGCGTCGTTGGCGGCGTTTGATGCCTCGGCCACGGGGCCCTCGAACTGTTTCAGGTACTCAGCGCGCGCACGGCGGTCGGCCTTCACCTCTTCCGACAGCCCGTCGCTCACGGCAACGGCCGTATCGCGATCCGCCTTGACGAGCGCCGAGAGCGCGTATTCGTAGGCCAGCGAATAGCCGCTGTAGCGCGTGAGCGGGTCGGTTGCGTCCTTGCAGGCGAGGTATCCGATGAAGTTCGCCTCGTCCTCGCGCATGAAGCCGCATTGGTGGGCCATCTCGTGCCCCATGGTGGCGGGAATGGTGAAGAACGGCCCGTCCACGTTGATGTTCGATCCCACGGTGAAGGGGAAGTACATGCCCGCGATGTCGGCGTAGCTCATCAGCTCCGAGAAGAGCACGGGTTTGGGAGGGGAGTACAGCGGCCGCGCGAGCGCCGGGTAGCGCTCGGCCAGCGCCTCCATGTTCGCGACGGTCTCGTGGGAGTAGGTCCAGAAGCCGCCGCGAGATTCGGCGTACTCGTCGGGGATCGCGGCCATTTCGGCGCCGGCTCGGGTGGCTTCTCCCTCGTTTGTTGTCGCGGTCACCTCGGCCCGCGTCTCGTTCATGTTGGCGGCCAGGCTCTCGCACAGCGCCGCCAGCTCGTCGGTGGAAGATTCCCTCAGCTCGAATCCGGCGTCCTCGGCGAAGGTGTGGCGGTAGTAGTTCAGCCCGCACATGAGGGCGAAGATGCAGTAGGCTACCGAGAGCACGGCGAGCATTGTGGTCAGCGCGCGCCACAGCACGAACCGCCGCCGACCGCGCCCACGTACGAAGGCGACGAGGTAGAAGCCGAGCCACCCGATGCAGAACGCGAGTGCCGCCACCACGACCCACTGCGCCACCGAGAACGGCGCCAGCGACGGCAGAAACCCCCATGCCGACGACAGCCACGGGTAGACGCCCCGCGAGAACCACGCCTCGGTCAGCGACGGGTTCGCGCTCGCCACCCAGGTCAGCACAAGCGCGGCCGCGCCGGGCAGCAAAAGCCAAAGCCGCTTCAGCCGGTATGTCTCGGATTTTTCCATAGACGCTATTATGCAGGTGTGCGGGGGCGCAAGCAAAAGAAGACTTACATGGTAATGGTTTTGTTTCCGTGTTTGAGAACCCAAAGATTTTGTGCAGGATTTTGCGTTTGGGAGAGTCGCACGCTCCCTGCGAGCTCTCCCAAACGCAAAATCCTGCACCGAAAAGGACCATAAGGAGTTCCGAGGCTCTCCCAAACGCAAAATCCTGCGCTTTTGCTCGATAGCGAGGGTTCTGCTATACTTTCCGCGCTATTTCGGGACGTGGCGCAGTCTGGTAGCGCGCCTGCTTTGGGAGCAGGATGTCGCAGGTTCGAATCCTGTCGTCCCGACCATGAATTTAGGCTGCGAGCCCTGCCGAGCAATCACGTTTGGCAGGGCTCGCCTTTCCCTTACCAAAAAGCTCACCGAAAATAAAGAGCAGTTGGCCGATTTGCAGGTGACAAATTCGTATCATCTCGTTTCCGCTGAGAAAAGCAAACCGTCGGCTTCCTGGAGCGAACCACAAGTTGTGGGACAGTAGATACCGTCAAACACAACAGACCTTGTTACGACTTGGTGGGCCTCTGCTCTCGAAGCCGCGTGAGATCTTGTGTGGCTGGCACGTTTCTATCTGTATCCGATCTAGGATAGGAGAGCTTCTATGCAAGGAGTAAACGTCAAAAGCGAGATCGGCAATCTCAAGAAGGTCATCCTTCACCGCCCCGGCGACGAGTTGCTGAACCTCACCCCGAACACCTTGGAAGAGCTGCTGTTCGACGACATCCCGTTCCTTCCCGTGGCCCAGGAAGAGCATGACGCCTTCGCGAAGATCCTTCGCGACGAGGGCGTCGAGGTCGTGTACCTGGAGGATCTCATGGCCGAGGTCCTGGACGCCAAGCCCGAGCTGCGCCGCCAGTTCCTCGATCAGTGGATCTACGAGGCGGGCATCCGCACTGATATGTACCACGACATCATCACCGACTATATCGAGAGCAACTACCCGAACACCAAGGACATGGTCATGAAGACCATGGCCGGCATCAACCTGCAGGAGCTGCCGCAGAAGGACACGCACCTGCTCGTGGACATGGTGTCCGACCGCTGCAAGCTCGTGTGCGCCCCGATGCCGAACCTGTACTTCACCCGCGACCCGTTCGCGATGATCGGCAACGGCGTGTCCATCAACCGCATGTACAGCCAGACGCGCAACCGCGAGACCATCTACGGCGATTACATCTTCAAGAATCACCCCGATTTCGTGGGCACCCCCGAGTACTACAGCCGCAACGACACCTTCCATATCGAGGGCGGCGACATCCTGAACATCAACGAGCACGTGCTGGCCATCGGCATCTCCCAGCGCACCGAGCCCGACGCCATCGACCACATCGCTCACAACATCTTCAACGACGAGACGAGCCCGATCGACACCATCCTGGCGTTCAACATCCCGGTATCCCGCGCCTTCATGCACCTCGATACCGTGTTCACGCAGATCGACCGCGATAAGTTCACCATTCATCCCGGCATCATGGGTCCGCTGACCGTCTTCGAGATCACCCCGGACGGCAAGGGCGGCACCAAGATCCGCGAGCGCAACGAGGATCTGGAGTCCGTGCTCTCCGAGTACGTCGGCGAGAAGGTCACGCTCATCCCCTGCGGCGGCGGCGACCGCATCGCGGCCGAGCGCGAGCAGTGGAACGACGGCTCCAACACCCTGTGCGTCCGCCCCGGCACCGTGGTGGTCTATCAGCGCAACAACGTCACCAACGACGTGCTGTACAAGAACGGCATCAACTGCCTGGTCATGCCGTCCGCGGAGCTCTCCCGCGGCCGTGGCGGCCCGCGCTGCATGTCCATGCCGGCCTGGCGCGAGGCGCTGTAAGGCAACCCACCGCGCGGCTTGAAGCGCTGCGCATTGCTTGAGAATTTCCCTGCGGCCGGCCTGTCGGTCGGCCGCCATCTCATTGAAAGGAACGTATTATGCCCGTGAATATTTCCGGCCAGTCCTACCTCCGCCTGCTCGATTTCTCCACCGAGCAGATCGAGTACCTGCTGAAGCTCTCCAAGAACTTCAAGGACTTGAAGCGCACCGGCACCCCGCACCGCTACCTCGAGGGCAAGAACATCGTTCTCTTGTTCCAGAAGACCTCCACGCGCACCCGCTGCGCCTTCGAGGTCGGCGCCATGGACCTCGGCATGGGCGTGACCTACCTTGATCCGGGCAGCTCCCAGATGGGCAAGAAGGAGTCCATCGAGGACACCGCCCGCGTGCTCGGCCGCTTCTACGACGGCATCGAGTTCCGCGGCTTCGCCCAGTCCGATGTGGAGGAGCTCGCCGAGAAGGCCGGCGTCCCGGTGTGGAACGGCCTGACCGACATGTGGCATCCCACCCAGATGCTCGCCGACGCGCTCACCGTGCAGGAGAACTTCAACTACGACATCAAGGGCCTGAAGTTCGTCTTCTTCGGCGACCTTAAGAACAACATGGGCCGCTCGCTCATGGTGATGTGCGCCAAGCTCGGCATGAACTTCGTCGGCTGCGGCCCGAAGGACTGCTGGATGGACGATGAGCTCATCAAGACCTGCGAGGGCATCGCCGCCGAGAACGGCTGCACCGTGAAGTGCACCGAGGACGTGAAGGAAGCCGCCACGGACGCCGACGTCATCTACACCGACGTGTGGGTGTCCATGGGCGAGCCCGACGAGGTGTGGCAGCAGCGCATCGAGCAGCTGCAGCCCTATCGCGTGACCAAGGAGATCATGGCCATGGCGAAGCCGACGGCCATCTTCCTGCACTGCCTGCCGGCCTTCCACGACACCAACACCACCACCGGCGCCGACATCGCGAAGCGCTTCGGCGTGACGGAGATGGAAGTGGAAGACGACGTGTTCGAGTCGAAGCAGTCGAAGGTCTTCGACGAGGCCGAGAACCGCATGCACACCATCAAGGCCGTCATGTACGCCACGCTGCAGTAGCTTTCGTACCGCTACGGTAGCTGGCACATAGTTCGACACCTCGGGGCCGTGCGGAGTCGGGAGGGGAACCGCACGGCCCCCGTGTTTTGTCAGTCATTCGATTAAGGAGGGATAACCATGGCAGCTGCAGAGAAAGGCAAGAAAAAGAGGGCGCCTCTGTCCTCGTTCACCATCTTGCTCATCATCTTGGTGGTTCTGGCGATTGTCACTGTTATCATGTCCGCGTCGGGCGTCGAGGGCGTCCAGGGCGCGACGCTTTCCCAGGTGCTCACCGCGCCCGTGTTCGGCTTCCAGGACGCCATCGGCGTGTGCCTGTTCGTCATGATCCTGGGCGGCTTTCTGGGCATCGTCACCGAGACCGGCGCCCTTGACGCCGGCATCGCGGCCCTCGTGCACAAGCTGAAGGGCAACGAGCTCGTGCTCATCCCGATTTTGATGGCGATCTTCTCCATCGGCGGCACCACCTACGGCATGTGCGAGGAGACGGTGCCCTTCTACCTGCTGCTCGCCGCCACCATGGTGGCCGCCGGCTTCGACAGCCTGACCGGCGCGGCCGTGGTGCTGCTCGGCGCCGGCGTCGGCGTCATGGGCTCCACCGTGAACCCGTTCGCCGTCGGCGTGGCCGTCGACGCTTTGAACGGCATCGGCGTGTCCGTGAACCAGGGCATCATCA
Organism: Adlercreutzia equolifaciens DSM 19450; assembly: GCF_000478885.1. Taxonomy (NCBI): domain Bacteria; kingdom Bacillati; phylum Actinomycetota; class Coriobacteriia; order Eggerthellales; family Eggerthellaceae; genus Adlercreutzia; species Adlercreutzia equolifaciens. Next base: position 1,036,781 of record NC_022567.1, read on the forward strand.
TCGCGCTCGGCGTGATCATTTGGCTCGTGTCGCTCGCCATCGCCATCGTCTTCGTGATGCGCTACGCCAAGAAGGTGAAGGCCGACAAGGGCTCCACCTTCCTGTCGCTGCAGGAGCAGCAGGACATGATGAACGAGTGGGGCATGAAGGAGTCCGAGACCGAGGCCGCCGACGATGACGCCGCCGCGACGCCGAAGATGTCCGGCCGCCAGAAGTGGTCGCTCATCGTGTTCGCGCTCACCTTCGTCATCATGATCGTCTCGTTCATTCCCTGGGCCGACCTCGGCGTCACCATCTTCGATGCCGGCGCCACCACCCAGGAAGTGACGACCACCGTGACCGGCGAGGAGCTTGTGAGCGCCTACGACGAGGCGAACGGCACCACGACGACGCTTGCCGCTCCGGTTGAGGCCACCTCGGTCTCCGAGGAAGAGGTCACCCCGGCCTGGTCTTCCTTCCTGACCGGCGTGCCGCTGGGTAGCTGGTACTTCGACGAGGCCTCCACGTGGTTCCTGCTCATGGCGCTCATCATCGGCGTCATCGGCGGCGTGTCCGAGAGCCGCTTCGTGAAGGCGTTCATCAACGGCGCCGCCGACATGATGTCGGTCGTGCTCATCATCGCGCTGGCTCGCTCCATCACCGTGCTCATGGCCAAGACGGGCCTTGACATGTGGATCCTGAACAACGCCGCCGCGGCGCTGACGGGCATGTCGGCGATCATCTTCGCGCCGCTGTCGTTCCTGCTCTACATCGTCCTGTCCTTCCTGATCCCGTCCTCCTCCGGCATGGCCACGGTGTCCATCCCGATTCTGGGCGGCCTGGCCCACCAGCTGAACTTCTCGGTCGAGACCATGGTCATGATCTACTCCGCCGGCAACGGTCTTGTGAACCTGTTCACGCCGACCTCCGGCGCCATCATGGGCGGCTTGGCCCTCGCCAAGGTGGAGTACTCCACGTGGCTCAAATTCGGTGCCAAGCTGTTCGTGGTTCTCGGCGTGGTCTGCATCGTGATCCTCACGGCGGCCATGGTGATCCTGTCATAGCATCCACGGCAAGCGTGCGAACTTGTGCACTTGCACAGTTCTGACCTGCGGAACCGTTAGCGGGAGCGCCCGGGCACAGTGCTCGGGCGCTCCTGTTTTTCTCGGGCCGTTCATGCTATTATGGCCGCTTATAGGCGCGATTGGGTACGGCACAGCCCGCGCGCGTGGTAACGCCGACGTACTGAAGACGTACAGAAGAGGAAGTTAGACCAATGGAAATTCGCGAATCCCTCGAAGCGATCATCGACGCCGCGATTGACGCGGCCCGTGCCGACGGCTCACTTGAGCTGGCGGAGGCCCCGCAGGCAGCTCTTGAGCGACCCCGCGACGAGGCCAACGGCGACTGGGCGAGCACCGTCGCCATGCGCACCGCGAAGCTCGCTCACAAGAACCCCCGCGAGATCGCCCAGATCATCGTGGACCACATTCCCGCAAACGACATGATCGCCTCCGTGGAGATCGCCGGCCCCGGCTTCATCAACATCCGCCTGTCCGATGCCGTGCTGCAGGGCGTGGTGCGCGAGGTGCGCGAGGAGGGCGACAACTTCGGTCGCGGCACCATTCCCGAGGGCGAGCGCTACGTGAACCTCGAGTACGTGTCCGCCAACCCCACCGGCCCCTTCCACGTGGGCCATGGCCGTTGGGCGTCCTTGGGCGATGCCATGGCGCGCGTCATGCGCCACGGCGGCTACGACGTGTACGAGGAGTACTACATCAACGACCACGGCAACCAGATGGACGTGTTCGGCAACTCCGTGAACGTGCGCTACCAGCAGCTGCTCGGCCGCGACGTGGAGATGCCCGAGGCGTGCTACGGCGGCGCCTACGTGAAGGACATCGCCCAGGACATCATCGACCGCGACGGCGACAAGTGGCTGAACGTCTCCGACGAGGAGCGCGTTGAGGCCTTCCGCGAGATGGCTTACGACATGACGCTCAAGAACCAGCGCGAGGTGCTGGCCAACTTCGGCACCACCTTCGACAAGTGGTTCTCCGAGCGCTCGCTGTACGTGGAGGACGAGAACGGCGAGAGCGCCGTGTCCCGCTCCCTGGACGCCATGCGCGAGAAGGGCTACCTCTACGAGAAGGACGGCGCCCTGTGGTTCCGCTCGACGGATCTGGGCGACGACAAGGATCGCGTGCTCATCAAGGGCGACGGCGAGGCCACCTACTTCATGAGCGACGTGGCCTACCACTACGACAAGATGATGCGCGGCTTCGACCACCTTATCGATCTGTGGGGCGCCGACCACCACGGCTACATCAAGCGCTGCGAGTGCATGCTCGAGGCTTGGGGCTGGCCCGGGGCGCTCGAGGTGCAGCTGGGGCAGCTCGTGAACCTGTTCCGCGATGGCAAGGCCGTGCGCATGTCCAAGCGCACCGGCGAGATGGTCACCTTCGAGGAGCTCATCGACGAGGTGGGCGTGGATGCCACCCGCTACCTCATGCTCTCCCGCTCGGCTGACCAGCCCATCGACTTCGATATCGAGGTGGCGAAGAAGAAGGACGCCTCCAACCCGGTGTACTACGTGCAGTACGCCCACGCGCGCATCTGCTCCATCCTGCGCAAGGCGGCCAATGAGGCCGACGCCGCCGCCGTCGAGGCGGGGGAGATGACGATGGGCGAGCTCGCCGAGAAGATCATTCCCGAGGATTGCGACCTGACGCCGCTCACCCATCCCTCCGAGCTGGCGCTCATGCGCAAGATGGCCGACTTCGGCAACCTCATCGCCCTGGCGGCCCGCGACCGCGCGCCGTTCCGCCTGACCCACTACGCGCAGGACCTGGCGTCGCTGTTCCACCAGTTCTACACCAACTGCCACGTGCTCACCGACGACGCCGACGTGCAGACGGCGCGTTTGGCCCTGTGCGACGCCACCCGCATCGTGCTGGCCTTGACGCTGAACCTGCTGGGCGTGTCGGCTCCGGTGAAGATGTAGCCATCGGATTTTGTGCTTTCACCCATTTGAAATAATTTGGGTAATTGACTATCGGGAAGAACGGCCGTAATATCCTTCCCGTCGAACAACTACATAGCATCTTCAGGGCAGGGTGAGATTCCCGACCGGCGGTAAAGTCCGCGAGCCTTAGGGCTGACTCGGTGAAATTCCGAGACCGACAGTACAGTCTGGATGGAAGAAGATCTTCAGCGTGCGCGCGTATGCTCAAGGGCCCTGGAACCTCGTGTTTCAGGGCCCTTTGCGATGCGGGCGCCCCCCTGTCCTGAGGTGTCTTTGTGAAAGGAGGCATGATGGACGGAGGGCGCAGCGTCCCCGATGGGGCGCGAGGGGGCGTGCGATCGTCGGAAGTGGGTGCGCAATCAGCGGATGCCGACGGCTCGCTGCCCGCTGAGGCTGATGAGCGCTTCATGGCCCGAGCCGTTGAGCTGGCCCGGCGCGGAGCGGGATGGACGAGCCCCAACCCCCTTGTCGGCGCCGTCATTGTGCGAGACGGCCGTATCATCGGCGAGGGCTGGCACCACCGTTTCGGCGGTCCCCATGCCGAGCGGGAGGCGCTTGCGGCTTGCAGCGAGTCGCCGGCCGGTGCCACGGCCTATGTCACCTTGGAGCCCTGCTGCCATACGGGCAAGACGCCGCCGTGCACCGAGGCGCTTATCGAGGCCGGCATTGCGCGCGTGGTCGTGGGCGTGCTCGATCCCAACCCTCTTGTGGCGGGCAGGGGCAACGAGGCTCTGCGGCGGGCCGGCATCGAAGTGGCCGTGGGGGTCTTGGAGCCATCGTGCCGCGCTGTCAACGAACCGTTCCTGCACGCCATGGAGCAGCGCCGTCCCCTGGTGATAGCCAAATACGCCATGACCTTGGACGGGAAGGTGGCCACGCGGGAGGGGCTTTCTCGCTGGGTGACCGGAGAGGCGGCGCGCCGCCGCGTTCATGAGGACCGCCACCGCCATGCCGGGGTCATGGTGGGCATCGGCACGGCGCTCGCCGACGATCCTCTGCTGACGTGCCGCCTCGATGGACGCGAGGTCTCCCAGCCGGCGCGCGTCGTGGTCGATGCCGCCGCGCGCCTTCCCCTGGAATCCCAACTGGTTCGCACGGCAAGCGAGGCGCCCGTGATAGTGGCCGTGGCCGAGGGCGCGCTGCTGGCTCGCCGCAACGCCCTGGCCGAGCGCGGATGCGCGGTGGTTGCGGTGCCTGCGAGAGAAGGTCGCGTTGACCCTCGCATTCTCATGGAGCTGCTCTGGCAGCGCTTCTCTCTGGACTCCCTGATCGTGGAAGGGGGGCCGACGCTTCTCGGCAGCCTTTTCGACGAAGGTTTGGTCGATCGCGTCCAAGCCTACATTGCGCCCAAGATTTTCGGCGGCTTAGAAGCTTTGGGCCCCGTGGCGGGGCGCGGGGTGGGGGATCCGGCGGATGCGCCCGTCCTTTCCGAGGTGTCCCTGCAGATGATGGGAGGCGACGTGCTGCTGGAAGGGAGGCTTCAGCCATGTTCACCGGTATCGTAGAGGAAGTGGGACGCGTGCGTTTCCTGCGCGGCGGCTCCAAAGACGGCGTGCTACGCATTGCCGCCAAGCGGGTTTTGGGCGATGTGCGACTGGGCGACTCTATCGCAGTCAATGGTGTGTGTCTGACGGTGACGGACTTCGACGGCGGCTCTTTCACGGCAGATGTCATGCCCGAGACCCTGCGGCGATCGAATCTGGGAATGCTCCGCGCGGGGAGCCCCGTCAATCTGGAGCGCGCTCTGGTGGCCGACGGGCGCTTCGGGGGCCATATCGTATCGGGCCATATCGACGGTATGGGCACGATTGCCTCGGTGCGCCAGGAGGCGAACGCCGTGTGGTACGAGATAGAGGCGGCGCCCTCCCTCCTGCGCCTGGTCGTCGAGAAGGGCTCGGTTGCCCTCGACGGCATCAGCCTGACGGTGGCAAGCGTCTCGGACGCTTCTTTCACGGTATCGGTCATTCCGCACACGCGGGAGCAGACAACCCTCGCCTCCAAGGGCGTCGGCGATAAGGTCAACATGGAGAACGATGTCATCGGCAAGTACGTGGAGCGTCTGCTGCCGCGCGCATCGCCCGGGAAGGACGAGCTTTGGGGAAAGGGTGGCGGCAGTCCGAAGGCGAGTCCGTCGTCACCGGGTCTCACGCGGGATTTTCTTGCGGCCCATGGGTTTTAGGCTCGCATCTGCACGGCAAGGCTATCAGAGAAAGAGAAGCATCATGAACGACTTCCAATTCGACACCATTGAACAGGCCTTGGGGGACCTGCGCGCGGGAAAGGTCATCCTGGTGACCGACGACCCCGATCGCGAGAACGAGGGCGATCTCATCTGCGCCGCGCAATTCGCGACGACGGAGAACGTGAACTTCATGGCGAGCGTGGGAAAGGGGCTCATCTGCATGCCTATGAGCGCAGAGCTGTGCCGCCGCCTGCGCTTCCCCCAGATGGTCACCGACAACACCGACAACCACGAGACGGCATTCACCGTGTCGGTGGATCATGCGGACACGACAACGGGCATCTCGGCGGCCGAGCGCGGCCTTACGGCGCGCAAAGTGGTGGATCCCACCTCGTCGCCCAGCGACTTTCGCCGGCCGGGCCACATGTTTCCCCTTATGGCGAAGCCCCTCGGCGTGCTGGAGCGCAATGGGCACACTGAGGCAACGGTGGACCTGTGCCGGCTGGCCGGCCTTGAGCCGTGCGGGCTGTGCTGCGAGATCATGGCCGATGACGGCACGATGATGCGCACGCCGCAGCTGATCGAGCTGGCAAGGCGGCATGGCCTGACGTTCGTGTCCATCAAGGCGCTGCAGGACTATCGCAAGAAGCACGAAGTGCACGTGGAACAGGTGGCCGACGTGTTCATGCCCACGGAATACGGCGAGTTCCGCGCCAAGACCTTCGTCAACCGCTTGAACGGCGAGCACCATATCGCCCTCGTTAAGGGAGCGATCGGCAACGGCGAGGACGTGCTGGTGCGCGTGCATTCCGAATGCCTGACCGGAGACGTGTTCGGCTCGCAGCGCTGCGACTGCGGCGCGCAATTTGCGGCGGCCATGGCCCAGGTGGAAGCGGCCGGCCGCGGTGTGGTGCTGTACATGCGCCAGGAGGGCCGCGGCATCGGGCTCGTGAACAAGATGCGCGCCTACGAGCTGCAGGAGCAGGGCCTCGACACGCTGCAGGCAAACGAGGCGCTGGGGTTTGCCGGCGATCTGCGGGAATACTATATCGGGGCCCAAATTCTGCAGAGCCTCGGAGTGAAGACCATGCGCCTGCTCACGAACAACCCCGACAAGGTGTATCAATTGGAGGATTTCGGCCTGGTCATTGCTGAGCGGGTGCCGATCCAGATTGCACCTACAGCCCACGACGGCTTCTACCTGAAGACCAAGCGGGAGAAGATGGGCCATATGCTCAAGGCGGAGGAGCCGCAGCCCCAGGTGGCGTAACAGACGGAAAATTCGAAAATTTGGAAACTCGAAAGGAATTGAGAGAAAGGCAAGATCATGACCGTATTTGAGGGAAAACTGGTATCCGAGAACGTCAAGGTGGGCATTGTGGCCTCCCGCTTCAATGAGTTCATAACGAGCAAGCTGATCGCCGGGGCCATGGACGGGCTTCTGCGCCATAATGTTCGCGAGGAGGATGTGGACATAGCTTGGGTGCCCGGTGCCTTCGAGGAACCGCTTGTGGCGCAGCGCATGGCCCGAAGCGGGCACTACGATGCCGTGATCTGCCTGGGAGCGGTCATTCGCGGCGCTACGTCCCACTACGATTTGGTTTGCAACGAGGTTGCCAAGGGCATCGCGCAGGTGGCGCTGGCATCGGATGTGCCGGTGATGTTCGGCGTCGTCACCACGGACACCATCGAGCAGGCCATCGAGAGGGCGGGCACCAAGGCGGGAAACAAGGGCTTCGATTGCGCCACGTCGGCCATCGAGATGGTGAACCTGCTGCGCGAGATCGAGGGCTAGCTGACGCGCGCCCTGGGAAAGGAGAGGCGAATGGGCGATCGACGAGGCACGGTGTTCTTCGACTACGATGGCACGCTGCACGATACGATGGCGCTCTACGGACCGGCTTTTCGCGCGGCCTGCGCATGGCTTTCGAAGGAGGGCTGGCTCGAGCGGCGCACCTACGCTGACGCCGACATTGCATGTTGGCTCGGCTGGACGACCGAGGAGATGTGGACCACCTTCGCCCCGCATCTTCCCGAGCCCGTGTGGCGCGAGGCCTCGCTGCGGGTGCGAGACGAGATGGAGCGTTTGCGAAAGGAAGGCCGGGCCCGGCTGTTCCCCGGTGTCGAGGAGGCCCTCGATGAGGTAGCTTCCCGAGGGGCGACCATGGTGCTGCTGTCGAACTGCTGGCGCTCCTACGGCGAGGATCACATGCGGGAGTTCGGCCTTGGCCGATGGATTGAAGGGCTTCACTGTGCCCAAGACTTCGACTGGATTCCCAAATGGCAGATCTACCGCGAGGTGGCTTCTTTCTATCCGTTGCCCCATATTATGGTAGGGGACCGATTCCACGATCGCGAGGTGGCCCTGCGCAACGACATTCCCTTCGTGGCCTGCGCCTACGGATTTGGCGAGCCAGGGGAGTGCGAAGGCGCAGACGCCATCGCCGAATGCGCGGAAGAGCTTCCCAGGCTAATCGCACAAAAGCTCGCCGCGTTTGAAAGATAGCGTCGTATAGCAAATGCGCCCGCCGGAAATATCCGACAGGCGCATGTCTGTTTTTGGTAGGGCCGCCCGGATTCGAACCGAGAACCAAGGGATTATGAGTCCCCTGCTCCACCGTTGAGCTACAGCCCCGTAAGTGCGTTGGCTATTCTAGCACACATTTGGAGACTCCATCGAAGTCCTACGGGTTGCAGCGCTTGCAGGGGTCGTAGCCGTTGGCGATGAGGTTCTCGCGGGTGTCCTCGACGTCCTCGCGGTTCTTGGGGCTCATCTGGCCGACCGACGAGCAGCTCGGCACATGAAACTTCTTCGAGTTCGTGTTCAGCACGTACTCGGCGACGCCCTTGCCCTCGTCGGAGCCCGTCGCGCCCTTCTCGGACGCCTCCCTGGCACCTGCGCCTTCGCTTGCGGCATCGGGTGCGCTTTCGGCTCCCGACACGTCGGGGAGGGGAGTGGCATCCTCCTCGAGCATCGATGCGCCCGTGCCGTAGTCGATGACCACTCCCGGCTGCACGTTGTAGCAGAAGACGTTGAAGGCCACGCCCTCGCCGCCGTCTTCCACGGACTCAGCCATCATGTGCACGCCGCGGGCCACCAGCTCGCTTCCCTCGAAGACGGGCGCCACGGTCATGAGCACGTGGTTGCCCGTGGCATCCACATAGTCGGCCACGGCGTTCTCGAAGGGCAGCATGCCCTGGACGTTCAAATAGCGCGTGCCGGTGATGAGGTTTTGCGTATTGGCGTTCTCGCCCGTGAGCTGGTAGCCCAGAAGATGGCAGCGATTGAACAGGTACTTGCCCTCCACGAAATCGTACTTGGCCATCTGCCAGCCGGAGGGGCGCACCTCGCCGATGGAGCCGCGCTTCTCCGTGGGCTGAGTCTCGGGGCCCACGACGGCGAAGGCGGCGGCGCAGCGGCCTAACTCGTCCAGCTCGCCGTAACGCTCATACCCGGGCTCGGCCGCGCGCTGCTCGTCGGTGAACACCGGCTCGCCGTCGTTCACGTAGACGTAGGGATTGCCATCGAAGGCGGGGATGTCGCGGTAGGAGAGGGCGCCATCGTCGGTTACGGATCGGTTTTCGCTAGCAGCTTCAGCATTCTGCTGGTTTGCGTCCTCTGGGGGAGTGGCCTGCGGCTCTTGTGAGTCGTCGGGCGCCCCTGTGCTCGCGAGCTCAGGGGTCGACTTATCGGTCGGCGCCTCATCAGCTGCCATCGAGGCACTGCATCCGGCCAAAGAGCTCATCGAGAGCAAGAATGCTAGAGCGATACCGATGGCAGGGGTCAAATTTTTGTGCTGCGAGGATTGTTGGGACATCGTCTTCTCCTAATCGGGGCCGCAAGCGCCTTCCCGACAAAAAAACTGCGATAATATGGTCACAAAATCGAGTTTTGAACTCTATATCTTCGATTCTGAACCCTATTTTGTTAGTTTAACGCCTCTTTTCCGCGTTTCACTGCTGAAAATGACGGGTTTGCGGTTCACGAAGAGTTCAAAAGTCGATTTTGTGACCATTTTTGCGAAACTTATTGCAAGAGCGCCCATGTTCGACACTCGACGCTCTTCAGGGAAGATGGGGGTGTGCTCGTGGATGACCTCTTCGCGCGGACGCGGTTGCTGCTGGGGCAAGACGGGCTCGACCGCTTGGCGGCGGCTCGGGTGGCCGTGTTCGGTATTGGCGGAGTGGGCGGCTATGCGGTGGAGGCGCTGGCTCGCAGCGGGGTGGGGGCGCTCGATCTCGTCGACTCCGACACGGTGGATCCCACGAACCTCAACCGGCAGATTATCGCCACGATGGGCGCTATCGGGCGTCCGAAGACGCAGGTGGCGGCCGAGCGCGTGGCCTCTATCAATCCGTCGTGCATCGTGCGTCCTCGCCAGTGCTTCTTCCTTCCCGAGACGGCTGACCAGTTCGATTTCGCGGCCTTCGATTATGTGATTGACGCGGTGGACACGGTGAGCGCGAAGATCGCCCTGGTGGAAGCCGCCTTTGCGGCAGGTGTGCCCATTGTGTCGTCCATGGGCGCGGGCAACAAACTCGATCCGACGGCGTTTCGGGTGGCGGACATCTACGAGACCTCGGTCGATCCGCTTGCCCGCGTCATGCGTCGCGAGCTGCGGCGGCGAGGCATTCCGTCGTTGAAGGTGGTCTACTCCACTGAGTCGCCGCTCGTTCCCGCGGATGACGACATGGCTGTGAAGGACGGTACGCGTCCGGCACCCGGCTCGGTTGCCTTCGTCCCCTCCGTAGCCGGCCTCATTCTCGGCGGGGAAGTGGTGAAGGACTTGGCGGCCTGCTAAAGCGCACCGCGGCGTGCTCGTCGGCGCCGGGGTGCTCGGAAACGGTCGGACGGTGGCGAGACGAATCAACGGGCGACGGGAGTGGTGCCGGCAGCGGCGACGGGAGCGGCGCCCATGGCGCGGGGAGCGGCATGGGAAAAATAACTCTTGCACCCAGGCTCTCTGTTGCCTATAATTCTGCCTTGCGCGAAATGGTGGGTGTGGCCTAGTTGGCTAAGGCGCCAGATTGTGGCTCTGGAGATCGTGGGTTCGAGTCCCATCATCCACCCCAGCGCGCTTGAAAATTTAGGGCTTGCAATTCTGAAAAGCTTCGCCTAGAATATTCAAGCGCTTTGCGCAGGAACCAAGTGCACCATTAGCTTAGTTGGTAGAGCAGGGGACTCTTAATCCCAAGGTCGAAGGTTCGAGTCCTTCATGGTGCACCACCGAAATGCTAGGCCAGCGGCTTATTGTCGCTGGCTTTTTTGTTGCCTCGGCTGCCCCTATCCCCCGACTTCCTGTATTCTCGGGAGGAAAGGTGCTTCTCAACGTTACGGCTTGACCTGAGTCCAAGATAGGTGCAGCATTTTAGGCCGAAGTGTGCCATACTGAGTGACAAAGGCCCCTTATCTCAAGCAAGGAATTTACCTCCCATGGAATCAAAGACAACCACCGAGTCGTCCGACCGCCGCTTCGCGCTGCTCATCGACGCGGACAACGTGTCGGCGCGCTACTTGAAGCCGATCTTGAACGAGCTGTCGAAGTATGGCACCGTCACTATCAAGCGCATCTACGGCGACTGGACGCTCACCCTGCACGCGAAATGGAAGGACGCGCTGCTGGAGAACTCCATCACGCCCATCCAGCAGTTCGGCTACACCCAGGGCAAGAACGCCACGGATTCCGCCATGATCATCGACGCCATGGACATCCTCTACACCGACAACGTCGATGGCTTCTGCCTCGTGTCCAGCGACTCGGACTTCACGCGCCTGGCCAGCCGTCTGCGCGAGAGCGGGCGCATGGTCATCGGCATGGGGGAGAAGAAGACCCCCACGCCCTTCCGGCGCGCCTGCGACGTGTTCACCACGCTCGAGCTGCTCGTGCAGAACAAGCGCAACGAGAAGGGCGGCGGCAGCAACGCGGTGCCGAAGGACTCCGTGGAGCAGGCCGTGGTGGACATCATCACCGACAACCAGAACAACGGCAAGGCCACCGGCTTGGGCGAGATCGGCAGCCGCCTGCAGAAGCGCTACCCCGATTTCGACGTGCGCAGCTACGGCACGAACCTGCTCTCGAAGCTGCTCGAGGAGTTCACGCGGGTGCGCATCACCAAAGACCACAGTTCGGTCACCGTGGAACTCGCCGAGGGCGAGGAGCGCCCCGAGAAGGCGGAGAAGCCCGAGCGTGCGGGGAAGCCCGAGAAGGCCGCGAAGGCCGCTAAGGCCGCTAAGGCAGAAGAGGCTGCCGACGTCGCCTCTGAGCTCGATGGAGAGGCGGCCGCGACTGAGGCGTCCTCGGCCGAGGCCGAGAAGCCCGAGATGGAGAAGCCCGAGAAGCCGAATCGCCGCTCGCGCAGCCATCGCGGCACGCGCCGGGTTGCGACGAAGGCCGTGGGGCGTTTGTCGGAGGGCCGCCAGGCTGCTGCGGCGTTGCCCGAGGGCGAAGCGGAGCAGTCGGATGTCTCACCCGAGGTGGCGGTGGAGGTGCCGGCGTCCGAGGCCGTCGAAGTGGTCGTGGAGGCAGCGCCGGAGGTGTTGCCCGAGTCCGAGGAGGCTCAGAAGGACGTGCGGCCCGGCCGCCGCGCCCGCGCCGAGCGCAAGACCCGCCAGACGAAGAAAGCCGATGCCACCGAAGAGGCGAAGGCGCGCGAGACGAAGGAACCGACGGAGGCCGAGGAGCCCGCGGAGACGGAAAAGCCGACGCGGCGCCGCCAGGCGGCCAAGTCGAAGGCGGAGGAGAACCCGGCCGCCAAGAAGACTGCCGCGAAGAAGAACACGGTCAAGAAGGAGATCCCCCAGAAGGCGCCGGCTCGCAAGAAGAAGCCCGCGGGCGACACCCCGGCCGGCTACATCCGCGAGCTGGTGGCCGGCGCTGGCACCGAGGGCATCATGCTCTCCACCATCACCGACGCCCTGCGTGCCAAGTTCAAGGACTTCAAGGTGCGCGACCTCGGCTATTCCCAGATGCGCCAGTACATGGCCTCGGTGGGAGATTACGAGCTGGAGAAGAGCGGCCGCAACTTCCGCGTGCGCCTTTCCCAATAGCCCGCCATGCTCTAAAATATCTTATTCGCCCATTGCCGACACCCAAAAGGAGATGCATTTGTGGAAGCGCTGACCCTCGGTCTGCTCCTGCTCGTCGCCGTCTTGGCGTCCTCGCTCATCGACCAGATTATCCCGCGCGTCTCGCTTCCGCTCATCCAGATCGTCATTGGGCTCCTCATTGCCGTTGTGGCCGGCGGCGAGGTGGAGGTGACGCTCGACCCGGAGCTGTTCCTCGTCATGTTCATCGCGCCTTTGCTCTACGACGAGGCGAAGCACGCCGACAAGCAGGCGCTCTGGCGCGAGCGCAAGCCCGTGCTCTCCCTGGCCATAGGCCTGGTGGTGGCCACGACGCTCGTCATCGGCTTCCTGCTGAACGCGTTCGTGCCCTCCATTCCGCTGGCGGCGGCCTTCGCCCTGGGCGCGGCCTTGGGCCCCACCGACGCCGTGGCGGTCTCGTCGCTTTCGAAGCAGGTGGACATCCCGAAGCGCCAGGCCTCCATGTTGAAGGGCGAGCTGCTCTTGAACGACGCCTCGGGTATCGTGTCCTTCCAATTCGCCATTGCCGCCGTGGTCACCGGGTCGTTCTCCCTGGTTGACGCCGGGGTCGACTTCCTCGTGGAATTCGTCGGCGGCCTGCTGCTCGGCATTCTCCTGGGGCTGCTCGGCAATTGGGTCGTCAAGCGCGCCCGCTCCATCGGCGTGGAGAACACGAACTTCCACGTGCTCTTCGAAGTGCTCATTCCCTTCCTCATCTACCTGGTGGCCAACGTGTGCCACGTCTCCGGCGTCATCGCCGTGGTGGTGGCCGGGCTCATCAACGTCACGTCCCCCAAGGGGGTCATCGGCCCTTCGGTCTCGCGCATGAACATCGTCTCGGGCAGCGTGTGGCACGTGCTTACCTATGCCCTGAACGGCATCGTGTTCGTGCTTCTGGGAACCCAGCTTCCCTTGGCCATGCAGGATACGTGGGAGAACGTGCGCATCACGAACTCCACGCTCATCCTGCTCGTCTTCGGGCTCACTTTCGTGCTTCTGGCCACGCGATTTCTGTGGGTGCTCGCCATGGATCTTTTCCACGTGGTTCGCTCCGAGAAGCGCCGGTTCAATAAGGGCGATCTGCGCAGCGCGCTCATCACGACGTTTTGCGGGGCCAAGGGCACCATCACGCTCTCCATTATGTTCTCCATTCCCACCTATGCCGTTTACGGGCCGCCCAACGTGCCCTTTCCCCAGCGCGAGCTGCTGATCTTCCTCGCCTGCGGCGTCATCGTGTGCACGCTGCTTCTGGCCACCTTCGTCGTGCCGCTTCTGGCGCCGGCCCGCGACAAGGGGGAGGAGGAGCTGCGCCGCATCGACCAGGACGCCGCCACCACTATGGACATCATGCGCGAGGTCATCGAGATGCTCGCGGCCCAGCAGACCCGGGAGAACCGCGCGGAGACCCGGGCGGTCATTCGCTCCTACAACGACCGCCTCGCGCGCATCAAGGCCAACAATGGCATCGAGAGCGAAATGAACGTGGAGCTGCGCGTCCAGGCCCTGATGTGGGAGTACGAGCGCGCCATGGAGCTGATGGAGCGCGGCGTCGTCTCCGGCGTGGTGGCCTACCGCTACATGGGGCGCCTCGAGCAGGCCATGCAGCTTCTGCAGCACGGCAAGGGGCACGGCACGTTGAAGCGTTGGAACGGCCGCTTCCGGGCGCTGTGGCACCGCGGCGTGCGCGCGGTGCTGCGCGAGCTGCCGGGCAACACGGAGCTGGCCGAGCAGACCGAGGAGATGCGCTGGCTGCAGACGGCCACGCGCACCTATGCCGTGGAGCATTTGGAAGCGGCCGTCGCCTCAAGCCAGGTGCCCACCGAGGACGCGGCGGCGGTGCTCGTGGAGTACCAGCGCTCGGTGGCGGCGCTGCACGACGCACGGCCCACGGTGACCTCCGTCATCAAGGCCGGCGATCGCACCGAGGACATCAAGCGCAAGGCCTACACCTTCGAGCTGGAGCAGATCCAGAGCGCCTACGAGGACGATCGGCTCTCCCGCGCCCATGCCCAGCGCATGCGCGAGAGCGTCCAGCTCATGCAGATGGATCTGGAGGACTCCGTATAGAAAAACGGCGCCCCCTCCGCTAAGGGGGCGCCGTGGTCGCGCGGTATCGATAAGCTTTCCCGCGGCGGCTAGTACACCATGCCCATGGCCTCGCGCACCTCGTCCAAGGTGGTGTTGGCGATCTCGTTGGCACGGCGGTTGCCCTCGTGCAGAATCTCGCGCACCATCTCCGGCTGGCCTTCCAGCTCGCGGCGACGCTCGCGGATGGGGGCCAGGTACGCGTTCACCGACTCGGTCACGTAGCGCTTGAGGGCGCCGGCGCCGTCATTGCCGATTTCCGCCGCGATGTCCTGCTCGGTGCGGCCGGTGGTCAGCGCCGCCGTGGTCAGCAGGGCCGACACGCCGGGACGGTTCTCCTTATCGAAGGTGATCATGCGCTCGGAGTCGGTCTGCGACTTCTTGATGAGCTTGGCGGTCTCCTCTTCCGTGGCCGAAAGGGCGATGGCGTTGCCGTAGCTCTTCGACATCTTGCGGCCGTCGAGGCCGGGGATTTCCACGGCGTCGGTGAGAAGCCCGTGGGGCTCCGGGAACACATGTCCGTAGCGCTCGTTGAAGCGGCGGGCGATCTGGCGGGTCTGCTCGATGTGGGGCAGTTGGTCTTTGCCGACGGGCACGACGTTGCCCTTGCAGAAGAGGATGTCGCAGGCCTGGTGCACCGGGTAGCTGAGGAGCAGCCCCGTGAGCGCGTGGCCCGAGGCCTCCTGCTCGGCCTTCACCGTGGGGTTGCGCATGAGCTCGGATTCGGTGACGAGCGACAGGAAGGGGAGCATGAGCTGGTTTAAGGCCGGCACGGCGGAGTGCGTGAAGATGATGGTCTTCTCCGGATCGATGCCGCAGGCCAGATAATCGATGACCATGTTGTGCACGTTGTCGGCGATATTTGCCGTGGTGTCGCGGTCGGTGATGACCTGGTAGTCGGCGATGATGATGCGGGTGGTAACGCCGGCGTTCTGCAAAGCGACGCGCTCGCGGATGGTGCCGAAGTAGTGGCCCATGTGCAGACGCCCCGTGGGGCGGTCGCCCGTGAGCATGGTGTATTTCTCTGGGTGCACGGCCAGATCGGCCTTGATCTCGTCGCTGATCTTCTTGGAGGCGAGGAAGGTGTCGCTCGTCAAATCGCTTGCCATGGGGGCGGATCCTCTCTTTCTCGTGCGCCGTTTCGGGGTGGCGGCTTCGGCACTGAAAGCGCGGGAAGAGCCGCCAAACGGTGGAATTGTGAATATGTTGGGATAGTATACAAGATTCCCCCTTGCGCGCGTCGCGGAATCCGTGTAGTATATACAGCCGTCGCAAGTCACCAAGTGAGTTGCGAAAACCTTTCGGTCGCTTGGCTCAGCGGGAGAGCATCGCCTTCACACGGCGGGGGTCACAGGTTCAAATCCTGTAGCGACCACCATAAACAGCAGGCCCCTCCTCGGAGGGGCCTTTTCGTATTCGAAGAGCTTTTCGCCCGGGGAAGGAAGCCGTCGTGAAGCGGATTGCATTTGCTGTGGTGACCGTGGTGCTCGGGGCTTGCGCCGGGGCGTTTTGCTGGGCGTTCTTCTTTCTCATGAACGCGGGCCTCGATCTTTTGTGGGTGAAGGCGCCGGCGTGGCTGGCGGCGATAGGGATGCCCGCTGTCGTATACCCGCTTGCCTTCTGCGTTGCCGGTGGCGTTGCCATCGGATTGTTTCAAAAGAACGTGGGGCCGTACCCCGATGATATGAACGCGGTGCTCGCCGAGGTGAAGAAAACCGGGCGCTACGATTACCGGCACTTGGGAGCTATGTTCTTCGGCGCGCTCCTGCCGCTTCTATTCGGCGGCAGTATCGGGCCTGAGGCTGGTCTCACCGGCGTGGTGGCGGGGCTTTGCAGCTGGGTGGGGGATCGACTCAAGTTCGTAGGCGCCGAGATGCGCGAGCTGGCGAACGCGGGCACGGCGGCCATTTTGTCGGCGATCTTCTCGGCCCCGCTGTTCGGTCTGGCGGCGCCGCTGTTCGGCTATGCGGACGATGCCGACGGGCGTCGGCGCCGGATCGACTCGTTCACCGCGACGGTGGTTTCCGCGCCCCAGGTTTCCAAACCGGTCAAAACGGCGGTGTACCTGCTCTCCGTGGCCGGGGCGCTGGGGGCGTTCATGCTGCTCAACGAGGTGGCTGGCGGCGGTTCGGGGCTGCCGCGCTTCTCCGACATGGCCGTGGGGACATCCGAGCTCGCCTGGGCGCTTCCCGTCATTGCGCTTGGCGCCTGCGCCGGCTGGCTATTCCATGGCTTCGGCTGGGCCGTGGGCAAGCTGTCCGCGCGGCTCGGCGATCGCGTCGTAGTGAAGGCGGTCGTTGCCGGTGCGATACTGGGAGTTCTTGGGATCTTTCTCCCCTTTACCCTGTTCGCCGGCGAGGCCCAGACCGAGATGCTGGCGCAGCAGTGGACGGCCCTCGGTGCCGGGGCGTTGCTCGCGACGGGGTTTCTCAAGGTGCTGGCCAGCCAGGTGTGCCTCGGACTCGGTTGGCGCGGCGGCCACTTCTTCCCGCTCATCTTCTCGGGGATCGCCATCGGCTATGCCGCCGCCGGGCTCTTTGGCATCGACCCGGTCTTCGCGCTTTCCGTCAGCACGGCGGCCCTCTTGGGCGCCGCTATGCGCCAGCCGCTGATGGTGGCCTTGTTGCTCATCCTGTGCTTTCCCGCGAAAGCCGTCGTCTTCGTCCTTGCTGCTGCGTGCTTGGGCGCCGCCGTTCCGGTTCCGAAGGCGTTCTCTCGAAAACTGCCTCATTAGATGCTGGGGATATCGCGATTCGTTAATTCTGTCTCTTCTAGGCGCTTATAACTCGAGATCTCATGCAGAAAAGCAGCACTTCGTGAACTGAAGGAGGTCGTGCGCAGGAATCGCGGGGCTCTCTGCTATGGTACGGGGGTGTTTGGAATAACCTACTCGAGGAGGCGGCCGTGGGGCACGCGCAATATGATACTGATGGGTTCGATCAAGCCGCGGCGTCGAAGCCGAGGGAGCGCGTTGCGGTAAAAGGCTGCATCTTCAAGGACGGCCGCATGCTGTTCCTGTTCAAGCCCGATGCGGCGCGCCGTCTCAGCATCGCGCCCGATCTCGAGGAGGATCTTCCGGGGGGATGTGTGGAAGCGGGCGAGAGCTGGCAGGAGGCGCTGGTGCGCGAGGTGCGCGAGGAGACCGGTCTGGAGATCGAGGTCGGCGAGCCCTTCGACGCCTGGACGTTGCGCGCCCCGGGGCGACGGATTCTCGGCGTCGACTTCGTTTGCCGCTGGCGCTCCGGCGACGTGCGCCTGAGCCACGAGCACGAGTCCTTCGAATGGCTCACCCTGGAAGAAGTGGAGGCGAAGGGCTGGGAGGCGGAGCCCGTCTACCGGAAGGCCTTCGAATTGGTTGAGGCATGAGGGGGTGCGGACGGTTCCCGATAAGCCCAACAGCCGTTTTCAGAAGTACCGGAAGGCATAGCGGGGCGCATCGTTTCTCGGATGCGTTACACTATGCAGTTGGCAAAAGCGGGGCGGCTTAGGCGTCGCTCCTTGATGGAATGCGGGGCGGCTTCGGGCCGTCCCGAGACGACAAACTTCGGGAAGCGCTTATGATCCTGCAAACTGAACATCTTTCGAAATCCTACGGCGGTCGCACGCTGTTCCACGACGTGACGTTCCGCTTGGAAGAGTACGACCGGCTGGCGCTTGTGGGCCCTAACGGCGCGGGCAAGACGACACTGCTCAACATCATCTCCGGCGAGGACGATCCGGACGAGGGCCGCGTGCTCTTCGCCAAGGGCGCGCGCGTGGGCTATCTGGAGCAGGAGGCCATCGAGATGGGCGACCTCCCCGTCTTCGAAGAGGTCATCTCGTCGCAAACCGAGGTGCTCGAAGCCGAGCAGCGCCTGCACAAGCTGGAAGCGGAGCTGGGCGCGAACCCCACCGAAGCGCAGCTGGCGGCCGTGGGCCGGGCGCGGGATGCCTACGAGATGCTCGGCGGCTACTCGTTGGAGTCGAAGGTGCGAAGCGTGCTGTTCGGCCTCGGCTTCACCGAGCGCGACATGACCCGCTCCACCACCGAGTTTTCCGGCGGTTGGCAGATGCGCATCGCGCTCGCGAAACTGCTCATCCGCAATCCCGAGGTGCTCTTGCTCGACGAGCCGACGAACCACCTGGACTTGGAATCGGTGAAGTGGCTCGAGGGCTTTCTGCGCGGGTATGCCGGCACGGTCATCGTCGTCTCCCACGACCGCGCCTTCATGGACAACATGGTCGACCGCGTGGCGGAAATCGACAACGGGGAAGTGAATCTGTACAAGGGCAACTACTCGAAGTACCTGGTGGCACGCGAGGAGCGCTTGGAGCGCATCAAGGCAGAGCGTGCGAAATCGTTGGAGGAGATCGCGCACCTGCAAGCCTTCGTCGACCGCTTCCGCTACAAGGCCACCAAGGCCAAGCAGGCCCAGGAGCGCGAGCGGCGCATCGAGAAGATAAAGGAGACGCTGCCGGTCATCCCCGAGGAGAAGAAGACGGTGCACTTCAACTTCGTGCAGCCGCCGCGCACGGGAGATGAGGTGGTGCGGGCGCGCGGCCTCGTGAAGCGCTACGGCGACCACACGGTGTACGACGGCATCGACTTCACGATGTACCGCGGCGACAAGGTGGCGCTCGTGGGCCCCAACGGCGCGGGCAAATCCACGCTCTTGAAGATGATCGCCGGGGTGGAAAAGCCCGACGCCGGCACCATCGACTACGGCGTGAACGTCGATCTCACCTACTACGCCCAGCACCAGCTGGAAGAGCTGCACGCGGGCAACACCGTCTTCGAGGAGCTGGATCACGCGGCCCCCGGCTGGTCCATCTCCCAGGTGCGCAGCCTGCTGGGCGCGTTTTTGTTCACGGGGGACGCCGTGGACAAGAAGGTGTCGGTGCTCTCCGGCGGCGAGAAGGGGCGGCTCGCCCTGGCGAAGATGCTCGTGGCCCCCAAGCCCCTGCTGTGTTTGGACGAGCCCACCAACCACTTGGACATCTCCAGTGCCGACGTGCTGGAGCAGGCCCTGCAGCACTTCGACGGCACCATCCTGTTCATCACCCACGACCGCCATCTCATCCGCGGGGTGGCCAACCGCATCGTGGAGGTGAAGGACGGTCAGATCACCAACTACGAGGGCGACTACGACTACTACCTGTACAAGTCGGGCCAGCTCGATGGCGACGTGGACGCCGACCGCTCGGTGGTGGACGAGGCGCTCTCCGATGCGGGCATCCACGGGAAGGGGAGCGCTGCGGCCCCCGAGAAGCGCCGCGCCGGAGCGGCGTCCCCCACGAAGATCACCGTGAACCGCCGCCGCGACCGCCAAGGCTCGAGCTCGACGGCTGCTCGGGATGGTTCCGTAGGGGCTGACCTCGGTCAGCCCTCCGCAGCTGTCAAGGGCTCCGGGGTCACGCCGGCGCCCAAGGGCGGTGATGTGCAGCTCACCGCGCCCAAGGGGAGCGCCCCCAAGACCAAGGAGCAGAAGCGCCGCGAGGCCGAAGCCCGCAACCGCGCCTACGCGGCCCTGAAGAACCACCGCAAGCGCATCGCCCAGCTGGACGAGCAGATGGAGCGAGACAACGCCCGCATGGAGGAGCTGCTGGCCATGATGGCCGACCCCGACTTCTACGTGAACGAGGACGCCTCCTCCGATGCCATCGCCGAGCACGCCAAACTGAAGCAGCGTCTGGCCGCCGCCGAGGAGGAGTGGTTCACCCTCACCGAGGAGCTGGAAGCCGAAATGGCCCGCCAACAGGAGCGGGCTTAGGGGATCCCTCCGGTTCGAGCTGCGCGGTACCGTTCAGTCGCTCAGACAGTCCTCGCTCGGCGGAAATGCCCACTGGGCATTTCCGTTCGCTGCGGAACTCACTTGGTGAACGGCACCCCGCATCTCGAACCTGCTCTACCAACTATGAAAGGGTTGCAATGTTGAACATTGTTCTTGTGGAACCGGAGATTCCCCAGAATACGGGGAATATTGCGCGGACATGCGCGTGCGTGGGGGCGCGGCTGCATTTGGTGGAGCCGATGGGGTTTCGGCTGACGGAGAAGAACTTGAAGCGGGCCGGATGCGACTATTGGGACGATGTCGAGGTTGTGCGGTGGCCGTGCGTCGAGGCGTTCTTCGCGGCTCACGGCGATGATGAGCTGCACCTTTTCACGGGACAGGCGGCGTGCGGCTATCGCGATGCCGTCTACGGACCGGACGCGTTTCTGCTGTTCGGGCGCGAGAGCCGCGGGCTCGATCAGGCAATCATCGATGCCCGCGCCGACCGTTGCCGGCGCATCCCCATGCGCGAGGGCGCCCGTTCCCTCAACCTTTCCAATGCCGTCGCCATAGCTGCCTACGAGGCTCTGGCCCAGCAAGGCTTTCCGGGGTTGGTGTAGATGGAGACCTTCGAGCTGATTCTGTTCCTGCTGACGGCGGTCATCGCCTCCAGCATTCTGGACAAGTTCCTGCCGCCGTTGTCGCTGCCGCTCGTGCAGATCGCCCTCGGCGCGGTGCTCGCGCTGGCGGTGCCCACGCCGTTGGAATGGGGCATCGATCCGGAGTTGCTGCTCATCCTGTTCATCGCGCCTCTGCACTTCAACGAGTCGCGCCACGTGGACTCCGGAGCCCTGTGGAAAAACCGCTGGGGCATCGCGTTGCTTTCCGTGGGGCTCGTCTTCGCCATCGTTGCTGCCTGCGGGGCGACGTTGCACGCGCTTTTGCCCGCCGTGCCCCTGGCGGCTGCCTGCGCGCTCGGCGGCGCCATGGGATCTACCGATGCCGTGGCCGTCACGGCGCTGACCCACGACCGCCGGTTCGGCCGCCGTCACGAGGCGCTGCTCAAGGGCGAGGCCCTGTTCAACGACGTGACGGGCACCGTGGTGTTCCAATGCTGCCTGACGATTCTGGCCACGGGATCGTTCTCGCTTTTGCACGCGGGCGAGGAGTTCGCCCTCGATCTGTTCGGCGGATTCTTCGGCGGTCTTATCATGGGGCTTCTTGCCTGGGGCCTTTTGCAAGTGCTGCGCCGCACGGGACTCGACAACCCCACGCTCCACGTGATGCTGGAGCTGCTTTTGCCCTTCGTCATCTATCTGGCGGCGAAATCGTTGCACATCGGCGCGGTCATCGCCGTGGTGGCCTCGGGGCTTATGCTGTCCCTACTGCCCCAGCGCCACACGGCTGCCACGGCCCGCACCAAGCTGCAGGCCCAAAGCGTGTGGACGACCTTGGAGTTCGTGCTGAACGGGATCATCTTCGTCGTGCTGGGCATGCAGCTGCCGCGCCTTCTGGAACCGGCGGCCGAGGGGAGCTTGGGCGATCCGGCGACGCTGCTGGGCGTCGTGGTGGTGCTGACTCTCGTGTTGGAAGGAGTGCGATTCCTGTGGCTGCTCGCCATGGACGTGAGGGCTGCGGCCGCTCGGGGCGACGGCGTCCGCAGCTGCTTTGCGCCCGAGGCTCTGCGCGGCACGCTCGCCATGGCACTGGCCGGCGCCAAGGGCGGCATCACGCTTTCCCTCATGCTGACGCTGACGGCGAGTGCGGCGCTTTCTGCCGCGGGCCGGGCCACGCTCGTCTCCATCGCCTCGGGCATGATCGTGCTGACGTTGGTGTTGGCTGATTTCGCGGTGCCGGCGCTTACGCCCTCGAAGCGTTCGGCGAAGCGCACCCGCGATCGGGTGGACGCCGAGATCGACCTCGCCCTGGGCGTGATCGCCTCCATCGAGGCCGATGCGCATCTCACTGGAGCGGTGAAGGGCGCTGTCGCCGACGCTGTCGATGAGCCGGCCACGGTCGTCGTCATGCACCGCTATGCCGAGATGCTGGAAGATCTCGCGCCCGCGGCATCGCCCGCGGCGGCGGCCCGGGCCCGTGCGGAAGTCGCTCGGGTGCGCGGCCTTTACGATCAGCTGGACGACATCGCCCGCAGAGCGGCGCGGTGGGATGAGGGCGAAGGCGACATGGAAGGGGAGGAGAGTCCGGCTGCCCCCAGCCTGTCCGACCAGTTCCATCAGATGCGCGAGACCCATGACGCTGTGGAGGACGTGCAGGCCCAGGCCCTCGTCCGCGAGCTGCAGCTCATCAAGGCCATGGTCGCCGACGGCGCCATCGACGCGGCCCATGCCAAGGACCTGCGCAATGACGTCTACATCCAGCAGCTGGTACTCGACTAGCGCTTTCTCCTATTTGCCCAGATGGGAGCCGAGTCGGTATAATGGCGCAGATGACGTAGCGCAAGGAGGGAATGTGGGCATCGGAGAACAGGGGTCGCCGAAGGACCGCGCGACGGACAGTGCGGCGGCTGGTAAGGAGCGCCGGCCGGCCGTGCTGCGCAATTTCGACATTTCCTACATCGGGGTGTGCGCGCCGCAGATATGGATCTACTGCATCGCCCATCGCAGCGACGGGGCCCTCGGCGAGGTCGCGTTGGGCGTGCCTTTGTATTTGGCCCTTTCGGCGACGATGGCCGTCGTTATGATGCTGGTGCTGAGGGGGTGCGTGCCGAGTCTCCGGCGCCTCGCGTGGCCCTTGGCCGTTGTGCAGGGGCTTGCCAGCGTCGCTTTGGTGGTGCCGCTGCTCCCAGCATCACCCTCAGCTTCGATCTTTTATGCGGTCGCCGCCGCGCTCGCGGGCGCGGGCGTCGCGTGGCTCTATCTGCAATGGGCGCCGTTCTTCGCCAGCTTGGGAGCCAAAGATGTCATCGCCTGCGTGTTCATCGCCATGGCGGTAGGTTCCGCGTTGAAGGTGCCCCTCGATATGCTGCCGGCTCCCGCTGCGGCCATCGTGCTGGCGCTGCTTCCGGCCGTCTCGGTGGCCCTCGCGCGCCGCGCCGATGCCCACCCCGTGCCCGCAGGGCGCGCGCCGCGCATGTTCCACGAGGTGAATCCCACGGCGATTCCCTGGAAGATTCTCTTCGGCGTGGCCGTCTACAGCTTTGCCATCGGGGCCGTGAAGGGTGTCCCCGTGCAATCCGACCCCGTGCCCTTCGTGGCGCTCACCGTTGTGCACCACGGCGTCGAGATCGTTCTTGCCGCAGCCATGCTGTGGTGGGTGCTCGTGCGCGGGCGGCTCATTAACTTCTCGGGGCTGTGGCGCGCCGTGCTGCTGTTCACGGCGGCGGCGCTGTTCTTTTTGCCCGTGGCCGGCCCCGCGGCCGTGCCCTGGTTGCTTCTCGGCGCCGGTATCGCCCAAACCCTCGTGGTCATGCTGCTGTGGGCCATGCTCGCCGATGTGGCCCACCATTCCACGGCCTCGCCCCTCGTGATCTTCGCCTCGGGATGGCTCGCCTACTCGCTACCCTTGGCCCTGGGCGAGACGGCGGGCGTGCTCCTCGGGCAGTTGGAATCTCCCGCGATCGCCGTGGCGATGCTGGCCTATGTCGTCACGGTGACGGTGGTGCTGGCCTTGAACGACAGCGCCTTCGCGCAGCGGCGCATCTTCGCCGATCTGGACGTCGCCGCTCCGGTGCCTGCGGTCTTCGAAAGTTTGGATGCGGGCTGCGAGCGCCTCGGCGCCGAGGGCGGTCTCACGGTGCGCGAGGTGGAGGTGCTCCAGATGCTCGTGAAGGGCCGTTCCAAATCTTATATCGCCGAGACGCTGTTCATTTCCGAGAACACCGTGCGATCCCATTCGAAGCACATCTACCAGAAGCTCGGCGTTCACTCCAAGCAAGAGGTGCTCGACTTGCTCGGTCTTGGCGACTGAGATGCCGCCCCGCATCGTCCCCCCGGCCGCCACGGTGCGGCCTTTTTCTTCGACAACGCTTTCAGGTTTTGCCCGTATTCTCAATGACCTGGGGAAACGTCCGTATCACCCCCTTCGTGTCATAGGGGTTCTCCGCGAAAACACACCGTTCGTGTACTAGTCCGCCCGCCGGGCCGGGCCCTAGGATGGCCTCATCGGCGGCGAGCAGACGGCTCAACCGCCCAAGGACATAGGGAGACCCGAGGAGGACACCATGAGCACTATGATTCAGAACCCCAACGAGATCGAGGCCTTCACGCGTCGTCAGCGCGCCCTCGCCCGTATCCATCGCAACATCGCGGAGAAGTTCCAGCTGAACCGCCGCCAGTTCATCAGCGGCAGCCTCGCCACCATGGCGCTCGCCGCGCTCGGTCTTTCCGGTTGCGCGCCGAAGACCCCGGCGGCCTCCACGGGCGATGCCGCGCCGGCCTTCACTCCCGGCACCTACGAGGCGACCGCTCAGGGCCGCAACGGCGAGATCAAAGTGTCGGTGACCTTCGAGGCCGACCGCATCGCCTCCATCGAGGCCGACCACATGGAGAGCCGCAACATCGGCGATGCCGCCGTGCGCCTTCTGACCGACAACTACCTGGACACCCAGAAGCTCTCCGTCGATACCGTGACCGGCGCCACCCTCACCTCCATGGCCTTCGCCACGGCCGTGGCCGAGTGCGCCGAGGCCGCGGGCGCCGACATGCGCGCCATCATGAAGGGCGACGCCTCCGTGAACGCTGCTGAGCCCATAAGCGATGAGGCAGACGTGGTCGTCATCGGCTCCGGCGGCGCGGCCCTGGCCGCCGCCGTGACGGCCGCCGAGGCGGGCAAGTCCGTCGTCATGCTTGAGAAGATGGACATCTACGGTGGCAACACCAACGCCGGCGAGGGCACGCTGAACGCGCCGGACCCGGAGCGCCAGGAGCCCATGGGCATCGAGGACTCGCCGGACTTCTACTACACCCAGACCTTCGAGGGCGGCGACTCGGCGGGCGACCCGGCCCTCGTGCGCATCCTCGCCGACAACGCGCTGGACGCCGTGCACTGGATGGAAGACCACGGCCTTGTCTACGAGAAGGAGGTCTTCACGGCCATCGGCGGTCTGTGGCAGCGCGGGCACGCGGTCGAGGTCGAGCGCAAGGGCGAGCAGGGCGGCAGCTACTACGTCTCCTGCCTGATGGACGCCGCCCAGGCCACGGGCAACTTCACCCTGTACACCGATGCGAAGATCGAAGAGCTCATCGTGGAAGGCGGCGCGGTCGTAGGCGTGCGCGGCACCCGTCCGTCCTCCGGCGAGGCCGTGGAAGTGCGCGGAAAGTCCGTGGTGCTCGCCACGGGCGGCTACTCCCGCAATGCCGAGCTGGCCATGCAGTACGACAAGCGCGTGACTGAATCCATGCCCTCTTCCAACGTGTGTTCCTCCACCGGCGACGGCCTGGCTTTGGCCGAGGCCGCCGGCGCGGGGCTGCGCAACATGGAGCTCGTGCAGATTCACCCCTTGGGCGACCCGCAGAACGGCGGCGTGGCCACCTTCGTGGGCAACTGGCTGGGTGTGGAGGACTACGTGATGGTCAACGACGATGCCGTCCGCTTCGTCCGCGAGGACGAGCGCCGCGACACCATCGCCGATGCCATCCTGGAGCAGCCGAACGACGAGATGTGGCTTCTGGTGGATTCCACGAACATCAAGGACGACCGCTTGGAGGAGATCGCCGACTTGGTGGCGAAGGGCCACAGCTTCAAGGCCGACACCATCGAGGACTTGGCGACCCAGATCGGCGTGGATCCCTCGACGCTCGCCGAGACCATCGAGGGCTACAACGCCTGCGTGGCCGCCGGCAAGGACACGCAGATCGCGCCCGGCAAGGAGCTTTTGGGCGATGCGGTGTCCGATCCCTCCTTCTACGCCTCCAAGCGCATCCCGACCATCCACTACACCATGGGCGGCGTGTGCATCAGCCCCGAGGCGCAGGTGCTCACCGCTGCGGGCGAGGTCATCCCCGGCCTGTTCGCCGCCGGCGAGGTGACCGGCGGCGTGCAGGGGGCCAACCGCCTGGGCGGCAACTCCTACACCGATCTGATCGTGTTCGGCCGCATCGCCGGCGCCTCGGCCGCCGCTGCCGCCTAAGATCCCTGCGCCCCTCCTCTTTTGAGCCCCGCGACGCCTCCCTCCCTCCGTCGCGGGGCCCGCTGTCGTTCATCGGCGGTTTCTGTGGGTTTGGAAGGCGGCGCGATGATGAGGGCGCGCGGTGCGCTACACTTATGCGTTATGATTAGCATTCCCTACATCATCTGCTCGGTGCTGAGCTTCATTCCGGCCCTCGTGCTGCATGAGGTGGCCCACGGCTTTGCGGCCTACAAGCTGGGCGACCCCACGGCTAAGCGCTCCGGACGCCTTTCGCTGAACCCGCTCAAGCACATCGACCCCTTCGGCACGGTCATTCTGCCGCTTCTGCTCATGGTCATGGGCTGGCCAGTGTTCGGCTACGCGAAGCCCGTGCCCTACAATCCGCGCTACTTCAAGGATCCGCGCCGCGACGATGTCATTGTGGGTTTGGCCGGGCCTTCCGCCAACCTCGCCATGGCCGCGCTGGCCGCTGCAGTGGCGTGGGGCTGCTCGGGGCTCGTCAGCAACCCCACCTTCGCCAACAACGAGCTGTTCGCTTACTTCTACGTGATGTTCCTGCCCACGTTCGCTCTCGTCAACCTGTACCTTATGTTCTTCAACCTGCTGCCCATCCCGCCTTTGGACGGCTCTTCCATCTTCGCCATCCTGCTGCCGCCGAAGTACCTGCCGAAGTACTACCAGATCCAGCAGTACGCCTTCCCCGTGTTCATGATCGCCATCGTGGTGCTGCCCTACGTGTTCAACTTCAACCCGTTCTCGTGGTATCTGGGGGTCACGGCCGGCAATCTGTTCGATCTCATGTTCCCGCCGTTTTTCTCCTAAGAGACGGCGCCGCCCATGTCCTACAAAGTCCGCATCGACAGCTTCGAGGGTCCCTTCGACCTGCTGCTTTACCTCGTGAGCCGCCAGAAGGTGGATATCGGCGCCATCTCCATCACCGAGATCGCCGACCAGTACCTCGCCGAGGTGTCGCGCATGGAGACCCTCGATCTGGACGTGGCGAGCGACTTTTTGCTGGTGGCCTCTACGCTGCTCGAGATCAAGGCCCAAAGCCTCATCCCGCGCGAGCGCGACGAGCTTGACGACGACTTGGCGGAGCTCGCGCCTTCCGAGGCCCGCGATATGCTGGTCGAGCGCCTCATGGAATACAAGAAGTTCAAGAATGCCGCCGCGGTGCTCCACAACCGCTTCATCGCCGAGGGTCGCATGCACACGCGCCCCTTCGGCCCTGATGCCGACTTCCTCGGCCTCATGCCCGACTTCCTGGAAGGGGTGTCGCTGGACGCGCTGGCCTATCAGGCGGCCGCGGCCCTTGCGCGCCGCGAGGTGTTCCTGCTGGAAAGCGAGCACATTGCCGCCAAGCCCATTCCCGTGGAGGTGCACGTGCGCGCCATCCATCAGCGCATTCGCACGGCCAAGCACCTGCGTTTCTCGCAGCTTGTGGGCCCGGGCACCCCCAAGGATGTGGCGGTAGTGACGTTTCTGGCCATCCTCGAGCTGTACAAGCGCGTCATGGTGAGGCTCGAGCAGGACGAGCTGTTCGGCGATATCGCGATCGACTACATCGAGGGTTCGGGCGATTTGCGTTTGGAAGGCGACGACGCCCTCACGTCGGTGGGGGAGGAGTAGAGGCACATGTTTCAAGGATTGCAGGAAGACCAGCTGGCGGGCGCCCTGGAGGCGATGCTCTTCGTGACCGACGAGCCCGTGGGTACCATCGCGCTTGCCGAGATGCTCGAGTGCGAGGTGGGCGCGGTGGAGGCGGCGCTCGTGCGGCTGCGGGATGATCTGGAGGCCCGCGGCTCCGGCATCCAGCTGCGCGAAGTGGCCGGCGGCTGGCGTTTGTTCACGCATCCGGCCTACCACGAGCTCATCGAGAAGTACGTGCTGTCCTGGGATACGCGCAAGCTTTCCGCGGCGGCCATGGAGACGCTGGCCATCGTGGCCTATACCCAGCCGGTGACCCGTGCCGGGGTGGCCTCGGTGCGCGGCGTGAACTCCGACAGCTCCATCAACTCGCTGGTGGAGAAGGGGCTCGTGCGCGAGGTGGGTACAGAAGACGCGCCGGGCAACCCGGTGCTCTACGGCACGACTCGGGGCTTTCTGGAGAAGTTCGGTCTGCGCAGCCCTGCCGACCTGCCCGATTTGGCCGATTTCGCGCCCGATGCGGAGACGCGTCGGCTCATCACGGAGCGGTTGTCGGCCACGCGCAAGGACGCGGTTGTCTCCAACGAGCAGGCCCGCACCATGGCCCGCGCGCTCATGGGCGAGGACTTCGAGGCCGACGACGGCGAGGCCATGCTATCTGACGAGGAGCTGGCCCAGGGCACGGATGCGGCGGCCGAGGTGCTCGCGGACGCCCTGGAGGAGGAGCGCGGGGAGGAAGCGGCAGCGATAGCAGCTGGTCGAGCGAAGATCGAGGACGACGAGGCTGCCGAGGCTGCTGGGGGTGGCGCGGATACTGGAGCTGCCCGCATCGCCGTGCCCGGCGCTGCCGCCGACGCGCTCGGCACCGCAGACGCCGACGCCATGTTCGCTCGCGCCATCGCATCCACGCTAGGCGTCGTCGACAAGATCGACTTCGACTCCCTCGTCTTCGAGACCGACGACGAGTAGGTCCCCCGCCATGGCCGAAATGAGGTTGCAGAAGTTTCTGGCTCGGGCCGGGGTGGCCTCGCGGCGCCATGCCGAGGAACTGATCGTGGCTGGTCGCGTGACCGTGAACGGCGCGCGAGTGACCGAGATGGGCGTAAAAGTTGATCCTGCTGCGGACGTGGTGGCCGTGGACGGTGCGCCCGTCGCGCTGCCCGAGGAGAACGCCACGTTCCTGCTGCACAAGCCCGCCGGCTACGTGACCACCATGAGCGATCCCCAGGGGCGCCCCACCGTGGCTGCGCTCATGGCCGACGAGCTGCTCGCCCATCCGGGGCTTTTCCCCGTGGGGCGGCTGGACACCGACACTACGGGGCTTCTGCTGTTCACCGACGACGGGCAGCTGGGCCATGGCCTTCTGCACCCGCGACGCCATGTGGAGAAGACGTATCTGGCCCTGGTGGAAGGGGTGCCCGACGCGGGCGACGTGCGGCGCTTGCGCGAAGGGGTTCTGCTGGATGACGGCCCCACGCTGCCGGCGGCCGTGCGCGTGCTCGAGGGCGCCGACGCCTGCCGGGCCGCGCAGCTTATCGGCGAGGGGGCCGGAGCCAGCGGGTACCGCCAGCGCCACGGGGGCAAGCGCGGCCGCGACGCGCTGGCCGCCAGGGGATCTTACGTGGAAGTGCGCCTGCGCGAGGGCCGCAACCGCCAAGTGCGTCGCATGCTGGAAGCCGTGGGGCATCCGGTGATCGCCCTGCACCGCGAGGCCTTCGGCCCGCTCGTCCTGGGGGATCTGCCCCGGGGCGCCTCGCGTCCGCTCGCGGAAGAGGAAGTGGCGCGCCTCAAGGAGCTCGCGTCCTAGCTCGGGCGCCGGCGAGGGCTTGGTTTGGCCCATGTTCCGGCGTCTGCGAGTATCTGAGCCGATCCGCGTCCCGGCGCGATCCGCGACGCGCGCCAACGTCGACCTCTTGTCGGGGCGCGGGTCGCAGCCGGCTTTCTTATAGATCGCAAGAATGGCAGTATCGGCAAATCTGATCGAAATCACCAACATTTTGGGATGCCGCGTCGGCGTCAGCGCTTATAATACGCGCCAGTGAAGGATACCGTTGCACCCGGGAGGGCTCGGGGCGACAGGATCGAAAGGAAGTAACCATGAGTGTTACCGTATCGACGTTTCTCAAAATGAAGGCCGAGGGCAAGAAGATCTCGATGATCACCGCCTACGACTACACCACGGCACGGCTCGTGGACGAGTCCGGCATTGATTCCATCCTCGTCGGCGACTCGCTCGGCAACGTCATGCTCGGTCTGGGCGACACCGTATCGGTGACGATGGAGGACATGATCCACCACGGGGCCGCCGTGGCCCGCGGCACGAAGAACGCACTCGTCGTCGTCGATATGCCCTTCATGTCGTATCAGTCCAGCGTCTACGACGCGGTGGTGAACGCCGGCCGCCTCATGAAGGAGGCGCGCGCCAACGCCGTGAAGCTGGAAGGCGGCGTGGAGGTGGCGGACCGCATCCGCGCCATCGTCGACTGCCAGATCCCCGTATGCGCCCATATCGGCCTTACGCCCCAGGGCATCAACGCGCTGGGCGGCTTCAAGGTGCAGGGCAAGACGGCCGATTCGGCCCGCAAGCTTCTGGAAGACGCCCACGCCGTGGAGGAGGCCGGCGCCTTCGCCGTGGTCCTCGAGGCCATCCCCGCCGAGCTTGCCGAGCGCGTGTCGGCGGAGCTGACCATCCCCACCATCGGCATCGGCGCCGGCGCGGGCTGCGACGGCCAGGTGCTCGTGAACCAGGACATGCTCGGCATGTTCCACGACTTCACGCCGAAGTTCGTGCGCCGCTTCGCCGAGGTGGGCGACGTCATGCTCGAGGCCTACCGCGCCTACGACGCCGCTGTGAAGGACGGCTCGTTCCCCGCCGCCGAGCACACCTACGCCGCTCCTGCGGGCGTGCTGGAAAACCTCTAGGAGGCCGGCCATGGAGATCATTCGCACTGTTGCGGACATGAAGGCCCGCGCGGCCGCCTGGAAGGCCGAGGGGCTCTCCATCGGGCTCGTGCCCACCATGGGGTCGCTGCACGAGGGCCACGAGAGCCTCATGGACGCCGCCCGCGAAGCGAGCGACCGCGTCGTCGTCTCGGTATTCGTCAACCCCATCCAGTTCGGGCCGGGCGAGGACTACGAGGCCTACCCGCGCGATCTCGAACGCGACGCGCGCATCTGCGAGCGCCACGGCGTCGACGTCGTCTTCCACCCGGAAGTGGACGACATGTACGCCCCGGCCCACAACACCTTCGTGGTCATGGAAACGCTCACCGACTCGCTGTGCGGCGCCTCGCGCCCGGGGCACTTCCGCGGTGTGTGCACGGTGGTCACGAAGCTCTTCAACATCGTGCAGCCGCATCGCGCCTTCTTCGGGCAGAAGGACGCCCAGCAGCTCGCCATCATCAAGCGCATGGTGGCCGACTTGAACATGAACGTGACCGTCGTCGGCTGTCCCATCGTGCGCGAGGCCGACGGTCTGGCCAAAAGCTCGCGTAACGCCTACCTGAGCGCGGAGGAGCGCCAGGCGGCTCTCGTGCTGTCGCGGGCCATCTTCGCCGGGAAGGCGGCCGTGGAGGCGGGGGAGCGCGACGCCGCGGCGCTCAAGGCGCTCATGGGCGGCATCATCGAGGCTGAGCCGCTCGCGCGCATCGATTACGTGGAAGTCGTCGACGGTGTGACCATGCAGCCGACCGACGCCATCGGCGCCATGGCGCTCGTGGCCATGGCCGTCTACATCGGGAGCACGCGCCTCATCGACAACTTCCTGTACGAGGAAGGGGAATAGCCCATGCTGCTGAACGTCCTGAAGGGGAAGATCCACCGCGCCCGGGTGGTGCAGGCCGAGCTCGATTACGTCGGCTCCATCACCGTGGACATGGCTCTGGCCGAGGCAGCGGGCATCTTGGAGTACGAGAAGGTGCAGGTCGTCGATATCGACAACGGCAACCGCTTCGAGACCTACGTCATCGCCGGCGAGCCGGGCAGCGGCATGATCTGCGTGAACGGCGCGGCGGCCCACTGCGTGGAGCCGGGGCACAAGGTCATCATCATGTGCTACGCGCAGATGACTCCCGAGGAGTTCGCCGATCCCGACAACGCCCCGCGCGTGGTGTTCGTGGATGACGACAACCGCATCGCCCGCGTCACCCGCTACGAGAAACACGGACGTTTGGAAGATATGCAGTAGCGGCTTTTACGAATTCGTCCGAGAAGAGCCGCGCGGCATTCCAATTCGCTCAGACAGTCCTCGATGGTATCGAAGGCCCCATGGTGGCCGCATCCCTGAAACGTTGCGCCTTCGATACCGTCTGCGGAACTCGCTCGGTTGGAACGCCGCGCGTCTCCTCCCTGCATTGCCATCGTTGAATAGCAAGGAGGCTCCTATGAAGCCTATTGAAAATGTCGCCATTGTCGGGTTCGGGTCGCTGGGGGCCATGTATGCCGGCTGCTTCGGGGCCGCCATGGGGCCCGAGCGCGTTTTCGTGGTCGCCGATACGGCCCGCACCGAGCGCTACCGCGCCGAGGCCGCCACGTTCAACGGCGAGCCCATCCGCGTCACCTATCTGACCTACGATGAGGCTGCCGAGCGCGCCGCGGAGGAACCCTTCGACGCCGTGCTGTACGCCGTGAAGTACGGTGCGCTGCCCGAGGCCATCGAGCAGTCGGCGCCGCTCATCGGCTCCGATACCGCCATCATCTCGGTGCTCAACGGCGTCACGAGCGAGGAAGTTCTCGCCGAGCGCTTCGGGTGGGATCGCGTCCTTTTGTGCGTCGCCCAGCAGATGGACTCCCGCAAGGAGGGCGCCACGGTGACCGCCGGCTGCGTGGGCGTGATGGCCCTGGGCGTCCACGATGCCGAGGACGCGGCCCAGCGGGCGAACCTCGAGCGCGTCACGGAATGGCTCACCGCCATCGACCAGCCCTTCATCACGCCGGATGACATCCGGCACCAGCTGTGGGGCAAGCTCATCTGCAACGTGGGGGTGAACCAGGCCTGTGCCGTCTACGACTGCTGCTTCAGCGGCATCCACGCACCCGGCGAGGCGCGCGAGGCCATGATCGCCGCCATGCGCGAGGTGGCGGCGGTGGGCCGGGCGGAAGGCGTGGGTCTCACCGAAGAGGACGTGGCCTACTGGCTCGACATCATCGACCACTTGAACCCGGAGGGTCTGCCGAGCCTGCGCCAGGATGTGCTGGCGCGGCGTCCCACGGAGGTGGAGCTCTTCTCGGGCACCATCAACCGCCTGGGCGCGGCCCACGGCATCCCCACGCCGCAAAACGAGCGCTTCTACGCCGCCATCAAGGAGCTCGAAAGCTCCTTCTCGTAGGGGCGAACCTCGGTTCGCCCTCGTCAAGCATGTTAATCTCGCCTGAGAGGGGCGACCAAGGTCGCCCCCTACGGTTGGGTTGCGGGCCCTTTCAAGTTCACCGTCGAGTTACGTTCTCGTGACCGCTTGTTTTCAGTGATAAACTGACGCAGGAATAACAAGCATGCACAAGGACGGCTTTTGGAGCGCAGAAAGTACATCGCCATCGTATCGGCCGCGGCGGTCGTCATCGTCGTCGCGGTCTGCGTCTACCTGGCCCAACTCTCCGCGACGGTCGCCGGCAACCTCATGACCTCCGTGGACGAGATATCCCGCCACGACGTGGAGACCATCGAGGGCACGCTGAACAATTGCTACGCGCGCCTGGGCTCGGTGGCCGACCGCCTCGAGGTCTACGACGTGCAGACGGTGCACGAGGCCCAGGAGCAGCTGAACCTGGAGGCGGCCTCGTCGGCCATGTTCAACGCGGTCTATCTCATGGAAGCCGACGGCACGCTCTACAGCAGCTCGTACGTGAGCCTCGATGCCGACGAGCACGCCTACGACGAGCTCATGGAAGACGGGCGCGAGCACTTCGCCATGCTCTACGACGACGAGAACGGCCGGCTGGAAACCACCAAGGAGTCCCTCATCTTCGGCATCCGTCTGCCCGATACGGAAATCGGCGGGCGAACCTTCGTGGCCATGCTCGCCCGCAGCGACTTGTCCACCATCTCCAGCCAGCTGGTCATCGAGAGCTTCGACGGCCAGGGCGTCTCCTCGGTCGTGAACGCGCGGGGCTATTACATCGTGAGCGCCAGCCCTGCCACCGACCTCGCCGGGCGCGACAACTTCTACGACACGCTCGAGGCCGGGCGCATCGACGACGGCGTCACGGTGGAGGACATCCGCCGCAACATCGCCGCGGGCGAGAGCTTCGTCATCAATTGCACGACGAGCGCCGGCGAGGATCTCGTCATGTCCTTCGCGCCGGTCGCAGGTACCGAGTGGTCGTTCATCATGACGGTTCCGACGGAGGTGTTCAGCCAGCGCTTCGCCCCCTTTATCGCCATGACGGTGGGCATGCTCGGGGCCATGGTGGCGGTCATCTCCATCATGCTGGCGGTCATCTACCGGTTCATGAGGCAGTCGATCCAGGCTCGGGCGGAGGCCGTCGCGCGCACGGAGTTCCTTTCGAACATGAGCCACGAGATCCGCACGCCCTTAAACGGCATCATCGGCCTGAACCATCTGATGGAGCGGCACGTGGACGACGCCACCGCCATGCGCGACTACGTGAATCGGCTCGGCAAGGCCGCCCAGTACCTGCTATCGCTCGTGAACGACATCCTGGACATGTCGAAGCTGCAGGCCGGCAAGGTCGATTTGACGAGCGAGCCTTTCGACGTGAACGCGCTGGTCGACAATGTCTGCGAGATGCAGCGCGGGCCCATGGCTGACCGCGGGATCCGCTTCGAGCTGTCGCGCACGGTCGAGCACCCGTGGCTTCGAGGCGACGAGGTGCGCCTGTCGCAGGTTCTCATGAACATCCTGTCGAATGCGGTGAAGTTCACGCCCGAGGACGGCCGCATCACCATGAAGGTGCACGAGGCGGTGTACGCGTCGGGGAATGAGGCCGTGCTCACGGTGTCGATCGCCGATACCGGCTGCGGCATGACCAAGGAGTTCGCTGAGCATGTCTTCGACGCCTTCACGCAAGAGCGCAACCGCAACAGCGATTCCCAGAAGGGCACGGGGCTGGGCATGTCCATCAGCTACCTGCTCATGACGCAGATGGGCGGCTCCATCACGGTGGAAAGCGAGCCGGGGTGCGGTTCCTGCTTCACCGTCATCGTGACGCTTCCCACTGTCGCGAATGGTGATGAGCTGACGCCTGCCCAGGCGCCCTCGCTGATTTCGTCGAGTGCAGAAGGCGCGGAAGGCGTGGGAGGCGCAGAATGCGCGGAAAAGGTGGAGGCCGAAACCGCCGAAACCGTCGAAACCGTCGAAGCCTCCGGGGCCCCCGGAGCCGTTCGGGCCGTCTCCTCGCCGTCTGGTGCCGAAGCCGCTCGGGCGCCCGTCGAGATCCTCGTGGCCGAGGACAACGAGCTGAACGCCGACATCATCTCGTCCATCCTCACCGAGGAGGGCTTCTCCATCACCGTGGCCGAAAACGGCGAGGAGGCCGTGCGCCTGTTCTCCGAATCGCCGGCGGGGCATTTCGCGGCCATCCTCATGGACGCCCAGATGCCGGTCATGGACGGCTACGAGGCCTCTCGCGCGATCCGCGATCTGAAGCGAGCCGATGCCAAGACGGTGCGCATCTTCGCTTGCACGGCCTCCACGTTCGCCGAAGATCGCAATCGCGCTCTGGCATCGGGCATGGACGACTTCCTCAGCAAGCCTTTGAACGTGACGGTCATGCTGCAAAAGCTTGAGGCCGTTCGGAAGGGCGGTGCCTCATGAGTAGCGAGAGCCGCAGAATACATCGCAGGATGATCGAGCCGGCATTGTCGCCGACGCAAAGCGTCGCGCCGCCGATCCCTCGTCGCGGCATGACCCGCCGCGCTTTCTGCGCGGGAGCGGCCTTCCTTGCGGCTGCAGCGGCGCTGCCCCTTGCCGGCTGCAGCGGCCTGCCCTTCACGGGTGCCGCGCCCGTTCGTCTGGTGATCAAGGTGCCCCGCACGGGCCACGATGTCGTCTTCGACGACTCTATCAGCCAGGTGGAGATGGTCATCCAGGGCATGGCCGACGAGTTCCAGCGCACCTACGCGCGCCCCGTCGACGTCGAGGTCATCGTCTTCGAGCAGAACCAGTACGACGAGGCCGTCGAGGGGTCGTTCGATACGGACAAGTCACCGGACGTGCTTTACGGCGACTACTTCAACATCTCCACCTACATTCGCACCGGGCGCGTCGTGCCGTTGGACGATGTCGCTACTCCGGCTATCCGCGACGACCTCTTCGACGATTTGTGGAACATGGGCGTGGTGGAGGGCCGCGCGTATATGATGCCCTATCTGGCGCGCCAGAACGTGCTCGCCTACAACAAGGAGATGTTCCGCAACGCGGGGCTTGGGGAGTTCATCGCCGAAGGGGAAATCACCGCCTGGTCGCTGAGCGAGTGGACGCGCATCTTGGACGCGCTTTCCGCCTCGCTTCCCGAGGGAAGCTTCCCGATGATGATGTACGCGGGCAGCTCCCAAGGCGACACCCATATCGTGACGCTTCTGCGCTCGGCCGGATCCGACATCTACGACGAGGCTGGCCGCTTCAATCTCTCGGCACCCGAGGGTGTGTCGGCGCTCCGGTGGATTCAGGACGGCGTGGGACGCGGCTGGTTCCCGCCGCACGCGGAGAATCTCGAGATCGAAGACTGCTCCAGTTTGTTCCGCCAGGGGCAGTTGGCCATCTACATGGTGAACAACGCCTCCATTACCCGTTACGGCGATGCGGTGGGGCTCGTGAACTTCCCGGGGCCCGATGCCGACGGCAGCGCCACCGCCTTCGCCTCGGGCTTCCAGATCTTCGACAACGGCGATGCCGAGAAGCTGCAGGTGGCGAGGGATTTCCTCTCCTTTGTGTACGACGATGGGCCCTGGCTCGACTACGCGGCGGGCGCGATACCGGCGAGCAAGCGCGTGTCCGACCGCTACGGGGCCGACATCCCCTTCTACGATCTGTTCCGCGCCAATGCCGGCAACGTTTGGGATTTCACGGGCAACAACCCCGACACCCAGAGCGTGCGCGACATCTTCTACGCCGGCATCCACGACCTGCTCATGGGCAAGACGACTCCCGAGGAGTGCGCCGCCTTTTTGGATGCGCGCTGCAACGCCGCTATCGACGAAGGCTGGGCCAAAAGCCAGCTGCATGAGTAGAGAGAAGTATAGCAAAGTTTCTCTAAAATACTAGTACAAATGTACGTTGCATTATGGTGCCATATAACTGGCTGGGTGGCATGGCTGCCTCAGATAAGGAGGTTGCCATGGTTACTTGGACGCAATTGCTGACATTCGTCCTCGTGATTATTGCGGTGATCGATCTGACCGTAAGGGCCAGAAAGTGAAATAGCCGCTCCCGGTACCACGGAAAACGGCTACTTCGCCAAGCTATAAACTTGAAAACGAGGTAGCCGCCGTTCGCCCCGGCAAGCCACCCAGCCCCGTCAGTATATAACCCCGAGCGGAATTTTGTCAAACATTGCGGAGGCGGAGAGACGTGCGGAAAATGCGGCGCTGGAGGGTGTTTGGGCGCGGGGGCGGTTCGTTCGTATACAATGGGTGGTGACTGGTACCTGATCGATTGAGGAAACAGACACTCCCATGACTGAATCTGCTGAACTGAACGGCGCCAACGCCCCCTTCTCGGCCGTGGCCGTCATAGGTCTCGGGCTCATCGGGGCGTCGTTGGCCGGGGCGCTTGCGGCCAAGATGCCCGGCGCGCGCGTTTTCGGGGTGGATACCGACGCCGCCACCTGCGCCGCCGCCACCGATCGCGGCTGGTGCGACGCGGCCTCAGGCCCCGACGACCCCGCCTTCCGCGCCTTCATCGAAAACGACTGCGAGCTCGTGGTCATCGCCACGCCGGTGGCCGCCGTGGACGACTACCTCGTCCGCCTGCGCGACTGGGGCTACACCGGCGTCGTCACCGACACCATCTCCACCAAGGGCCACATCCTTGCCGCGGCCGCCGAGCTTCTGCCGGCGCCTGCACGCTATGTGCCGGGCCATCCCATGGCCGGCTCCGAGCAGAGCGGCATCGCCGGCGCCCGCGCCGATCTCTTCGAGGGCGCGAACTGGATCCTCTGCCCCGACGAGTCCACCGTTCCCGAGGACTTCCAGCACCTGCACGAGCTGGTGACCGGCCTTGACGCCCGCGTGGTGTCGCTGCGCCGCGAGGAGCATGACGCCGCCGTGGCCGTGGTGAGCCACGTGCCGCACATGGTGGCCTCCTCCCTCATGCAGCTGGCGAGCGCGCACGCCGACGACACCGGCTCCATCATGCGGCTGGCCGCCGGCGGCTTCAAGGACACCACGCGCATCGCCGCGGGCAGCCCGAAGCTGTGGTGCGGCATCGCCTTCGACAACGCCTGCGCCCTGAAAAGCGGCCTGGACGAGATGGCCTCCATCCTGGGCTCGTTCGCCGCGGCGCTGGAAACCGGCGACCGCGAGACGTTCACGCGCCTGCTCGCCGAGGCCGCCGACGCCCGCCGCGCGCTGCCGGCCGCCTGGGTGCCCTCCACCGAGAAGCTGCTCGAGGTGCGCATCCCCATGGTGAACCGCACCGGCGTGGTCGCGGAGGTCTGCACCATTGCCAGCTCGGTGGGTTGCAATATACAATCTATTGACATCGACCACATCAGCGAGGGCAACGCCGTGCTCTCCCTCATCCTCACCGATGAAGGCGATATCGGCCAGCTCTCGATGCAGCTGATCAACGCCGGTTTCTCCGTATCGTTCAGTCCGCTCATGCCGAAGGAGTACGCTCATGTCGAATAGCGAATTCGCAGAACCCTACACGATCATCGAGCCTTTCGGGGGGCCCTTCAAAGGTGACGTCACGGTGCCGGGCGACAAGTCCATCTCGCATCGCGCCGTGCTGTTCGCGGCCATGGCCGAGGGCACCTCGCATCTTTCCGGCGTACTCGATTCCGAGGACGTGCGCGCCTCCATCCGCGCCGTGGAGGCCTTGGGCGCCGAGGTCGATTTGAAGGCCCAGCCCGACGGGTCGCTTTCCGGCACCGTCACCGGCTGGGGCGCCGAGGGGCCAAGCCAGCCCGCCGCCCCCATCGACTGCGGCAACTCGGGCACCACGGCGCGCCTGCTCATGGGCATTGTGGCCCCGTGGGACATCGAGGTGACCATCACCGGCGACGAGTCGCTGCAGAAGCGCCCCATGCGCCGCATCGTGGCGCCCCTGGCGAAGATGGGCGTCGATTTCAAACCCGAGACGCCGGAGACGCTGCCCATCACCGTGTGCGGCAACCGCGCCCTGCGCGCCATCGACTACGCGAGCCCCATGGCCTCCGCTCAGCTGAAGACCGCCGTGCTCCTGGCCGGCGTCTTCGCCGACGGCACCACCACCGTAAACGAGCCGGCGCCCTCGCGCAACCACACCGAGCTCATGCTGCCGGAGTTCAACGTGCCCACCACGGCCGGCACCCGCGTGGCCACGGTGACCGGCCCCGCCGAGATGCTCGCCTCCGACGTCGTCGTGCCGGGCGACCCCTCCTCGGCCGCTTTCGTGGCCGCGGCCGCCCTGCTGAAGCCGGGCAGCTCCATTACCATTCAGAACGTGTCGCTGAACCCGGCGCGCATCGGGTTCGTGCGCACCTTGGAGCGCATGGGCGCCGACATCCGCGAGTCCTACGGCGGCCATGAGGGCAAGGAGCCCCGCGGCACCATCACGGTGAACTACACGCCCGTGCTGCGCGGCTGCGAGATCCCCTCCCAGCACATCGCCTCGGTCATCGACGAGATCCCCGTGCTCGCCCTGGTGGCGGCCCACGCCCGGGGCATCACGGTGTTCCACGAGGTGGGGGAGCTGCGCGTGAAGGAATCCGACCGCCTGCAGGCCATCATCGACGGTTTGGCCCTGCTCGGCGTCGACGCCTGGGAAGAGGGCGACGACCTGTTCGTCGAGGGCAACCCGCAGCTGCAGGTGCCCGAGGGCCTCGTCTTCGAGTCCCATGGCGACCACCGCTTGGCCATGACCTGGGCGCTCGTGGGCGCGTGCGGGCGCATCCCCGTGTCGGTGACCCGCTTCACCTGCGTGGCCGTGAGCTACCCCGACTTCCTTGCCGACTTGAAGGGATTGGTGAAATAGTGATCGTCGCCATCGACGGGCCCTCCGGGGCCGGAAAGTCCACCGTGGCCAAGGCCGTGGCCAAAGAGCTCGGCTTCTCCTGCCTGGACACGGGGGCCATGTACCGCGCCATCGCCTGGCGCGCCCTGCAAGACGGCGTCGCGCTCGACGACGAACCGGCCTTGGGAGCCATCGCCCGCACCTACGACATCGCCTTCGGGCATGTGGAAGGCGACCCGGTGCCGCGCCGCGTGTTCATCGGCGACGATGAGGTGACCGACGCCATCCGCACCGCCGAGATCGACCGCGCGGTGAGCCCGGTGTCCGCCGCGCCTGCCGTGCGCGAGGCGCTGCTCGACCAGCAGCGCCGCATCGGCAACGCCGGCGACTACGTGGTGGAGGGCCGCGACATCGGCACGGTGGTGTTCCCCGATGCGGCTGTGAAGGTGTTCCTCACCGCGTCCGACGAGGAGCGTGCCCATCGCCGCGTGCGCCAGAACGTCGACCGCGGCATCGGATCGATCGACTACGACGAGGTGCTGGCCGACCTGCGCCGCCGCGATGAGGCCGACTCCTCTCGCGCCACGGCGCCCTTGCGCCCCGCCGACGACGCCGTGCACATCGACTCCACTAGTCACTACATCGAAGAGGTAATCGACCAGATCTGTTCGCTAGCCCGAGAGGCGCGCTGATGTTTCTAAAATACTCCGAGATGTGGGACATGGATTTGGGCGGCGAGCCCAGCACCAACGAGATCCCGCACTGGTTCGGCAACGCGGCCTACGTGGTGGTGGGTGGCCTGTGCAAGCTGCTGTTCCGCTACCGGGTGGACAACCGCGACAAGCTGCGCGCCTTCCAAGGCGCGGAAGGGGCGCTCGTCATCTGCAACCACACGTCGTTCTTCGACGTCGTCTTCATGTACCTGGCCGCGCGCCCGA
Organism: Adlercreutzia equolifaciens DSM 19450; assembly: GCF_000478885.1. Classification (NCBI taxonomy): domain Bacteria; kingdom Bacillati; phylum Actinomycetota; class Coriobacteriia; order Eggerthellales; family Eggerthellaceae; genus Adlercreutzia; species Adlercreutzia equolifaciens. The sequence goes on from NC_022567.1 coordinate 1,077,672, forward strand.
AGCAATGGGTGCGCCTCATGGGCCGCGACAGCCTCTTCGACAACGCCCACGGCCTGCTCGGCCAGGCGCTCTCGCGGGTGGGCGCCTTCCCCGTGAAGCGCGACACGGCCGACATGACCTCCATCAAGCGCGCCGTACGCATGCTCAAGCGCCAGGAGCTCGTGGGCATCCTGCCCGAGGGCACGCGCCGCGGCAAGACCGACCGGGTGCCCTCCATCCACGCCGGCGTGTCGGTGATCGCCCGCATGGCGAAGGTGCCCATCCTGCCCATGACCGTGCGCGGCGTGGAGCGCATCAAGCAGAAGGGCCAGCGCGTCCATTTCCCGAAGGTGACCGTCGACTACGGCGATCCCATTCTCGTCGGCGATTTCGACTTCCTGCCGAAGGACGAGCGCGTGGAAGCCTGCACCTGGTACGCCATGCGCGAGTGCTTCGCGCTGTACTACCGCTGCGCTCCCGAGGACGTGGACATGGCGGCGTTGTTCCCCGAGACACGCGACTACGCCCCGGTGTTCGCTGAGCATCCCATCCCGCGCCACACGAGCGAGGAGCTGGCCCGCGCCGCCCGCACCGCTCGCGCCGAGAAAGCCGCCAAGGCCGCCGCGAAAGCGAAGGAGAGCTAGCCGTGGAAGTGATTCGCGCGAAACGGGCCGGAGCCTGCTACGGGGTGCAGCGGGCGCTGGATATGGCCGACGAGGTCATCGCCGACGGGGGCCGGGCCTACACGCTCGGGCCGCTCATTCACAACCCGCAGGTGGTGGCCGATCTGGCCGCTCGCGGCGCCGAGGCCGTCGATTCCGTGGAGGAGATCCGCTGGGAAGGTGCCGCAGCTGCGGGTGCGCCTGCAGACGGAGTCGTCCCGACGAATGCAAACGCGCCGGCGGTGGTCATCCGCTCCCACGGGGTGACGCCCCAGGTGCTGGCTGCCGTGGAAGACCGCGGGTTTTCCGTGGTCGATGCCACCTGCCCCCATGTGTCCCGGGCCCAGCACGCCGCCGCGGAGCTCGCGGCCGAGGGTTGCCGCGTCATCGTGGTGGGTGAGGCGGGGCACCCGGAAGTGGAGGGGCTCACCGCCTGGGCCGAGGAGGCCGGCGGCAAGGTGGACGTGGTGGCCGCGCCCGAGGAGATCCCCGAGGGCCTGTACGATCCGGTGGGCGTGGTGGCCCAGACGACCCAGCGCCGCGAGAACTTGGAGGCAGTGGTGGCCGCCCTGCGCGAGGCGGGGCTTGCGCCCATCGTGAAGAACACCATCTGCTCGGCCACGCGCCAGCGCCAGGAGGCCGCGGCCGATCTGGCCTCGGCCGTGGACGCCATGGTGGTCATCGGCGGCCGAAACTCGTCGAACACCACGCGGCTGGCCGAGGTGTGCGCGCTCACCTGCCCGCGCACCTTCCACATCGAATCGGCCGACGAGCTGGATCCGGCCGCCTTTGCCGGTTGCCGCCGCGTGGGTGTCACGGCCGGCGCGAGCACCCCCGAGAACCAGATCGCCGCCGTGGAAGCGTTTCTGCGCACGCTGTAGCCATGGCAACCTATCCCGGAAAAGACATCGAGCGCGAGGCCTCCTGTGCCTCTTGCGCCGCCTGTGGCCAGACGACCCTCGCGCCGGCCGAGGCGGCGGCCGCGGCGTGGGAGGGGCCGGCGGCGCGCGTCGTCGCCGTGGAGCCGGAGAGCCCCGCCGATGACGCCGGCTTTACGCCCGGCTGCTACCTCACGACGGTGGACGGCGAGCCTCTGCGCGACATCATCGACTGGCGTTGGCTTGCGGCCGACGACGTCATCTGCGTGGGCTATATCGATCTCGACGGCGAGGCCGGGGAGGTGGAACTGGAGCGGGAGCCGGGGGAGCGGTGGGGCTTCGAGTTCGACGGCGTGCTGTTCGACTCCGTGAAGCTGTGCCGCAACGCCTGCGTGTTCTGCTTCATGCGCCAGCTGCCCGATGGCGTGCGCCCCTCGCTCGTGCTGCGCGACGACGATTTCCGCCTGAGTTTCCTCTCGGGGACCTTCGTCACGCTCACGAACTTGAAGCCGGAAGACGAGGCCCGCATCATCGAGCAGCACATCAGCCCCTTGCGGGTGAGCCTGCACGCGAGCGAGCCGGAGCTTCGCCGCCGCATGATCGGCAAGCACGCCGCCCACGGCCTGGCGGCCCTCGACCGCCTGCTGGCGGCCGGCATCGAGGCCCATGCGCAGATTGTGCTCATGCCCGGCGTGAACGACGGAGAGGCCCTGCGCGAGACCTTGGAATGGGCCTGGGAGCGCCCCGGCATAAACGGCGTGGGCATCGTGCCTCTGGGCTTCACCAAGCACCAGACGGCCCTGCACGAGAGCTTCACCACCCCCGAGGCCGCCCGCGGCGTCATCGATGTGATTGCCCCCTTCCAACAGCGCGCCCGGGCCGAGCGCGGCACACCCTGGGTCTTCGCCGCCGACGAGTTCTACGTGAACGCCTTCGGTGCCGCCACACCGGCCCATATCCCGCCGGCCTCCGACTACGGTGACTACGACATGTTCGAGGACGGCATCGGCATCGTCCGCTCCTACGTGGACGAGTTCGAAGAGGTCTGCGAAAACGGCCTGGCTGCCCGCGCCGCCGAGGCGCTCGCCGCCCGAAATCTCACGGCCCGCTACATCATCGGCGAGGCCATGCAGCCCTTCCTCGACGCCATGATCGCGGCAAGCCCCCTTGCCGGCCGTCTCGTCCCCCTCACAGTGAGAAACGACTACTTCGGCGGCAACGTCAACGTCACCGGCCTCCTCACCGCCCAAGACATCGCCCCCGCCATCAAGGCCGCCAGCGAGGAAGAGAAGAACTCAACCATGGTTGAGCAGGGGGCAGACGCGCGGTGCTCTGACCGAGCGAGTTCCGCAGATGGTATCGAAGGCGCAACGAGAAGGGGAGTGAATAGCCCTGACGCCTTCGATACCAGCGAGGACTGTCTGAGCGAATCAGAGTACCGCGCGGCTGCCCCCGGAGGGACACGCCAGCTCTTCCTTCTTCCGAGCGTTATCTTCAACGATAACGGCGTGACGCTCGATGACATGACCGTGCAGGATATCGAAAACGCGGCAGGTGCTCCGGTGTCCGTGGTATCCTGTAACCCTTGCGATTATCTGCCTGAGATCATCAAGCTCGCCCAAGACGAGCCGTAAAGAATAGCGAGGATAACCATGGCCCTTCCCATCGTCGCCATCGTGGGCCGCCCGAATGTGGGCAAGTCCACCTTGGTCAACCGCATCGCCCAAACCGGCGACGCCATCGTGCACGAGATGCGCGGTGTCACCCGCGACCGCAGCTACCACAAGGCTGACTGGAACGGCGTCGAGTTCATGCTCATCGACACCGGCGGCATCGAGATGGGCGGCGACGACGCCTTCCAGGGCTCCATCCGCGCCCAGGCCTTCGAGGGGGCGCGCGAGGCCGACGTCATCATCTTCCTCGTGGACGGCAAGGCCGGCATCAACACCGACGACGAGGAGGTGGCCCGCATCCTGCAGAAGGCGGGCAAGCCGGTGTTCGTCGCCGTGAACAAGATGGACAACCCGGCCCGCATGGATGAGGTCTGGGAGTTCTACGCGCTGGGTCTGGGCGACCCGTGGCCGGTGAGCGCCCAGCACGGCAACGGCACGGGCGACTTGCTGGACGAGGTCGTGAACGAGCTGCGGAAGGTAGAGGTCGTTCCGGAAGAGGAGGTCGAGGCCATCAACGTGGCCATCATCGGCCGCCCGAACGCGGGGAAAAGCTCGCTCACCAACAAGCTCACCAACAACAACCGCTCCATCGTGTCCGACGTGGCCGGCACCACGCGCGACGCCATCGACACGCTGGTCGAGCACGAGGGACAGATGTACCGTATCGTGGACACCGCGGGCCTGCGCCGCAAGAGCCAGATCGACGAGGACGTGGAATACTACGGCTTCGTGCGGGCCATGCGCGCCATCGACCGCGCCGACGTGGCCCTGCTCGTCATCGACGGCACGCTGGGCCTCACCAACGAGGACCAGCGCGTGGCGGGGTATGCCGCCGAGCGCGGGTGCGCCATGGTGATCGTCCTGAACAAGTGGGATATCGTGGAGGGTCCCGAGGAGAAGGCGAAGATCCGAGAGCGCATCGAGGATCGCATGACGTTCGTGGGCTATGCGCCGGTGGTGGCCATCTCCGCGCTCACCGGCAAGCGAGTCGACCGCATCTGGAACGCCATCGACGATGTGTACGCCAACTACAGCCGCACCATCCCCACGGCCCGTTTGAACACGTGGCTCGCCGGCATCCGCGAGACGGGGCACACCGTGTCGAAGGGCAAGGCGGTGCTGCGCATGAAGTACCTCACCCAGACCGGTACCTGCCCGCCCCACTTCACCTTCTTCGTGAATCGCCCCGATGTCGTGGACGACAACTACGAGCGCTATCTTGAGAACCGCATGCGCGAGGCCTTCCCGCTTGAGGGCACTCCCATCCGCCTCAAGTTCAAGAAGAAGGACTAGCCCGTGGACACCGTCATCACCTACTTGACCCTGTCGTTCGTCGTCTCGTTTCTGCTAGGCTCCATTCCCTGGGGCGTCATCGTCTCGAAGCTGGCCTTCCACAAGGACATCCGCGACGAGGGGTCGGGCAACATCGGCACCACCAACGCCTTCCGCGCCATGGGAAAGGTCGGGGGCGCGCTCGTATTCGTTCTCGATTTCGGGAAGGGGCTTCTGTCCGGCTGGCTCGCGGCCTTTGTGTTCGCCCCGGCCATAGCCGCGGTGCCGGTGGACGCCGCCACTCCCGACGGCCAGCTGCTTCTCGGCATCTTCGGCAATCCGGCTTTGAATCCGGTGGGTCTCGCTTTGGCCCTTGCTTTCGCGGGCTGCACGCTCGGCCACATCTTCAGCCCCTGGCTCAAGTTCAAGGGCGGCAAGGGCATCGCAGTGGCCGCTGCCTGCCTGTGGTTCGTGTTCGGTCCGGTGGGTTTTTTCATCGAGATCGCCGCGTTCGCCTTCGGCATTGCCATCACCCGCTGCGTGTCTGTGGGCTCCATCGCCGCGGCGGCCATCTGCCCGCTGCTCGCCCTGTACTTCTACTGGGGCCAGTGGGTACCCTGGCTCATCATTGCCGCCACGGCCTGCGTCGTCATCTGGGCCCACCGCGCCAACATCGCCCGCCTGCGCGCGGGAACTGAGAGCAAGATAGGTGGTAAGAAATGCGCGTAGCAGTGATTGGGGCCGGTAGTTGGGGAACAGCTTTGGCACTCGTGCTGGCGGAAGCGGGGCACGAGGTGGTGCTCTGGGCCCGCACGCCCGAGGTGGCCCGCGCCATCAACGAGGAGCACCGCAACCCGCGCTACCTCTCGGACTACCGCCTTCCTTCCGCCATCCGCGCCACCGCCGAGTACGCGGCTGCCTGCGACGGCGCCGAGGCCGTGGTCATCGTGACGCCCTCGGCTGCCCTGCGCTCGGTGGCCGCCGACCTGCGAGAGCTCGTCGCGCCTGCGACCCCCATTGTCATCTGCTCGAAGGGCGTGGAGGAGAAGACGGGCCTTCTGCCTATCGATACCTTCGCCGCTGAGCTGGGGGGCGCGGGCCGCATGGCGGTGCTGTCGGGCCCGACTCACGCCGAGGAGGTCATCTGCCGCAAACCGTCGGCCGCGGTGGTGGCCTCGGCCGACGAAGGGACGGCGCTCTTCTTCCGCGATCTGTTCGCCACGCGATTTTTCCGCACTTACACCTCCGACGACCCGGTGGGCGTGGAGCTGTGCGCCGCTTTCAAGAACGTCATTGCCATTGCCGTGGGCATCTCCTACGGCATGGGCTTCGGCGACAACACCGCGGCCATGCTCATCACCCGCGGGCTCGCCGAGATGAGCCGCATGGTGGTGGCGGCCGGGGGAGAGGCGCTCACCTGCATGGGGCTGGGAGGTGCCGGCGACATGGTGGTCACCTGCATGTCGCAGCACTCGCGCAACCGCCGTTTCGGCGAGCAGTACGTGGCCCGCGGGCTTACCCTGGACGATTTCACGGCCCAGACCCACATGGTGGTGGAAGGCGCTATCGCCTGCAAGACCCTGGCCACGCTCGAGGCCCGCTACGGGGTCGATTTGCCCCTCACCGACACGGTGCGCAGCGTCGTGTGGGAAGGGGTGAACCCGCGCGAGGCCGCGGCCGCCCTCATCGATCGGCCGCTTAAGAGCGAGTTCTACTAGTAAGCTCGTTCCAGCTGTCCAGCCCGAGCTTCGGGGCGGGGGTGCCGTGCTCAGACAGCGGTCTATGGCATTTCTCGCCGGGGGTTCGGGCCTTTCCGTTTGCCATAGACCGAACTGCGCGCGGCACCCACGCCCCGAATCTCGGGCTTACTCCGTAAAATACGAGCGATTGCCTTAAGATTTCGCCAGGTAAACGGGGTGCATACATGGTCGCAACCGTCGGGCCTTCCCGCTTCTGTGAGGACGGGAAGGCCTTATTGTTGTCATCAGCCGAGCGGAAGGGCGGAAATCCGGGCAACCGGGCGCCCGTACCGCGAGGTCCTTGACAACCAATTCGAGCTTTCCGTCGCACCGTCTCCTGCGTGAACCCTCCTCTCTCCTCTCTCTCAAAACCCTCGCGGCGGAAACGATTTCCATGCGCACGTTATCCCCTTCTCCTCCGTGCGTACTGAGCAAAGCTCCTCCGGTTCCCCTGCCGGAGGAGCTTTTTTATGGGCATCTCTTTGCGGCCGCGCCTCGTTTTCCCCTTGTCGTATGCCGTTTTCGCCTTGCAGTTTCCCCTCTGATGACGTACTGTTAAGCAAGCAAATTTCGAAGGGGAAGGGTGCGCCGCCGTTATGAAGACGACTGAGAACGCCGTCCGGGATCGGAAGGGCTTCGCGCGCCTGACCTTGGTCATCGTGCTCATCTTCGCAGTCATGGGGGCCTCTATCTGGGCCGTCTCGAAGAAGACCTCCGACGACATGGCCGATGCCGCCATTCTGAACCTCAACGAGAACTTGAACCTCATGGAAAGCACGGTGGAGGCCATTCAGGACAGCGAGGCGCAGTTCCAACGGCTTTTGGCCACCGAGCTTGCCGCCGCGGGCGATCCGGCCGCGGCTGTGGAGCGCTTGGGCAAAAGCGATGCCGCCGCGCTCATCTCCGTCGTGCCCGAGGGGGCCGACGTCGGCGTCTCCAACGACGGCGCCCCCTTCGATCCGGCGTCGCTCGATTTCAGCGGCGGGGGAGCCATCGAGGGGCTGCCCGTCTCCCAGGCCTACGTGAACGCCGAGGGCAGCTGGGCCTACACGGTGAAGTGCCCCATCGAACGGGACGGCGTCCCCATCGCCGAGCTGTACACCGAGTATACCTTCGACGCCATCGATCAGTCGCTGCCCCAGGGCTTCTATGGGCAGCGGGCCGTGCTCTACCTCATGGACGCCGCCACGGAGCGCTTCGTGCTGAAGCCCGAGGGCATGGGCGAGCGCGATGCGGGGCACGTGAACCTGGAGGACTTTTACCGGGCCAACAACATCACCGATCCGGCCATCCTCTCCATGGTGGCGGACGGCGTCGAAAACCGCGAGAACATCATGTTCGCCCATAAGGTGAAGGGCGCCGAGGCCCTGTGCTATTTGTGGTCCATCGGCGACGGCACCACCTATCTGGTGGGTTATGTGCCCATGGAGGCCATCCAACGCGAGGCCCAGGCGGTGAACGTCGCCCTGATCATGGTGGCCTCCATCACGATTGCGGCCTTCTGCCTGTGCGTCATCCTGTACGGCTTCAACCGGCGCAAGCAGGCCCGGGCCCAGCGGGCGCGGGAGGAGGAGCGCGCGCTGCACGCCGAGCAGCTCGCCCAGGCGCTTCGGGCGGCCGAGGTGGCCAACGAGTCGAAATCGGCCTTCCTCGCCAACATGTCTCACGACATCCGCACTCCCATGAACGCCGTGCTCGGCTTCACCACCATCATCGAGAAGGAGGCCGACAACCCGGCCAAGGTGCGCGACTGCGCCGGCAAGATCATGGCCTCGGGGCGCCATCTGCTCGACCTCATCAACGACGTGCTGGACATCTCGAAGATCGAGAGCGGCAAGGCGTCGCTCACCCTGGCGGAGTTCGACCTGGGTGACTCTCTGGCCGCCGCGGAATCCATCATCGCGCCCATGGCCCGGGACAAGGGGCAGACGTTCTGCGCGGAAATCCGCTCCGTCCGCCACGAGCGCCTCATCGGCGACGAGACGCATCTCAACCAGATTCTGCTGAACCTGCTGTCGAATGCTGTGAAGTACACTCCGGAGGGCGGTCGCATCTGGCTGCGCTTCATCGGGCTTCCGGCGCATTCCAACGCGCTGGAGCATCTGCGCATCGAGGTTGAGGACGATGGCTACGGCATGACGCCGGAGTTCCTTAAGACCATCTTCGACTCGTTCACGCGCGCCGAGAACTCCACCACCAACAAAGTGCAAGGGACGGGCCTCGGCATGTCCATCACCAAGAGCCTCGTCGATCTCATGGGCGGCACCATCGAGGTGGAAAGCGAGGTGGGGAAAGGGTCGCTGTTCCGGGTCGATTTGGAGCTGCGCATCCCCGAGGAGCAGGCCGCCGGGTACTTCTGGGAGCGCGCAAGCATCAAGAGCATGCTCGTGGCGGACGCCTCGCCTGCGGCGCACGCGGCCATTGCCGATTTCATGGAGGGCACGGGCGTGGAAGTGGACGTGGCGGCCAGTGCCGATGAGGCCCGCAAGCTGGTGGAGGCGCGCGGCGGCTACGACGTGGTGCTCGTCGGCGTCCCGTGGCTCGACGATGCCGCCGTGCGTGCGGCCGACGGCCTGCGGGCGAGCGCGGAGACGCCGCTTCTGTTCATGCTCGAGCACACCTTCGACCAAGACGACGACGTGGTGCTGCCGCACGGCGCGGCGGTGCTGACCAAGCCCTTCTTCCCCTCCATGCTGAAGCAGAAGATCGAGGCCGTGCGCGGCGTGGGCGCCGACGAGGACGACGATCTGGCCCAGGTGCTTTCCGGCAAGCACTTCCTCGCCGCCGAGGACAACTTCCTCAACGCCGGCATCCTCACGGATCTGCTGGAGATGGAGGGCGCCACGGTGGAGATCGTCGAGAATGGCAAGCTGGTCGTCGAGCGCTTCGAGCGCTGCGAGCCCGGCGAGTTCGACGCCATCCTCATGGACGTGCAGATGCCGGTCATGAACGGGCATGCGGCCGCCCGGGCCATCCGAGCGCTCGCGCGGCCCGATGCGGCAACCATTCCCATCTTCGCCATGACCGCCGATGCCTTCGTGGAAGATGAGAAGGCGGCGCTGGCCGCCGGCATGAACGCCCATGTGGCGAAGCCCTTAGAGATAGACGAGCTGTGGCGCGCCGTCGACCGCTTCGTCGAGAAAGGACGATCATGAGACGTATCGCGAGCAAGCGCGCCCGCAAGGGGGCCGTGGCCGTCGTCGCCCTCGTCGGCGCTTTAGTGCTCGGGGCCTGCAGCGCTCCGGCGCCGGCGGAGAATCTGGCCGTGCAGGATGCCGACGAGGGGCGCACGGTGAACTTCTTCAGTCCCATGGAGAAGATCAGCCCCGACACCGAGAACACGGCCCGCACGGCGAGCGACCTGACGATCGCCATGGCAGAGGAGCGGCTCGGGCTCACGCTGGCCTATCACACCTACACGGCCGAGAACTACCAGGACAAGACTTACGACGAGGTGTGCCTGGAGCGGGCCCGCAACAATTCGGACGATCTGTACCTGCTGAACACCGATACCATTGTGACCCTCGGGTCGGAGGGGCACTTGGCCGACCTGTCGGGGCTTTCCTGCGCCCAGAACCTGCGCGAGGTGGTGCGCACGGCCAACACGGTCGATGGCAAGCTCGTGGCCATTCCCCAAGAGGTAGTGGCCTACGGCCTGTTCGTGAACAAGGATATCTTCGACGAATGCGAGCTTTCGCTGCCGAACACGCCCGAGGAGTTTCTGGAATGCTGCCGGGTTCTCAAAGAGAAGGGCTATGAGACGCCCATCGGCGCCAACCGTTGGTGGCTGGAGACCTTCGTTTTCGCCCAGGCCTACGCCGATCTGTACAACGGAGGAGACGTGGCCGCCGAGGTGCAGGCCCTGAACGCCGGCGAGGCCCGCTACAGCGATTACATGCGCCCCGGGTTCGAGTTCTTGAAGACGCTGATCGACCTCGGCTACGTCGATGCCGAGAACGCGCTGGTGAGCGAGGCCTTCGAGGGAGCCGGCGAGGGTGAGGACTTCATGGCGGGAAAATGCCCCATCGTCATGGCCTACTGGGGCGCGGCCAACACCGATACCGCCTACGGCAGCCCCTCGTTCAACATGGAGGTCATCGGCTTTCCGAGCGCGCGCGGCCAGATGCCCGTGCTCTCCATGACCGGATGCGGCGTGGGCGAGCGGGCCGAGCACCGCGATGAGGCCCTCGAGGTGGTGGACGTCATTTGCTCGGACGAGGCCCTGCAGCTGTACGCCGAGACCAACCGCGTCATCTCGCCGTCGAAGAACGTGGAAGTGGAGTGCGTGGAAGCGCTTCGCCCCTTGAACGATCTGGTGCAGGCCGATACCTACGTGCTCGCCTCGAACGCGGGCATGGATGTGGAGCAGTGGGGCAATACGTGCCTCATCGTGCGCGACCTTCTGGGCGGTGCCTCGGTGGACGAGTGCATGGCGAAGCTTGATGCGCTGCAGGATGCCGCCTAGGACGTTCGACCTGTCCGCGCTCTCGGGCGCTACAGGGTCTCGGTTGCTCCGGTGCCCGGGAGCGCTACTTGGCGAGCGGCTGCTGCTCCAGTTTCAATAGGGCGGCGTTGATGTCGTTGGTGGGTTTGCCGGTGGCGGTGACGATGCGGTGGGTTGGTACGAGCAGGGGAGTGGGGCAGGCGCGCAGGGCGGCGCCGACGGAGCGGAAGGAGCCGGGGCGCCCCAGCGTTTCGGCGAGGGCGCGGGCCGTGGTCGTGTGCCCGTAGGGGATGTTCGCCGCGGCCTTCCATACCTCCTGCTGGAAGGCGCTGCCATCGGGGCGCATGGGAACGGTGAACGCCGAGCGCTGGCCGGCGAGGTAGGCCATGATCTGGTTGGCGGCCTCGGTGGTGAGCGCCGTGGGCTGTCGGTCGCCGGGGAGGTTCTGCTCGCCGAAGCTGACGGCGGTTACGGCGGTACCGTCGGCGGCGATGGTGACGGGCCCGAACTTCGTCGGATAGGTGAAGAAGGTGCTGCGAGTCGTGCTGGGCATGGGTGTCCTCGCTCTCGTCGGAAGGCGTCGGCGCCCCATCGGGGCGCGGGCGCATCTGCGGGGCCGGCCGTGGGCGCCGGGCCGCTCCGTGCAGGTTTGCCGCTGATGGTCATTATAGGCCGTCGGGGCCTCGCCGTCGCGGTAGAATGTCGCCATCGGAAAGCCGCGAGATGAGGATGCGTCCTATGTACCAACCTGTGAAAATCGCCCCTTCAATCCTGTCCGCCGATTTCATGAACCTCGGACGGGACATTCGCATGATCGAGGAGGGCGGCGCCGCCTTCGTCCACATCGACGTCATGGACGGCCACTTCGTGCCGAACCTCACCATGGGCGTGCCGCTCTTGAAGCAGCTCAAGCCCGCCACGAACCTTCTGTGCGACGTGCATCTCATGATCGACAACCCGCTGGACGAGCTGCCATGGTTCATCGACGCCGGCGCCGACCTTTTGAACGTGCACGTGGAGGCGCTGGACGAAGCCGACCTTAAGCGGGCCGTGGCCCAGATTCACGAGGCGGGCCTTCTGGCAGCGGCGGCCTTAAAGCCCAAGACGCCCGCGAGCGCGCTTTCGCCGGTCATCGCCGAGCTGGACATGGCGCTCGTCATGTCGGTGGAGCCGGGCTTCTCCGGCCAAAGTTACATCGCGGGATCCGATTTGAAGGTGGCCGAGGTGGTGCAGATGGCGCGGGCGGCCGGCAACGAGGAGCTGCTCATCCAGGTGGACGGCGGCATCGGGCTGGCCACGGCGCCGCTTGTGGCCGCCGCCGGGGCCGATGTGCTCGTCTGCGGCAACGCCGTGTTCAAGGCTGACGACCCGCGGGCTGCCATAGGCGCCGTGAAAGACGCGGCCGATGAGGCCCGCGAGAATGCCTTGGCCCGCGGCCAATGGAATTAGGAAGAAGAAGGAGCGCGATGAGCAACACTGCGGAAAACCTTGCGGCCGTCGAGCGCGAGTTGGCGGCCGATGTGGCCATGGCCGAGGGGCGCGCCGATGCCGAGGACGCCACCCTGCCCGAGCCGGCGGCGGACTTCATCTATCTGGACTACGCCGCCACCGCCCCCTTGTGCGCCGAGGCGGCCGGCGCCATGGCGCCCTTCCAGGTGCCCGGTCCGGCCAACCTCGCCGTGAACGCCAACGCCAACGCCCTGTACGGGGTGGGGCGCGCCGCTTTCGACCTTCTGGAAAGCGCCCGGCGCCGCGCGGCCCGGGCCCTGGGCGCCCGGCGCCCCGATGAGATCGTCTTCACCTCCGGCGCCACCGAGGCCGACGACGCGGCCATCCTCGGCCTTGTGCAGGCGGCCGCCGAGCAGCGGCGCCTTACCGGCCAGAAGGACCGCGCCCTGCACGTCATCACCTCCGCCATCGAGCACGATGCCGTGCTCGCGCCCTGCCGGCGCCTTGAGGCCGAAGGCGTGCGCGTCACCTACCTGCGCCCCAACCGCCAGGGCTTCATCGAGGTCGCGTCTCTCGCCGAGGCGCTCACCGACGACACGGTGCTCGTCTCGGTGCAAGCGGCCAATTCCGAGGTGGGCGCCATCCAGCCCATCCGCGAGCTAGCCGAACTGGCCCACAAGCGCGGCGCCCTCTTCCACACCGATGCCGTGCAGGCCCTGGGCAAGATGCCGCTCGACGTGCAGAAGCTCGGCGTGGACGCGGCCTCCTTCTCGGCCCACAAGATCGGCGGCCCCAAGGGCGTGGGCGCCCTGTACCTGAAGGCCCGCACTCCCTTCTCCCCGTACCTTTTGGGCGGCGGTCAGGAATCCGGTCGCCGCAGCGGCACCCAGAACGTCGCCGGCATCACCGGTTTCGTCGCTGCCCTGGAGGCGGCCCAGGAGGCCGAGCCGGAGGAGTCCGCCCGCCTGCGCGCCCTGCGCGACCGCCTCTACGCGGCCATAGCCGCCACCGACGGCATCCAGCCCACGGTGGAGGTGGATGCGGGCAGCCGCGACTTCCTCCCCAACATCGTCCACGGCCTGGCCGACGAGTGGGAGAGCGAGACCATGGTGCTGCGCTTCGACCAGCTCGGCATCTGCGTCGCCGGCGGCAGCGCCTGCTCCAGCCACTCCCTGGAGCCGAGCCACGTCTTGCGCGCCATGGGCATCACCGGCGATACATCCTACAACGCCCTGCGCATCTCCATGGGAAGATACACCACCGAGGCCGACATAGCGGCCTTCGAGAAGGCATTAAAGAAGGTACTAAACTGGTAAGACATTCGTATTCGTAAGAGCAGCGTGTGGGGTGGGGGCGGTGGTGCCGCATCTGAGTGAGTGCAGCGGTCGAGGAGGCGGAGGTGGTGCCGCGCGCAGTTCATTGAAGTGCATTTGGCAATGCTAGAACCCTCAGTGAGCCCTGCACTTCAATGCTGTTTGAGCACGGCACTTCCTCCGCCTCCTCGACCGCGGACAGATAGCATAAGCCATTCAGATACGGCACTTCCGCCCCCAGTCCACACGTGGACAAGGAGAACAATTAAGTGGAACTCGTAAACACCCATTGCCATTGCGTCTATTCCGGCCACGGCATCGGAAGTATCGCCGAGTACGCCGACGCCGCCGCGGCCGCCGGCCTGACCACCCTCGCCTTCACCGAGCACTTCCCGCTCTCTGAGGCCTTCGACCCCGACGAGTACCTCTCCATGAGGCCGCCGATGGTCGATGCCTACCTGGCCGAGATCGACGAGGCCCGCGCCCGGTACCCGCAGATCGAGTTCGTCACCGGCACCGAGATGGACTACCTCGGCGCCTTGGAGGACCGCCAGCTCACCGAGGGCGCTCTGGCCCCCTTCCGCTTCCGTCTGTTGTCGGTGCACTTCATCGACGGCTGGGCCTTCGACGACCCCGACCAGAAGGCCCGCTGGACGGAGCCCGGCGCACCGGATGCCATCTGGCGCCGCTACGGCGAGCTGTGGTGCGAGGCGGCTTCGAATGCGAGCCTGCCCTACGACGCCATGAGCCATCCTGACTTAGCGAAGAAGTTCGGCTACTATCCGAGCTTCAACTTGGAACGCCTCTACGATGAGATGGCCGAGGCGGCGCGCGCCGGCGGCCGCATGGTGGAGGTGAACACGTCGGGCGCCTACTACGCCTGCGCCGAGATGTTCCCCGCCCCGGGGCTGCTCGCCGCTTTCCGCCGCGCCGGCGTGCCCTGCACGGTGGGCTGCGATTCCCACGACCCGGTCAACGTGGCCCGGGACATCGAGCGGGCCTACGGGCTCATGTACGAGGCGGGCTACAGAAGCGTTACCGTCCCGACAGCCACAGGCGACCGCCGAAGCATTACCATCGAATAGGGTGCGTCCGCGATAGGGCGCGCCGATTCCGTTCCAAGAAAGAAGCTGATCATATGGGATTGTTCAACAAGGCCGACAAGGCCAGCACCGAGGCTCTTTCCAAGCGGGGCGAGTCCCATCTCGCGCCGCGTACGTTCAACATGACCATCGGCGGCCTGGAGAAGGCGCTGCTGAAGGAGTTCCCGGCCGAGGATGCCGAGAAGTGGGACCGCACCGGGCTTCTGGTGGGGGAGCGCTCGCTGCCCGTGACCCGGGTGGCCGTGGCCCTGGACGCCACGCCGGCTGCCGTGGCCGCGGCTGCCGAGGCTGGGGCCAACGTGCTTCTCACCCATCATCCGGCGTTTCTCGAGGCCCCCGACGGCTTCGCGCCCGAGGCGAGCGCCCTGGAAAGCCCGGGCGCCGTGGTGTGGGCCGCCATTCGCAACCAGGTGGCGCTCATGGATTTCCACACGGCGCTCGATGTGAGCCCGGCGGCGGCCCGGGTGCTGCCCGGTATGCTGGGGCTCAAGTTCACCCTGCGTTTCGCCGAGCCCTTGGAGGGTTCGCGGCGCAAGGGCTACGGGCAGATCTGCGAGGTGCCTGACAACGACGGCGAGCCCGAGACCTTGGCGCGCCTGGCGGCCCGCTGCATGGCGGTCTTTGGGCGCGCGCCGCGGGTATGGGGCGCGCCCGACGCTGCGGTGCGCCGGGTCGTCACGGCCACGGGCTCGGCGGGAAGCCTTGCGCCGGCGCTCGTCGCGGCCGGGGTGGACGCCGTCGTCTGCGGCGAGATGAAGTACCATACCGCGCTGGAGCTGGCGGCGGCGCACGTGGCCGTCATCGAGCTCGGCCACGATGTGAGCGAGCTGCCCTTGGTGGCCGTGCTGGCCGAGGCGCTGGCCCGCGCCGGCGTCCCCGCCGAGGCGGTGACGCTCGTCGATCAGTCCGAGAACTGGTGGACGCCGGAGGCCGTCCGCGTCTAGTTGCGTAATTTTCTCCATTGCCCCTGCCCAAGATCTGGGTTTTCGCCTATTATTGTCAGGGAGAAAACAGAGATCGAAAGTGAGGTTCCATGGAGGCTACGCGCGACGATATCGAAGGTCTGTTCGAACTGCAGCGCATCGATCTCGAGATCAAGCGCCTGAGCAAGGAGCTTGACGAGCTGCCCCAGCGCGGCATCATCGTGGCCGCCCGCGATAAGAAGACCGCCGTCGAGGCCAAATCCGAGCAGGTGGCCGAGCTCAAGCGCGCCACTACGAAGAAGATCACCCGCATCGACGACGAGGACGCGTCGCTCGCCAAGAAAGAGGCCGGCGTCCAGGCCGCCATCGACGCGGCCCACGGCGACTTCCGCAACGTGGAGGCCCGCACCAAGGAGCTGGCCGGCATCGTTCGCCGCCGCGCCACCATTGCCGAGGACCGCGCCGCAGTGGCCGCCGAGCTGGACAAGATCAGCGCCATGGAGGCCCAGATCTCGCTCGCCCTGGAGGAGATCGGCGCCAAGGAGCAGGAGGCCATCGACTCGTTCCAGAAGCAGGGGGGCGACCTCAAGCTCGCCATCGCCAAGCTGGAGGCGGCCCGCGGCCAGGTGGAGACGAAGGTCTCCCCGCAGCTTTTGGACGTCTACAACCGCACGGCGGCTCGCTCCGGTGTGGCCATCGGCGTGCTCGACGGCAACCGCTGCGGCGCCTGCCGCACGGTCATCGACGGAGGCCGTCTCATCGATCTGCGCAACCAGGCACCGCTGGGTATGTGCCCCTCGTGCAAGCGTTTGCTGGTGATCGCATAATTTCTGTTGCCCTCTCGCCGCGCGCTGTGCTATAGTTGGCGAGCTGTGTCCAAAACGAAACAACAAGCACTACGGAGTTGATATCAATGTCGAAGGTTTGCGAAGTTTGCGGTAAGCACCCGGTTGCCGGTCGTAGCATCAGCCACTCTCACCGTGTGAGCAACCGCATGTTCCGTCCCAACATCCAGAAGATCACCATTCGCGACGCGAAGGGCCATGTCCGTCGTGCCAACGTGTGCACCTCCTGCATGAAGGCCGGAAAGGTGGAGCGCGCCTAGCAAGAGCGCTCCCGCTTTCTTTTCCAGAGAATCCAAAAGCCCGCCCCGCGGGCTTTCTCTGTTTTGGCACAAAGTTGACGCCGCGAAGGAGGCAGGACGGCCCGCGCGCAGGTTGCGCAGCGACTGGAACAGCCCAGTGGGCTGTTCCACCAAGCGCGCCGTTGCTTGAGCACGGGTCGTCCCGCCTCCTTCGCGGCGCCCCCGGTGATGCGAGTTCGTTTGTGGAATATGACCGACTGTCATCAGGGGGTAACGGCGGCGGAGTGTTCGTTGCGCTATACTCTTCTCGACTATGTATGCAAAGCTCAGCGGAAAGGATTTGTCCCATGAGTTCTACGATACCCGGCAACCTCCACGTTGCCAACGACGTGCTTGCCGACCTGGTCGGCAACGCCGCCATGGAATGCTACGGCGTGGTGGGGGTGTGCGCTCCCAACGCCGCCGACAGCATCGCCAAGATCCTGCCCGCCTCGCGCCTGCGCCGCGGCGTGGTGGTCAGCTCTCTGGAAGAGGGCGTGCACGTCGATTTGTACATCGTCGTGGAATACGGCACCAACATCGCCACGGTTTCCCGCAACCTCATCGACCAGGTCAGCTTTGCGCTGAAGGAGTACGCGCGCGTGCCGCTGGCCGGTGTGGATGTTCACGTCATGGATGTCAAGGTGCGCCGCTAAGGCTCATCGCGAGATGGGCTCAAGTGCCCGCCTGATGCGGGCAGCTCGCCCTTGAAGGAGAATTAACCCCTCATGTCTACTACGACTTACTCTTCCAACAACGTGCTGAACGCCGTGGCCGCCGCCGCCAAGGTTCTCGACGAGCGCAAGGAGGAAGTGAACCGCCTGAACGTGTTCCCGGTGCCCGACGGCGACACCGGTACGAACATGTCGCTCACCATCCAGTCGGTGGTCAGCAACGTGGCGAACCTTCCCATCGGCGCCTCGGGCGCCGACATCCGCAAGGCCGTCACCACCGGCGCCCTCATGGGTGCGCGCGGCAACTCCGGCGTCATCACCTCCCAGATCCTGCGCGGCCTATGCGAGGGCAGCCAGGGCTTCGACGAGTTCGACGTCGAGTCCATCGCCGGCGCCTTCGAGCGCGCCCGCGAGGTGGCCTTCCAGGCCGTGCGCAAGCCGGTGGAGGGCACCATCCTCACGGTGCTGCGCGATTCTGCAGCCGCCGCCAAAAACGCAGCTGAGCAGGAACTGCCCCTGCCCGACGCCCTGGACGCCATCGTGGCCGAGGCCTACGCCTCGGTGCAGCGCACGCCCGACCTTCTACCTGTGCTCAAGGAGCACGGCGTGGTGGACGCCGGCGGTTTCGGGCTCGCCATCATCTTCGACGCGTTCACGGCCGCCCTGCTCGGGCGCTCCGGCACCATGGTCGACGAGATGTCCTTCGCCCGGGGCGCGCACCCCAAGGTGGAGATCGAGCAGGTGAACGACTGGGAGGGCTCCCAGTACCGCTACTGCAACGAGTTCCTCGTGGATTCCGACACCCTGGACAAGGACGCCGCCCTGGAGTTCCTCTCCACCATGGGCGACTGCGAGCTGTGCGTGGGCGAGGTGCCGAAGTTCAAGGTGCACGTGCACTCCGACCACCCCGATCAGGTGCTGAAGTACTTCCTCGATCACGGCCAGATCTCCGAGGTGTTCATCCACAACATGCAGATCCAATCCGCCGAGCGCAACGAGAAGTTGGCCGCCGAGGAACAGGCCGAGCGCAAGCCTTTGGGCTTTGTGGCCGTGGCCGCCGGAAGCGGTCAGGCGGAGATCCTGAAGAGCCTCGGCGTCGATGTCATCGTCTCCGGGGGCCAGACCATGAACCCCTCCACGAAGGACTTGCTGGATGCGGCCGGATTGGTGAACGCCGACGCGGTCATCATTTTGCCGAACAACTCGAACATCATCATGGCGGCCAACTCCGCTGCCGAGCTGTCCGAGACGCCCTGTGCCGTCGTGCCCACCAAATCGGTGCCCCAGGCCTTCTCGGCCCTGTTCGCCGTGGATGTGGACGCCTCTTTGGAAACGAACGTCGAGGAGATGACCGAGGCTGCCCAGGCCGTGAAGACCGGCGAGGTCACTTGGGCCACCCGCGACTCCAAGGACGCCGAGGGCAACCCCATCGCCGAGGGAGACGTCATCGGCATCGCCGACGGCTCCATCGAGGCGGTGGACGATTCCATCGACGGCGCGGTGCTGACGCTGCTCGGCAAGATGGAGGCCGAGGACGCCGATACCTGCACCATTCTGGCCGGCGAGGGCTACTCCGACGAGGATCTGGAGGCGCTCGTGGCGAAGATCGAGGAAGCCTACGACGAGCTGGAAGTGGACGCCCAAAGAGGAGAGCAGCCTTTGTACCCCATCGTGTTCTCGGTTGAATAATCTGCTTGAAGCTCTCCTGGGACGCGAGCTGGACGGCATGTTCAGTCGCTCAGACAGTCCTCGCTGGTATCGAAGGCGTTAAGGATCCCTTCTCCCTTAATCGCACCGCCTTCGATACCATCTGCGGAACTCGCTTGGTGAACACGCCGTCCATCTCGCGTTCGACTCTGCCGTAATAGAAAGAAGATAGTTTGCCCATTGATCGGGAAAAAGCTACGCTCTCGCTGGACGAGCCCGTGTCCCGGGTTCGTCTGGTCAGCCCTGCGCGGGCTGCGGCGCTCGAGAAGCTCGGCGTGCGCACGCTGCGCGATTTGCTGACGCACTTCCCCCGATCCTACATCGACCTTTCCCAGGTGGAGACCTGCGGTACCGCTCGTATCGGGGAGGTCTGCACCATTCGCGGCACAGTGCACGAGATCAAGCTGAAGAAGCCCCGCTACAATCTCAAGCTCGTGGAGATCGCGCTTGTGGACGGCACGGGCATCCTTATGGTCACCTGCTTTCGCCAGCCGTGGCTGATGGATCAGGTGAAGGCGGGGGATGCGGTGGCCGTCTCGGGCAAGGTGACCTTCGACTACGGCTACAAGCGCATGACCAATCCCTTCATCGAGGTGATCGGGGAAGGCGAGGAGGTCACCGGTTCGGTGGTGCCAGTGCATCCGGCCACCGAGAAGCTCACGGCGGCCTGGGTGCGACGCAT
Source organism: Adlercreutzia equolifaciens DSM 19450 (assembly GCF_000478885.1). NCBI lineage: Bacteria > Bacillati > Actinomycetota > Coriobacteriia > Eggerthellales > Eggerthellaceae > Adlercreutzia > Adlercreutzia equolifaciens. The sequence continues at coordinate 1,097,293 of NC_022567.1, forward strand.
CGTGGCCAACGGATTGGAAGCCGCCGAGGGGCTTTTCGACCCGCTGCCTTTGGGGCTGCGCCTGCGCTACCGGCTCATGAGCCGGAACGCCGCGCTGCGCGCCATCCACTTCCCGCGCACCATGGCAGAAGCCGACGAGGCGCGCCGGCGACTCGTCTACGAGGAGCTGCTGTATTTGGAGCTGTTCCTCATGCAGGAGGGCGCCGCCCGCAGCGCCGGGTGCGTGCCCCACGCCCACGTGGTGGACGGCCCGCGGCTTGCCGCTTTCGCCTCCTCGCTTCCCTTCGAGCTCACCGGCGAGCAGCAGCGGGCGCGCGGCGAGATTCTTTCCGCCCTGGCCGCGCCGACGGTGGCCAACCATATGCTTCTGGGAGACGTGGGCACCGGCAAGACCGTCGTGGCGGGCCACGCCCTGGCCGCTGCCGCCGATTCCGAGGGACAGGCCATGCTCCTCGCGCCCACGGAAGTGCTCGCCCGCCAGCACATGGAGGGCCTGGGCGAGCGTTTGGAAGGCGCCGGGGCGCGCGTCGCCCTGCTCACGGGCTCCACGCCCTCTGGCGAGCGAGCCGCTATTGTGGAAGGCTTCGCCTCCGGGGAGGTGGACGTGCTCATCGGCACTCACGCGCTGCTCTCCGACGACGTCGTGCCGCGCAACCTCACCCTGGCGGTCATCGACGAGCAGCAGCGCTTCGGCGTCGATCAACGGGCGAAGCTTCTGGAAAAGGGCGAGGCGCCCGACGCGCTGTACCTGACGGCCACGCCCATCCCGCGTACCTTGGCGCTCGCGCTCTACGGCAATCTCACCTTGTCCTACATCAAGCACCGCCCCCACGACAGCGCGCGGCGCACGACGCGGGTGCTCTCCCGCGAGCAGCAGGGAGACGCCTTCGAGGCGGCTCGCGAGGCGCTCGCGCGCGGTGAGCAGGTCTTCGTCGTCTGCCCGCTCGTGGGCAAGGACGCCGAGGCGCGCGATGCCAAGGCGGCGGGACGCGCGCGCGAGGCCGATGCGGCGGGGGAGGAGTACCACCCGGCCGTGGCCATCGAGGACGATGCCGATCTCGCCGGCGACGATGTGACGGCGGCTACCCGCGAGGCCGAGATGCTGCAGCGCACCACCTTCGCCGACTGGACGGTGGGGCTGCTTCACGGCGGCATGGGCGCTGAGGCCAAGCGCGAGGTCATGGAGCAGTTCCGCAAAGGCGAGGTCCAGGTGCTCGTGGCCACGACGGTCATCGAGGTGGGCGTCGATGTTCCCAACGCCACGGTCATGATCGTCCAGGACGCCGACCGCTTCGGACTCGCCCAGCTGCACCAGCTGCGTGGACGTGTGGGCCGCGGCGAGAAGGCGGCTGAGGTGTTCCTCGTCTCCGCTTCCCAGCGTGAGGAGTCGCTCGCGCGTCTGGCGGCCATGGAGAGCACCGACGACGGCTTCGAGTTGGCCGCCTTCGACCTGTCGCTGCGCCGCGAGGGCGATATCCTCGGGAACCGCCAGCACGGCGCCAGCGGGCTGAAGCTCGTGAACATCATGCGCGACGGCGCCGTCATCGAGGCCGCCCGCGCCGACGCCCAGGCCCTTCTGGAGGTGGATCCGAACTTGGAGGAGCCCGACCACGTCGCCCTGGCTCGCGAGGTCCGCCTCGCCTTCGCCCACGAGTCCGCCATCGTCGGCGGCTAGCCTCCGCTCTAACCCCTTCGGAGCGGTCGCAACCGTTCCTGAACCCAGCGACTGCGGTCGCCCGTCCGACCCGACCCGTAGGGGGCGACCTTGGTCGCCCCTCCTCAAGCGAGAAGGAGACACCAATGCGCATCATCGCCGGAGAATTCCGGGGCCGCAAGCTGGACGCCCCCAGAGGCGACGGCACCCGCCCCACCACCGACCGCGTCCGCGAGTCGCTCATGAGCGCGCTCGTTTCCCTGCGCGACGGCCTCGACGGCGCGGTGGTGCTGGACGCCTTCGCGGGTTCGGGGGCCCTGTCCCTGGAGGCTCTTTCCCGCGGCGCCGATACGGCCGTGCTCTGCGAGCGCGACCGGGACGCCGCCGCCGTCATCGAGCGCAACATCACCGCCCTGCGTCTGGGTCGCGATCGGGCGCGCCTCGTGCGCGGCGATGTCCTCAAGCGCGGTGCGGCGGCGCCCGGGCGTCCCTTCGACCTCGTCTTCCTCGATCCTCCCTACGCCACCGATCCGGCGGAGATCTTCGGCCTCCTCGGCCGCCTCGGCGACGCAGGCGCCCTGGCCCGTGACCTCGTTGTCAGCTACGAACACGACGCCTCCGACGACGATGCCGTGGAGGCGCTGGCCGAATCGTCCGGCTACGAAATAGCCTCCCGCCGCCACTTCGGCGACACTACCCTCGATCTTTTGGAGCGTTTGTGCACGGAATGAGGGGGGTATTCCATAGTTTTTCCATCATGGTAGAATGGTAAAACTTAGCGTGCACGACGTCTGTCCGCGCGTGTCCAAATGGGGCCGCGGGGCGATGCGATATAGTCAGGAAGGAACAACATGGACGAAACCGGAGTACTTGGGCTGCTCGAAGAGCTCTCGATCCTCTTGGAGGACTCGAAGCCGGTCTTCGGCAAGAATAACCTTCGCCAGGTCGATATCGCCGCCGCCTTCGACATCATGGACGAGATCCGCGACCTGTTCCCGGCGGAGTTCTCCCAGGCCCGCCAGATCGTGCGCGAGCGCCAGAGCCTTCTGGACGACGCCGAGGTCGAGGCCAATCGCATGATCGAGGACGCCCGCAGCCAGGCGATCACCATCGCCTCCGAGCAGGAGATCGTGCGCATCTCCCAGCAGCAGGCCGACACCATCCTGGCCGATGCCCGCGAGCTGGAGCGACAGACCCGCGCCGGCGCCGAGGACTACGCCGACGAGGTGTTCGGGCACATCGAGCAGAGCCTCGACACGCTGCTGAACAACACGCGCCGCTGCCGCGATCGCCTGAACGCCGCCCGCTAGGCTGCGTGGCGCCAGTAAACAAGCAAGTGACGAGGGCGCGCCGTCTGTGGCGCGTCTTCTTTTTTGGAAGTAAATGCCACTTCGACCTAGAAATGGCATGTGACGATGCCACTTCATGGCCGAAATGGCACGATTTGAGTCAAAAAGGGCCGTTTTCGTGACGGCTCGCATGCCATTTCGGGGTCGAAGTGGCATTTACGGAAAGGAATTAGAAAATGGCTACGGATGCCACGGCGATTATCGCCATTCCCGAGGCGCTGCTGGAGACGGCGGCGACCCGGCATTTCGAAGGAACGCTCGATCTGGCCGAGCTGGCCGCCGGCCCCGACACCTACACCTTCGCCGCGCCCGTCACCTGGTCGGTGGAGGCCACCAACACCGGCGACGCCATCCTCGTCCAGGGAACGGCCGCGGGCGACGCCACGACCCAGTGCGCCCGCTGCCTGGAGGACGTGACCTATGGCTTGGAGGGCGACATCGAGGGATACTTCCTCATCGGCGGCGAGGAGGAAGCGGAGACGCCGGAGGATATGGAAGGCGACGAGTTCGACTTCCTGCCCGACAACCGCAAGATCGATCTGGTGCCGCTCATCGTGGCGGCCCTGCTGCTCGAGGTGCCGCTCGTGCCCCTGTGCGACGACGACTGCAAGGGGCTGTGCCCCCAGTGCGGCGCCAACCTGAACGAGGGGCCCTGCGGCTGCTCCCGCGACGAGGCAGACGTGGAGGCGAGCCCGTTCGCGGCTCTCAAGAACTTCGACTTCGGCGACAAGTAGAAGATCCGGTCCATAACGGCTTTTCAACGAAGGGCGGCGCGGCGGAAACGCTTCGCCGCCCTTCGGGCTATGAGTGCGAAAGGTCGTCTAAAGTTGTCCCGTACGGTTCGGATGCGTGAAAGCGAGGAGGCATGCGGTGAAAGGGGCATCGAGCGCGCAGGTGCTGCGCCACGGGGTGTTCGCCGTGGCCGTCGGCGTCGTGGGGGCGGCGGCCTCGGTGGTGCTGTGCCTCGTTGTCGGCTGGGCCTACGATCTCGTCTGCGCCCATGGCTGGCTACTGTACCTCCTGCCCATTTTCGCGGTGGCGAGCCTTCTGCTGTACCGCGCCCTGAGGCTTCCGCTGGACACCACGACGCACACGGTGATAAACGATATCTGCGCCGATCGCCCCATCTCGCCCGCGCTCGCCCCGGGCATTCTGCTCGGCACGGCGCTTTCCATTCTCGGAGGCGCCTCGGTGGGCAAGGAGGCGGCCGCCCTGCACATGGGGGCGTCGCTGGGCGATCTTGTCGCGCGCCCTTTGAAGCTGCGGCCCTTGAGGGGGGTTTGGAAGGGCGGAAGCCGTGCCGACGGCGCAGGTGGCACGAGCGGCGGTGACGGCGCAGTTGGGAGCGCGGGCGCCAGCGGAGGCGCAGGCAACGGCGGAGGCGCCAGCGGCGGCGTGCACGCCTATGCCGCCTCCTGCGGCATGGCAGCGTGCTTCGCGGCGCTGTTCTTCGCGCCCTTGGGGTCGACGGCCTTCGTCGTCGAGCTCTCTCGCTACGACCGCTCGGTTTGGCGGCATGCGCCCTTCATGCTGCTGGCGTGCTTCGTGGCCTTCGGCTTGGCGAGCATCATCGGCATCGGCGATGTCATCCCCAAGGTGCCGCTGCCTGCGCTGTCGTGGCCCGTTGTCGGCCAATGCGTCGTGATCGCCGTCGCCTGTGCGCTGGTGGGAACCGTCTACATTCAAATCATCGACGGCGCCCAGCGCCTCACCAAGCGCATCTCGCAGAACTACTATCTGTGGGCGGCCCTGGGCGGCGTGCTCATGGCGGTGCTGGTCACGCTGTTCGATTGGCGCGGGTTCGAGGGCACGGGTGCCAACCTGCTCTCCGACGCTCTGGCCGGCCGCGCCGGCGGATGGACCTTCGCCGTGAAAGCGCTGCTCACCATCGTGTGCCTCGGGCTTTGGCTGCGCGGCGGCGAGATCATGCCCACCTTCACTGTGGGCGCGCTGCTCGGCGCGAGCTGCACGGTCATGACCCAGGGCGATCCGGCCTTCTCGGCGGCTGTGGGGCTCGTCGCCTTCTTCGCCGCCATGAGCCGCTGCCCGGTGACCGCCTTCCTCATGGGCTGCGAGATTTTCGGCTGGGCCGGCGCGCCCGCGTTCGCTTTGGCCGTGGCCGTCGCCTTCTCCCTCGGCCGCGACGTGGGATTGTACGGGCGCGGGGCCACCGGCATTCTGAAGCGCGCGACTTCGGCGGCGCGGGCGCGCCTTGTCGTGAAGAAGCCGTGACCGCTGGCGAATTCGTGGGAAATTGCCCTTGCGGGGCCGCGTGCGGTTGGGTATCATATCAGATCGTGCGTTTACAGAAGAAGTTGTGAACGGCACCCGCTGTTCCCAGCTATAGAAGGAGTAATCGAGATGGCAGTACCTAAGCGCAAAATGGGCCGTGCCCGTACCCACGCCCGTCGCAGCACCAACGACAAGATCGCGGCTCCCGCCCGCTCCATTTGCCCCCAGTGCGGCGAGGTGAAGCTTCCTCACCGCGTGTGCGGCAACTGCGGCTACTACCGCGACCGCGAGGTCATCGAGACCGAGTAGCTTTTGTGCGTGACGGTCGCGGAGGCGCCAGGTAGCCTCCGCGATGTCGGCAAAGCCTCCTCGCATGCCAAGCTGGATAAGCCTGGTCTGCCAGGGGGCTTTTTGGCTATAGGCCCGTGCCTCCGACCGTGTCCGCAGGCTGTGCGGATAGGGCCGGATGCGCAGCGCCCGTGCAGCGAAAGACCCTGCCGCCCCGGGCGGCACATCGTTTTGAGGAGATACGCAACGTGGCAGAACCAGTAACAATCGCCGTGGACGTCATGGGCGGTGACCGCGGCCCGGCCGTGGTGCTGCGCGGCGCCCTGCAGGCCCTTGAGGCCGATCCCGACTTGAGGCTCACGCTCGTCGGGCCGGCCGAGGAGGTGGAGCCCTTCGCCGCCGCTCACGATCGGGCGACGGCGCAGGTGGCCACCGAGGTCATCGAGATGGGGGAGCATCCGGCCGGCGCCGTGCGCGCCAAGAAGGACTCCTCCATCGTCGTGGGCTGCCGTCTCGTGAAGGAGGGCGCCGCCGACGGCTTCTTCTCCGCCGGCTCCACCGGCGCCTGCCTGGCCGCCGCCACCATCGTCGTCGGGCGCATCAAGGGCGTGAAGCGCCCGGCCTTGGGCCAGGTCATTCCGGCTTGGGCCCGTCCGACCCTGCTCATCGACGTGGGGGCCAATGCCGACTGCAAGCCGGAGTACCTCGTGCAGTTCGCCCAGATGGGCGAGGTGTACATGAACGCTATCATGGGGGTGGAACATCCGAAGGTCGGTCTTCTGAACATCGGCGAGGAGGACACCAAGGGAGACCTGTTCGCCCAGGAGGCCCACCGTCTTTTGACCGAGGCCGTCCCCGCCTTCGCCGGAAACTGCGAGGGGGGCGACCTCATGGCGGGCGACTTCGACGTGGTGGTCACCGACGGGTTCACCGGCAATGTCTGCCTGAAGACCATCGAGGGCACGGCCAAGACGCTCATGCGGAACCTGAAGGCCGCGCTCATGTCCACGGCGCTTTCCAAAGTGGGGGCGCTGCTCGTGAAGGGCCCGCTCGGCGCGCTCAAAGAGAAGATGTCGCCGGACACCTACGGCGGCACGCCGCTGCTCGGTGTCAAGGGCGCCGTCATCGTGGGGCACGGCTCCTCCAACGAGACGGCCGTGAAGAACGGCATCGCCGTGGCCGCCGCCACGGTGCGCGCCCATGTGCCCGAGGTCATCGCCGAGCGCGTGGCCGCCGCGCCCGCGTCGGCTTCCGCGGCCGTTGGCGCCGAGGAGAAGGGGGAGGCCGCCGCCTCTGATGCCCGATGAGCCTCACCGCAGAACAGCAGACCAAGCTCGAGCGCGCCCAACAGATTGTGGGTCGCACCTTCGAGAACACCCAGTACCTGCTCTCGGCCATCACCCATCCTTCCGCCACCGAGGGTCGGGCCGTGAAATTCTCCTACGAGCGTCTGGAGTTCCTCGGCGATTCCATTCTGGGGGCTTTGGTGGCCAACGCCGCCTTCCATCAGTTCCCCGAACTGGACGAGGGCGGCCTCACGCGCATTAAGGTGGCCCTCGTCTCCGGGGCGAGCCTGTCGGAGGTGGCCGAGAAGCTCGGGTTCGCCGACGTCATCGTGTTCGGCTCATCGGAGACCGGCACGGGCCGGCGCGGGCTGCACTCGGCGCTCGAGAACGTCTACGAGGCCGTGGTGGCGGCGCTGTTCCTCGACGGCGGCCTCGATGCGGCGTGGGCCTTCGTCGATCGCACGCTCATGCCCAAGATGTCCCTCGAGCTTGCCCGCGAGCCGGAGAATCCCAAGAGCGCCCTGCAGGAGAAGCTGCAGGAGGGCGGCATCACGCCCACCTATCGGTTGGTGGAGACCCAAGGACCGCCCCACGACCGCACCTTCGTCGCCCAGGTGTACGCCGGCGACAAGGGGCTCGCGCAGGGCGTCGGCCGCACGAAGAAGGAGGCCGAGAGCCAGGCGGCGAAATCCACGCTCGCGCGCCTCTCCGAGTTCTTCGGCATCGGCATGACCGAGGAGCAGGCCGCCGAGAAGGCGGCCGAGAAGGCGGCCCGGGCCGAGGAGAAGGCCGCCACGAAGGCGGCGCGGGTCGCCGAGCGCGAGGCTGCGGCCGCCGCGAAGGCCGCCGCGAGAGCCGAGCGCGCCGCCGCCAAGAAGAAGCAGGACTAGGCGCCCATGTATCTGAAATCTCTCGTTCTCAAGGGCTTCAAATCCTTCGCCGACCGCAGCGCGCTCACGCTGGAGCCGGGCATCACCGCCGTGGTGGGCCCCAACGGGTCGGGCAAGTCGAACATCTCGGACGCCGTTCTGTGGGTGCTCGGCGAGCGCAACGCCAAGAACCTGCGCGGCCAGGCCATGGAGGACGTCATCTTCGCCGGCTCCTCGGCGCGCAAGGCCTCCGGTCTCGCCGAGGTCGATCTCGTGCTCGACAATTCCGACGGCACGCTGCCGGTCGATTTCGACGAGGTGGCCATCACCCGGCGCATGTACCGCAACGGCGAGAGCGAGTACCTCATCAACGGCACCGTGGCCCGGCGCATGGACGTGCTGGACATCCTGCATGACTCGGGTCTGGGCACCGGCACCCATTCCATCATCTCCCAGGGCTCGCTCGACTCCATCCTGCAGAGCAAGCCGGAGGATCGCCGCGCACTCATCGAGGAGGCTGCCGGCGTTCTCAAGCACAAGCAGCGCAAGGCGAAAAGCGAGCGGAAGCTGGCGAACATGGATCAGCACCTCTTGCGCGCCCGCGACGTGGTGGGGGAGGTGGCCCGGCAGCTGGGGCCGCTCGAGCGCAAGGCCAAGAAGGCGCGCACCTACCAGGAGCTTGCGGCCCAGCAGGCCGAGATGAGCCTCGCCATCGCCGTGGACGATTTGCGCGGTCTGCAGAAGGAGTGGGACGCGGCCAAGGCGCGGGAGGCGGCGCTTGCCGCCGAGCTGGAGGAGCGAAGGGGTGCCATCCAGGAGGCCGAGGCCGCTGTGGAGGCCTTGCAGGAGCGCATCCGCCAGCAGACGCTGGACGCCGGCGACCTGTCGCGGCGCCATCGCGCGGCGGCGACGGCCGTCGAGCGATTCGACTCCGCGGCCATGATGCTGCGCGAGCGGCGTCGGGCCGCCATGGCCCGGGCCGGCGAGCTGGAGCTTTCCATCGAGGCCAATGCCGTGAAGGCCGACGAGGCGGCATCCGAGCTTAAGCGCGCGACGGCCCAGTACGAGGAGGCGGCCGGCGAGCTGGATGCGGCCAAGAAGAAGGTATCGGACTTGGACGCGGTCTACCGCGATTTGGGAGTGCGCCGCGGCGCGCTGGAGCGCGAGCTTTCCGCCCTTTCCAAGGAGGCTGAGAAGATGACCGCCGAGCGCGAGACGGCGCGTCGCCGCCATGCCGAGAACACTGAGGCGCTCTCCCATGGCCTCGCCCACGTGCAGGTGGTGGAGGGGCGCGCCGCCGAGCTGGCGCTTGAGCTCGCGCGCGCTCAAGAGGAGGCCGAGCGCGCGGCGGCCGGGGCCGCCGAGGCCGATGGCGAGCTTTCCGCGCTGGTGGCGGACGAGGCGGCGGCGCGCGCCGCCGTGGGCACCGCCGTGCAGTCTCGCGACGCGGCCCGCGCCGCCATGGACGAGGCCCGCGACGCCCATCGGGCGCTTTCGGTGGAGATCGCCACCTTGGAGGAGATGGAGCGCGCGAGCGCCCTGTCCGCGGGCGAGGCCCGGGCGTGGCTCGTGGAGCACGTCGACGAGGTGCTGGGGCTCTGCGAGCCGCTCTCCCACGTCATCCAGGCCTCGGCCGGCTTCGAGCCTCTGGTGGAATCGCTTCTGGGCGGGGATGTGGCCACGCTGCTCGTGGAGGACGCGGGCGCGGTAGAGCTCATCGCCGGCCAGCTCGCCGCCGCCGGTGCCGCGGGCGAGGCATCCTTCCTCATTCGCGACGACGCCAGCCCCTCTCGCATCCGCGGCGCCGCCCTCTTGTGGCGCGAGCGATCCGGCGGGGCCGAGGGCGTCCCGCTCGTGGACGAGCTCCTCTTCCCGGAAGAGGCCCGGGGCGCCGTGGAGGCGCTTCTGGGCGATGTGGTGGTGTGCCCGACCCTGGAGGCGGCGCTTTCCGCCCACGGACGGGACGACGCGGCCCTGCGCTTCGCCACTCCGGATGGTGCCATCGTGTGGCCCTCGGGCAAGGTGAGCGTGGGGGGTGCCGTGGTGGACGAGGGGGCCGGCGTGCTCGCCCGCGTGCGCCACTTGGAGGAGCTGCGGGCGCAGCTTTCCGGCGCGGCGGCGGCCCAGGCCAAGGCTGAGGAGGCCCACCGCTTGGCCGAGGAGGCCCTGCGCCAGGCCCAGGCTACGTCCCTGGAGCTTTCCCAGGCCCTGGCCAACCTGCGCGGCCGTGCCGAGGCGGCCCGCAACACCGCGAGCGCCGCCGCCGAGAAGCTGGCCTCCTGCCGCCGCGAATTGGAATCCGTCGAGCGCCAGCGCGCCGAGGCCGAGGCTGCCGTGGCGTCGGCCCGTCCCAACGTGGAGTCCTTCGAGGCCCGGGTGAAGGAGTTGGACGCGGCGCTGGATGCGGGCAAGAAGAAGCAGGAGGCTCTGACCGAGGAGCTGGCGCCTCTGCGCCGCGAGGCCCATCGCGTCTCCGACAGCCTCGCCGAGGCGAAGCTGGCGCAGGCCACGCTCTCCGAGCGCACTACCTACGCCGAGCGCGTCCGCGATGCCCGCGTCCGCGACTTGGAGGCCCTTGCCGCCGCGAGCGAGGAGGCCCGTGTGGCCCTGCGCGCGAAGACGGTCTCCGCCGCCCGCATCGAGCCGGTGCTCGCCCTCATCGACGAGCTGACGGCCTCGGCCCAGAAGTGGACGCGTCAGCTGGAGGAGCAGGCCACCGCCGCCGAGGACTCCTCCACGGGCCTGCATTCCTCCGTCACCGAGGCCCGCGGCCGGGCCCATGAGGCCCACGCCCTCTTCGACGGCGTAAGCGAGCGCCTCAGTGAGGCCCGCGTGCGGAAGGGGCGGCTCGAGCTCCAGGTTGAGGCGGCGGTGAACCACATCGCGACCGATCTGGCGGTTCCCCTGGAGACGGCGCTTTCCGTGCCGCCCCTGGAGAACCGGCCCGAGGTGGAGGACGCCCTGTTCAAGATCAACCGCCGCATCGCCAACCTCGGCACCATCAACCCGGACGCCGCCGAGGAGTACGACGCGCTGAAGGTGCGCTACGACTACCTGGCCGCCCAGCTGGACGACCTCGATCGCGCCCGGCGCTCGCTCGCGAAGATCAACCGCGTCATCGACGCGCGCATGAAGGAGGACTTCATCCGCACCTACGAGGCGGTGGACCGCAACTTCCAAGAGATCTTCTCCATCCTCTTCCCCGGTGGCAGCGCGAATTTGTCGCTCGTGGATCCGGATGATCTGGAGAACACCGGCGTGGAGGTGAACGCCCAGCCCAAGGGCAAGCGCATCGCGAAGATGATGCTTCTGTCCGGCGGCGAGAAGTCGCTCACGGCGCTGGCGCTGCTGTTCGCGGTCTACCGCATCCGGTCGACGCCGTTCTACATCTTGGACGAGGTGGAGGCGGCGCTCGACGACACGAACCTGCGCCGTCTGGCGGCCTACATCGACAGCCTGCGCGACGAGACCCAGCTCATCATGATCACCCATCAGCGCCGTACCATGGAAATGGCCGACGTGCTCTTCGGCGTGTCCATGCAGGGCGACGGCGTCACCAAGGTCATCAGCCAGAAGCTCGACCAGGCCTTAAAGCACGCGGAGTAGGGGAGACGGCGGCCGCCTATCCGCCTTGCTTCGAGCCGAACTGCCCGCTTATGTATCGAAATCCGCGCTTATCAGCGTCGTTGGGGTCTTCCGGACGCTGATAAGCGCGGATTCTATGCACTATCTGGCTTCGAGACGCTGCTACACGCGGATCTCCGTACGAAATTGGATAACTCGTAAGCGCGTGGCGCTGTTGTGGTGGGTGCTTGCCCTCGAGGAGGCCAAGGCGGCCGCTTGCCAAGGGTGCGACGGGTCGTCCGGCGGGTTGTCCCGTTGTTGGGTGGCGTCGACCGATTGAGGCAGCTGTGGTTGGGCTGCGGCGCCTGCCAGACCGCGTGCCCCTATGATGCGCGCCATTTGGCGGCGTCGGAGGACGGCTATTTCGGCTCGGAGTTGAACGAGTACGAGACGGTGATGTACGAAGCGATGCCTCCGATGACCGTCTTGCGCAGTCGGCAGCCTCATCGCTCATCCGCGCCGCCCGCGCATTCCCTCCTCCGCAGGCAGCACCTCCCTCCCTTCGCGGCGGCCCCCTGCGGGCCGCCACTTTGCGCTTTCATCTTAATTGTGCGAGACATCCGTCATTGAGTCACTTCGGCCATAATTGCGTTGAAGAATCCCGTGGCTTCCGGGCACTCGTAGACCTTGTTGCGACGTCCGTGACTGACTTGAACGATAATGCCTGCCTTCTCGGCGGTGTCAATAAGCTTTGCTGCAGTGGTGAATGTTGTGTCGATGGATTCCGCGAGAGTGGAAGCGGAAAAGACGGGGCTGCCAATGAGGGAGATGAGAAAACGCTTTGCCATCTCCGTAAGGCGCCGCTCGCCGTTTAGCGCTCGTCCCCAGCTTTCGATGGCACGACAGGCCAGACTGTAACTGTATTGGGCCACTTCGAAGGCATTGCGAGATGCGCGAGCGGTGTGGTACACCCATTCGTCGATCATTTGCGTTTCGCTGGCGCCACGGCAGAACTGGTACGGTTGGAGCACTTCGTCGTGATTGCGTTGGGCGAGAGCCGGCGTGATGGCGATGGGGGCCATGATGTGCGTGATGAGGTTTGCGTTGCGCCAGATACCCACCAGGAGTGCTCGGGCGAGCTGGTCGATATCGGTGTCGAACATCTTAGTTGCTTCCATCTGGTAGTGCATGAGCGCCACTTTCGCAGAGGGCCCCAGTTTCGAATTGTTGAGGAACATTACCAGATCCTGAAGGAATTCAGGAAGTTCGAGTGGGGAGGGGGGACGATAGGCGCGTCCGAGTCCCTCTGAATCTTTGTCGTTAACTTCCCAACCTCGTAATCCGGTGGGCGCTCCAGGGTGAAATGTTCGGCTGATGGCTTGGTGGAGGGCGAGTACGTAACGAGGGGTGATGGTAGTTGGAGCCGCCCCGCACAGCGAGTTGATCTCGATGGCCATCATCTGATGGGCGCATCTTGAGGCTTCGAGCACTTTCTGATCAAGCCGGGGAGATCCCATAATAGCCTCAACCTTTGCCTTGTCGGGAACGCCTTTTGTCCAACCTCCGGCTTCCTTCAGATAATCGAGGAAGCAGCAGGTACGGTAATCGGCGCGGGCGCCGTTGAGGAGGGCGACGAAAATGCCGTCCATGCGAGCCAAGGTGCGACTCAGAGAAGGGCCGAGCGGGGAGGTGCCGATAGTGCAGTCGCAACGGGAGGCGAATATCTCGAATTGGGAGATCGCCCCGAGCGTTTCGTCGCTCAGAATGATTTTCCGGCCCATCAATTGGAAAGGCTGGTAAATCGCTCGGTCATCTTGCGCTGTCTTGCCGGCATCGCCGCAGGCGCCTGCGGCGGAAAGCACTTCGTGAAGATGGACGAGATCCTCCGGGGCGGCTTCTCGCCTGAACGATGTCCTCAGTCTCACGATCCCCCTCTCATTTGGAAACCCTATAGTAGCGCGACAAAGTCGAATTTACACGGAACAAGGGCGCTTAATGCAAGTTTCGCCCGCTTTCTTCAATAAAGGACTGCTCCATATTTCATTCTTTGCGGGCATTGGAACAGAACTTGATTGATCTTTTTGAAGTCGTGAATGCTGATCATAATGCCACGTCGTCGAGGATCCTGTCTGGATTTTCTCGATTCGGTTCAATGTTTAAGAGAGGAGAAGGAGACTATGGAGGATGTGAAGGCTCCCGCGTCGTCGACGCAGTCGGGAATCACACGCCGCAGTTTACTGAAATGGACGGCCCTCGCGGCTGCGGGAACGGCTGCGCTCGGCACGACAGGTTGCGCGGGCTTCAACGAGAAGGAGCCTTTAAGTGAGACCGGTGGCGAGAACGTCCAGCCGGAAGGGGAGTGGATTCCCTGCAGCTGTTGGGCCGACTGCGGCTCCAAGGGCTTTAACAAGGCTTTCGTACGCAATGGGGAAGTGGTGCGCTTGGGCACCGACCAGACCCATGACGACACGCCGGACTGCCCCCAGTTGCGCGCGTGCGCTCGTGGTCGCGCCCTGCGCGGCATGATCTTCGGCGCCGATCGCATCAAGTACCCCATGAAGCGCAAGAACTGGCAGCCTGGCGGCGGTGAGAACGCCCACGGCGAGTTGCGCGGACGCGACGAATGGGAGCGCATCAGCTGGGACGAGGCTCTCGACCTCATTGCGGGTGAGATCCTGCGCATCATCGACACCTACGGCAACGAGGGCATTCTTCTGCCTGGCGGCGTGCCCCAGCGCCTCGGCGATTACGACATCGGCCGCATGATGTATATTAAAGGCGGCTGCCTCGAGCAGACCGGCGCGGTGTCTTCCGGCGCCTGGACCGAGATGGCCAAGCTCATCGGCCTTCCCGAGGAAACCAACGACCGCATCGATTTGCGCTCGAGTGAGGTCATCGTGCTGTGGGGTTCCAATCCTGCCTGGAGCCGCGCGGGCCTTCCCACCTATGATTACCTTCAATGCAAAGAGGCGGGCGTGAAGTTCGTCTGCGTCGACCCGTTCTATACGCCCACGGCCAAAGTGCTCACCGACGACTACATCCCCATTCGCCCCGGTACCGACAGCGCCGCCTTCCTCGCTATGGCCTACGTGCTGCTCACCCAGGACGATCCGGAGAACAATCCGCTCATCGATTGGGATTTCCTCGACCGCTGCACCATCGGCTTCGATGCCGACCACCTGCCTGAGGGGGCCGATCCGAAGAAGAACTACCGTGATTACGTGCTTGGCACCTACGATGGCGTGCCGAAGACGCCCGAGTGGGCTTCGGAGATCTGCGGGTCGCCCGCCGAAGACCTGGAGCGTCTGGCTCTGATGCTGGGCGGCGCCGAGCGTGCTGCGGTCATTACGGCGCCGGCTTTGGCCCGTACCGGATCCGGCGCGCAGCTCTGCCAGAACCTCATGGCTTTCGGCGCCATGGCCGGACTCATCGGTAAGCCCGGCTGCTGCTGCGCTTCCGACTGCGGCCATTCCTGGATGCAGGGTGGTTTCGAGACGCTGCTCAAGGGTGGCATGAACCACGCCAATCCGCGCAACGCTACGCTCGGCAATATGGAGCGCATCCCCAATCCGCTCGAGTACCGCAAGGTGAACGTGAACCAGATGTGGACCTCCATTGTCGATGAGCGCAAGTACATCGGTCTGGACGGCAAGACCTACGACAACAACGTGCACATGATCTACGACCGCCAGGAAAACTTCCTCAATCAGGGGCCGGCCACCATGAAGGGCATCGAGGCCTATCGCATGATGGATACGGTGGTGGCCCAGAACCTGGTCATGACCACCAATTGCAAGTATGCGGATATCGTGCTCCCGGTTGCGAGCCCCTGGGAGCGCTACGGCGATCTCAGCCCCGCCTATCGCGAGACCATCGTGTGGTTCAGCCAGGTAGTGGAGCCTCTGTTCGAATGCAAGAGCGATGCCGAGATCGCCCTTGAGCTGGCCGACCGCATCGGCGTGGATCGCAATGTGCTGCGACCGGTGAGCGAGAAGCAGCTGATCATAAATATGGTTGCCGCTTCTCAGATCCTCTCGGAGGACGGCGAGAACTTCGAGAATCTCGTGAGCATCACCGAAGAGGACTTGGCCGAACTGGGCGTTGAGGGCCAGCCCCAGGAAGGTCGCGTGCCGATTCTCGATTTCAAGCGCGATGGCATCTTCACTATCGAGCGCTCCGTTGGCGACGGCCTCGATTTCATTGCCCTGAAGCCTTTCCGAGACGATCCCGAGGCGAACCCGCGGCCCACGGCTTCGGGCAAGCTGGAGATCTACTGCCAGGCCGCCGTGGACAAGGTGAAAGAATTCGGCTTCAAGGAGATATCTCCTATTCCCGAGTACGTGCCGCCGGTGGAGGGCTACGAGCAGACTTTCTCCGATTGGGAAGCGAAGGAAAAGGGCGAGTTCCCGTTCCAGATCTACAGCCTGCATATCTTGCGCCACTCCCATTCCTCGTTCGCCAACGTGCCGAATCTGCGCGAGGCCTTCGACCATCCTCTGTACATGAACAGCCTGGATGCCGAGCGTTTGGGAATGGAGACTGGCGAGACGGTGCTCATCACTTCCAACTGGGGCCGTTGCCTGCGCCCCGTGCAGGTAACTGAGATGATGATGCCAGGCGTTCTGGCCATGGGCCAGGGCGCGTGGGTCGAGATCGACGAGGAGACTGGCATCGACAAGGCTGGCTGCATGAACGTGCTCTGCGGGCCGAACGTGACCACGACCGGTTATCAGGCCTGGAACACCTGTATCTGCAACGTCGAGAAGTGGGACGGCGAGCCGCTGGTGCCCGACTATCTGTGGGATTCGCGCGAAGTGCTCAAGGAAGGAGAGTAAATCATGGCCCAGATGGGATTTCTGATCAATAGCGCCCAATGCAGCGGCTGCAAGGCCTGCGAGTTGGCGTGCAAGGATATCCATAACTTCGAGATCGGCCCCCGGGCACGTCGGGTGCGCGAGGTATGCGGTGGCGGCTGGTCTGTGGACGAGAAGACCGGCGTCTGCCATCCGAGCGGGGTGTTCACCTATTCGGTGAGCTATTCTTGCGGCCACTGCGATAATCCTGCCTGTGTGGCGGTGTGCCCGACCGGCGCCCATGCCAAAGACGAGGAGACGGGGCTCGTGACCATCGATCAGGAGCAATGCATCGGCTGCAAGTCCTGCATTCAGGCCTGCCCCTATGGCGCCCCGCAGTTCGTCGAGGCCAAGGGCGTGACCGAGAAGTGCGATATGTGCGCAGAATTGCGCTCTTACGGGGAGGAACCGGCTTGTGTGGCCATCTGCCCCCAGCGCGCGCTCAAGGTGGGCGATATCGACGAGCTTCGAGCCGAGTTCGGCGACTGTGCCGATGTGGCCCCTCTGCCCTCCTCGGCCGACACGGCGCCCAATGTGGTCATCGTGGCTCACCGCAATGCCAAAACGAACCTGGCTGACGTGCGTATCCTGTCGCTGGAGCAGTAGGGAGCACGCTATGGATGAGAGGATCGAGGACGAGCGGCTCTCTGCCGAATACCTGGAAGAAGGCGCGGCACTGTTTCTGCTGCTGGGACGGCTCTTCCATGGAGTACCGGATCCGGTGCTGTTCGCTGAGGCGGCCAATGACCGTATCTTCGACGAGATGCCTTTCGTGCGCGGAGAGGAGGCGCTGCGCGCTGGCGCTTGCTTGCGCGCATGGGCGGATCGGTGTTCCTCGCCCTTCTCCGACGATGACTTCCACGAGGTGTCCGCCGAGTACGCGCGATTGTTCGTTGGGGGCCTGACGGTGCCGGCGCCGATGTGGGAATCGGTGTACTTCAACAAGGATCGCATGGTGTTTCAGCATCAGACCTTCGAGGTGCGGGCGATGTACGCACGCTACGGCTTGGAGGTGGATGCGCTTGCTCACGAGCCTGATGACCACCTGGCCTATGAGCTCTTGTTCGTAGCGAGGCTCTTCGCCCTGGCCGCCGAGCATCGGCGCGCCAGTTGCCACGATGAGGCAGATGCCGTTCTGGCCGATCTGGTCTCGTTCGCTGTGTGCCATCCGCTGACGTGGGTCTCGCAGTGGCGCGACAATGTGCGCCGGTATGCCAAAGACGGCTTCTATCGAGGCTACGCCGATCTCGTGTGCGCGGCGCTGACTGAGGTAGAATGTGCGTTGGCGCCCCAAATGGCATCAGCGCCCTCGGTTTAGTTCACTCTCAGGCAGGCATTGCCTCGAGCGATGACTCGGAGGTGCCTTGCCGGGGCCCGGAAGTCTCCCCTCCCTGCTTCCGGGCCCCTGTTTTGCGTGGCGTCCGAGAGATTTTGCGCGAGGCGAAATGCGGGAGGGATGAGGGGAAAAGGAAGAGGGGAGGACAGTGAGAGGAAGAAGCTTTTCCAATCGATCGCTCGTTGCCGGCGCCACAGGGTTCGTGCTGAACTTACTTCTGGGCGTCGTGTACGCCTGGTCGATGTTCGTGGAGCCCCTGGAGGCCCAGTTCGGCTGGACGCGCGCGGAGACCTCTCTGGTGTTCACCGTCTCCATGGCCTGCCTGTGCGCCGGTCATCTTGCCTCCGGGATCCTCTTGCCCCGCACCTCCCCGCGCTGCGTGCTGCTTCTGGCCGCTGCTTTGTCGGGCGCGGGCTTTCTGGCAAGTGCGGCGGGGAATTCGCTCGGCTGGTTCGCCGTGTCCTATGGGATTTGCTGCGGTCTGGCGGTGGGCTTGGGTGCCAATTGCGTGCTCTCCACGGTGCTTCTGTGGTTTCCCGACCGTCGCGGTCTGGCATCGGGCGTTCTGCTGGCCGGTGTCGGCCTCGGCTCCTTGGCGCTCGGCGTGCCGGTTACGTCGGTGATCGAGGCGCTGGGTTGGCGGGCGGCCTTCGCCTGTCTCGGAATCGCCTTCGCCCTGGCTTTGGGCGTGGGGGCGCTTCTGCTGAAGGCGCCTTCGTCGCAAAGCGAGGGGCCGCAAAGGGAAGGGGCGCTCGGCTCGAGGGAGACTGGAGGAGCGCCTTCGGAAAGTGAACCGGCGGCACCCGCTGCCTGCCGGGGTATGACCACGGCTCAGATGCTGCGCACAGGGTCGTTCTGGGGGTTCTTCTGCTGGATCGTCCTGATGGGCGCGGGAGGGCTCGCGCTTATCAGCAACGCCGTGCCCGCGGCCGCCGTGGTGGTGCAGCGATCCGGCGGCGGCGCGGGGGCGCTCGCCTTCGCCACGGCCGCCATGGGGCTCATCGGCGTAGCGAACAGCGCGGGAAGACTCGCTTCCGGATGGATTTGGGATCGTTTCGGCTTCCGCGTCGCGCTCGCGGCGGCCCCGATGGCGCTCATGGCCGCCATGGCGCTGTGCATTGTCGCCGACGAGCTCGCGAGCCCTGCCTTCATCATCGGGGGCTTTCTGCTTCTGGGCGCCTCCTACGGAGGGTCGGTCTCGGCGGGCAGCGCGCTGACGGGATCGTTTTTCGGCATGGAGTGTTACCCTATGAATTACGCCGTCGTCTCGCTCAACATCCTCGTCGCCTCGCTTGTCGGCCCCGCTGTGACAGCCGCGAGCTGGGATCTCTCTGGGAGCTACCTTGCCGCCTACGTGATCCTTGCCCTCCTGGCCCTCGCGGCGTTGATCATCGGGCGCTTTCTCCGTCCTCCGCGAGATTGAGACGGGAAGCGCTTGGCAACTGTGCTCTTGAGGTGGCTGGCGATAGGTATCTCCTGATTTGTCGGGCACCCGTTAAGATAGATGGCGTGTTGGCTATCGGTGAAGAATGGAGTGGCATGGGCGCTCGATACGAGAGAGGGGAGCTGGAGTACGCCTCCGGCTACGAGAAGATGTACGGCGTGACCGACGAGCAGCTGGCGTTTCTCTAAACCTACTTTGGACGTCGAAGCTCGGGCCGCAATTCAGACACATACAACTCGAGATCTCATGCGGAATTCGGCCCTTTGGCCGACCGAGATGGCTGGTATATGGCCGGTGGGCTGTGGCGAAGGCGCATAATTGACGAAGGGCCGAAGGGAGGGGTGTGGCAGGGATACCCCTTTTGGGGAATGCGGGGAAGGTTCGGGCGCTCTTCCGCTCCCGACGCGAGGTGGTTGCTCGCCATGTGTGCTTCGATGATTCCCGCCTGTTCAAAGGTTTCGACACGCCGGCCGACCTCGCTCGCATAGAGGAGATGGTGGCTCGTGACTGACCCGAGAAAGACCCCGCTCGACCGGGGCTGCTATCCCATCTTGGAACGGAGAGTGGGGCGGGACGGCACGCATCCGCTCGTCTACCTGGACAGCGCTGCCACCTCGCTTGTGTCAGATTAGGTCGCTAGCGCCTGCGCGACGTTTTTTGCGCACGAGCTGAGCGAACATCCATCGGGGTGCCCATACCCTGGCCGAGGAGGCGACCGATGCTTACGAGGGCACCCGCGAGCGTTTGGCCCGCTTCTTCGGCGTGGAAGGCGCGGATCGGTTCGTCTTCACCCATGGGTCCACGGAGTCGCTGAACCTGGCCGCCCTCGGCTGGGCCGACCGCCGGCTGCGCCCCGGGGATGTCGTGGCCGTGGCCGAGGACAACCGTCACGCGAACATCGTGCCGTGGCAGATGCTCGCGCAGCGTCGCGGGGTGCGCGTCGAATGGATTCCCGTGAACAGTGCGGGGCCGCTCGACTACGACGCCTGGTGCCGCATCGCCGAGGCGCGCCCGCGCCTTGTGGCCCTCTGCCAGCAGCCTAACGAGGTGGTGGTGCTGGATGTGCGCACGCCGGAGGAGTACGCCGAGCGGCATATCGTGAACGCGCGGCTGCTCACCCTGGACACCATCGACGAGACGACCGCCGCGGAAGCCGCCCCAGACAAGGAAGCGCCCGTGTTCGTCTACTGTCGCACCGGCGTGCGCTCCGCCGAGGCGGCGCTCAAGCTCGAGGCCCTGGGATATCGTCAGATATACGACTTCGGCGGCATCATGGACTGGCCTTATGCCACCATTGATGGCGACGAGCCGACCGAAAGCGGTCTTCCCGAAGGCGAGCTCCCCGTCGGCGTGAAAGTCGTCTGCGGCAAGACAAAGCCCGCCCCCTCCGCGGAGTAGTCTGTTTTCGCGCCGCTTGGCAATAATTGCGAAAATGCACGAGTCGTTCCGCAAGACTCGCGCATTTGCGCGTATTCTGAAGAGGTGGACACACAAGATCTGTGCATTTGCATGGATCCTGCGGGTCGGAATGGGATCCAGAGGGCCGACGAGGTGCCGATGTGAAAAGCGATGAGTTGCGCCAGCATTACGACGGGCTTGCCTGCGAAGGCGGGTTTGAGGCGCGTTGCCATATGGAGCTGCCGGAGTGGTCGCT
The DNA here is from genome assembly GCF_000478885.1 of Adlercreutzia equolifaciens DSM 19450. Classification (NCBI taxonomy): domain Bacteria; kingdom Bacillati; phylum Actinomycetota; class Coriobacteriia; order Eggerthellales; family Eggerthellaceae; genus Adlercreutzia; species Adlercreutzia equolifaciens. The sequence continues at coordinate 1,117,822 of NC_022567.1, forward strand.
GGTCGGCGCGCATGTGGTGAACGTGGGGTGCCGGCGCGGGAAGGGCACCTATAAGTTGAGCGAGCAGGTGGGCGAGGGCGGCTTCGTCGTCGGGGTCGACTGGAACGAGGCTTTTGTGGAAGCGGCCCGGGCGGGCGTCCCCAGGGCCCTTGAGCGCAGCGGCTTTACCCGGTGCAACATGGCATTCCGCGTTGGATTCCCCGAAGATCTGGTCGCAGCGGGCATTGAAGAAGGCTGGGCGGATTTCGTCTACTTGAACAGTTCGCTGCCGCTGTTTGCCTCGCCGGCCCGGGCGCTGCGCGAGTGTTATCGCGTTCTGGCGCCCGGCGGCGTGCTGCTGGCTGAGGTTCCCGTGACGGAGCCAAACGGCGAAGGGCGCGCGGGTGATACCGACTCCGCAGCGGATGCTAATCGCGCGGACGTCATCAAGGCGGCCCGCGCCCTTCCGAACGCCGTGCAGGCGGCGCCGACCGTCGAGGAGCTTCTCGGCTGGCTGGCGGAGGCGGGGTTCTCCGAGCCGATCGTCCGCATCGAGCGCCCGCTGTCGCCCGACGAGGGCAGCACGCCCGATCGCCCCGCTGCCACGGTGCCCGGCGACGAGGCGACCTATCGCCTTCTGTCCATCGAAGCTTCCAAGTGAGTCCGCTACGCCGCTTCCACGGTGACGGCGGTGCCGGAGGCGGTGACCATGAGCATGTTGCCCTGGCCGAGCACCTCGTAGTCCATGTCCACTCCAACGATGGCGTGGGCGCCCAGGGCCGCGGCGCGCTGCTGCAGTTCCTCCAAGGCCTGGGTGCGGGCCACCATCAGCTCCTCCTCGTAGCCGGCGGATCTTCCGCCCACGAGGTTGCGGATGCCGGCGCCGAAGTCCTTCAAAAAGTTGATGCCTGTGATGACCTCGCCGAACACGATGCCGTAATAGCCGGTGATGCGGTAGCCCTCCACGGTGGGGGTGGTGGTGACGATCATGGGGGAGTCCTTTCTCGAAGAGGCGCCACGCCGGCGTAAAAGCCACGGGCGCGCTGCGAATCCTGCGCGATCATGATACCTGAAGCGGCCGTGTCTCGGCGAGGATGCGCCGCCGATTGTCCAACCTGTGGGGAGGTTCCCGAAACAGCGCCGTGCGGGCACGGGTGCTGTGCTACCCTGTTGCCCGTGCACATTCCCCGGGCGTCATCCGACCCGGAGAGACGAACTTATACGAAAGGAAGCAATCCGTGAGCCAAGCCTGCGATATTTTGGACATCAACCTGGCCGACGAGGGGCAGAAGCGCATTCTGTGGGCCGACCGCGACATGCCGGTGCTCGCCCGCATCCGCGAGCGCTTCGCCGAGGAGCGCCCGCTCGAGGGCGTGCGCATCGGCGCCTGCATGCACGTGACCACCGAGACGGCGAACCTCATGCGCACGCTCGTGGCTTCGGGCGCGGAGGTGACGCTCTGTGCCTCCAATCCGCTGTCCACCCAGGACGACACCGCTGCCTCGCTCGTGCGCGACTACGGCGTGCGCGTGTATGCCATCGCCGGCGAGGACGCGGAAACCTATGGGCGCCACATTGCCGAGGTGGTGGCCACCAACCCGCAGATCATCATGGACGACGGCGCCGATCTGGACACCGCCCTGCACACGAAGTTCCCCGAGAAGCTGGAAGGCGTGATCGGCGGCACCGAGGAGACCACCACCGGCGTGGTGCGCCTTATGGCCATGGCGAAGGACGGCGCGCTACGCTACCCGGTGTTCAACATCAACGACGCCAACACCAAGCACTGCTTCGACAACCACTACGGCACGGGCCAGTCCACCTTGGACGGCATCGTGCGCGCCACGAACCGCCTTCTGTGCGGCCGCACCATGGTAGTGTCCGGTTATGGCTACTGCGGGAGCGGTCTGGCCCAGCGCGCGAAGGGCATGGGCATGGACGTCATCGTCTGCGAGGTCGACCCCCTGAAGGCGCTTGAGGCCCACATGGAGGGCTACCGCGTGATGAAGGCCGAGGATGCCGCCCGCTTCGCCGACGTGTGGGTCACCGTCACCGGCGACTGCAACGTCATCGACGAGCCGGCCTTCAAGAACATGAAGGACGGCGCCATCATCTGCAACTCCGGCCATTTCGACTCCGAGATCAACATGAAATGGCTGCGCGCGAACGCCGTGAAGGTGGAGGAGCTGAAGCCGCTGGTGGAGGAGTACACGCTGCCCGACGGGCGCACCATCACCGTGCTCGCCGAGGGGCGCCTTGTGAACCTCGCCTGCGCCGAGGGGCACCCGGCCTCGGTTATGGACATGAGCTTCGCCAACCAGGCCCTGGCCGCCGAGTACCTCTACAAGCATGCCTCCGAGCTTGAGGACAAGGTCTACGACGTGCCCGCCGCCATTGACGACGACGTGGCTCGCGTGAAGCTGGAGACGCTCGGCATCGAGATCGACACCCTCACCGAGGAGCAGATCGCCTATATGAACTCTTGGAATTTCTAGAAGCTTCCTAAACTGTCCGGCCGCGGGTCGGCAGAGGGGCACGTGCGCAAGCAATGAAATGCTGACGGGATGCACGCGGGAGGCCGGGAACGGCGGAGGGGCTCGCGCGCAGGTTGCGCAGCGAACGGAACAGCCCAGTGGGCTGTTCCGCCGAGCGAGCCATTGCTTGAGCACGTGCCCCTCCGCCGACCCCGGCTTCCCGCCCCTCCACCAAACCTTACGCTTCCCTTACAGGTATGGAGGGGATGTGGCGCAAATGCGGCGAAAAGGAACACTTTGGCCTCGATTGCCCCCATTTCGGCCGTCGTGACCCAACTGGCGCTGCCAACTTGGCTCGAAAGGGCTATACTTTCAGCCGTTTGTGCAGCCGCGCCCACGCCACTGACCGTGCGGGCGCATGTCATGTCCTAGGAGCCTCAAGGTGTTCGATACCGTAGCATCGCAAGTGTCGGCGTTGTCCTTCGTCGACATCTTCAATTTCTGCGTGTTTCTTACCTTCACTATTTGCTATACCTACCAGCTCTTCTACGTGCTCGTGGTGCTGACGCGCCGGGCGCCGAAGAAGGTGGCGCGCGCCAACCACCGCTATGCGGTCATGGTGGCGGCGCGCAACGAGGAGACGGTCATCGCCGACCTCATCCACTCCATCAAGGTGCAGAACTATCCCGCCGAGCTCATCGACATCTTCGTCATCGCCGACAACTGCACCGACAACACGGCCGACGTGGCCCGCGAGGCCGGCGCCATCGTGTTCCCGCGCAGCAACGACAAGCTGGTGGGGAAGGGCTATGCGCTCGATTACGGCCTGAAGGCCATTTGGGAGCAGTACGCCGATCGCGACTATGAGGCGTTCTTCGTCTTCGACGCCGACAACGTGCTCGATGTGAACTACTTCCGCGAGATGAACGCCACCTTCGATAACGGTGCGAAGGCCTCCACCTCCTACCGCAACTCCAAGAACTTCGGCAGCAACTGGATCTCGGCCGGCTACGGCGTGTGGTTCCTGCGCGAGGCGAAGTTCTTGAACCAGGCGCGCCTCACGCTGAACACCTCCTGTGCCGTGTCGGGCACGGGCTTCTTCATCGCCGCCGACATCCTGAAGGCCGCCGGCGGCTGGAAGTGGCACCTGCTCACCGAGGACATCGAGTTTTCCGCCGCCTCCATCATCGACGGCGTGCGCATCTCCTACTGCCCGACGGCGGTGCTCTACGACGAGCAGCCCATCACCTTCCGCGATTCGTGGAACCAGCGCTTCCGCTGGGCCAAGGGCTTCTACCAGGTGTTCGCCCATTATGCGGGCGGCCTGGTGAAAGGCACGTTGACCAACCCGCGCGGTTACCGCTTCGCCTGCTACGACATGCTCATGACCATCGCTCCGGGCATGCTGCTCTCCATCATCTCCATTCTGTTCAACACCATCATCATCGTGCTGGCGGCTACGGGCGTCATGTCCACGGGTGTGGCCATCGCGAGCTCGGTGACCTCGGTCGTGTTCTGCCTGTGCAACTACATCGTGTTCATGTTCGTCTTCGGCGTGCTCACCACCTTCGTGGAATGGGACTCCATCCGCACCACCACGGCGAAAAAGATCCGCTACATGTTTACCTTCCCCTTCTTCATGCTCACCTACATTCCTATCGCGCTCATCGCTCTGGTGAAAAAAGCGGCGTGGAAGCCCATCCGCCATTCCATCTCGGTGGACGTCGCCGAGTTCTCCGAGGCCGAGGGCGTCCGTCTCTCCTCGAAATAGCTCCTTTCATTTTCTAGCGATGCTTGCTAGAATATAAGGCAGGCTCGAGGGGAGCCACTGGCCAGTGAAATCTCCCCTGAACCGTTTGTTATTTGGGCCGTCTTGCATGACGTGCCCGCCTTGCCTTTCGGCTCGAATCCGCGTACTCGCGGATTCGAGCCATCAGGTTCAGCAAGCAAGCCGCAAAACGAACCCAATCGCAAAGGTTCATTTGCCTGCCTTTCTCCCGTTGCCTAAGGTAGCGAAACGGGCGGGGTCGGCCAGCTCCCCGCCCCGAGGATGCGTCTCGCGCATCCTCGGGGCGAAAGGCTGTGCCCTAGGTTCGCGCGAACGTGAGGCACCGGACGATCTTGGCGCCGGCGGCGCGCAGGGCCTCGGTGGCGGCGAACAGGGTGGCGCCGGTGGTGCACACGTCGTCCACGACGATGACGGCGCCGGGCATGCTGGCGCCGGCCAGCGCGGTGAGCGAGTGCCTCATGTTGCCGATGCGCCCCGTCCGCCCCAGCTTCCGCTGGTCGCGACTGCGGGCGGCCACGAGCAGAGGGGCGAAGTCCAGCCCGGCGATGAACGACAACTCGCGGGCCAGATGTTCGGCGTGGTCGAAGCCGCGCCGGCGCCGGGCGGCGGCCGTGGCGGGCACGAAGGTGACGACCGGCGCTGCGCCCATCCAGCGGGGCGGCAGGTAGCGGGCCATGATCTGGGCCATGGGCCGTGCCAGGGCCCGCTCGTTCTGGTCCTTGTACACCGTTACGATGCGGCGGACGGCCTCGGTAAGCACGAGGGCGCTCGCCATCTCGTCGTAGGGCGGCTCCTTGTAGCCGAAGGGCTCCATCAGCACGGACGTGCACTCCGAGCACTGCACGACGCCGAAGGGCGCGCCGCAGCGCGGGCAGGCCGTCAGCGCGTCGATGTAGGGGAGCGCCGCGGCGCAGGAGCCGCACAGCACCGCGCCGGGCTTATCGCACACCGCGCAGCGGGTGGGGTAGAGCGTCTCGGTCACCATGTCGGCGGCGAAATCGCGTACGGCGCGCCAGTCCGCGCGCAGGCGGCGGGAGGGAGCGGCGTGTTTCGCGGCCGCGCCCTCCCGACGGCTCTTCGCCGGTTTTCGCTCATCGAAGAGCGCCATCTGTCCTTTCATCGGCTTCATGGGGGCAGTCTACGCGCGCACGACCGTGGCAATGACGCGGGAATGTCCCGTTTCGCTCCCCGCGCCGACCGCGTTCGCGTCCCATCCCGCGCCCCGCGCCAACCGCACGGCTTTCGCACTTCGGAGGTTCTGCGGGGCTTTGCCCCGTCTAAGCCCACTTCTGCTACACTTAGCGATGCTTCTTTCGGGTCTGTAGTTGCGGAAAGGCGCGACGTCTTTCCAAGTCCATGGCAGATGCGGTCGAAAGGATCCACGTAAGCGCGTGGGCATTGCCCGCCGTGAGCATGGCGTATCCTAGAGGTAAGTCGCACCGCCCGCTGACATTTTCGCGGCACGGACGCCGCGACGGGCGAGAGGGCTACTAGCGCAAGCGAACGCCCCGGTGCGCGAGTGTGGGGTCAAAGACTAGGTCAGTCGAAAGAGGCAACGTACCGATTGAATTAGACGGAGGATGATGTGAGAAAGCGTTCGTTCGTTGCGGTTGCCTTTGCGGCGCTGCTCGCGGTCGGCCTGTTCGGCCTGGCCGGATGCACTGGATCGGGCACCTACCAGCCGGAGCTGAAGTCCGCCGAGGTGGCGCCCCCGGTCATCGGCGAGGAGGGCACCCTGCGCGTGGGCGTCAACACCGAGAACCCGCCTCTGGCCGGCATGGGCAGCGGCAAGATCATCGGCATCGACGTGGACATCGCCGCGGCTCTCGCCGACGAGCTGGGGCTGAAGCTGTCGGTGGTGGATGTGGGCAGCGATCCGGCCGGGGCGCTCGCCAACGGCACGGTGGACGTGGTGCTCGGCATCGACGACTCCGCGAGCGACGGCGATTTCTGGCGCTCGGCCTCCTACCTGCCCACGGGCATCGCCCTGTTCGCGCTGAGCCCCGACGCGGGCATTCCCACGCAGGACTCCGGTGCCACCTTCGCTGCCCAGGTCTCCTCGAAGAGCGCCTGGGCCGTCTCCAACGGGTTCGGCGAGTCCAACCTCACGCCCACCGACAGCCTGAAGGAGGCCTTCGAGGCACTTGAGGCCGGAAGCGTGCAGTACGTGGCCGCCGACGCCGTCATCGGCCTGTACGCGGCCCATGGCCAGGGGCTCGACGTGTCCATCGTCGCCATGCTCATGTCGCCGACCGGCTATTGCATGGGCGTCTCCAACGAGAACGTCGATTTGCAGACGGCCGCCGGCGACGTGCTCGCGCGCCTGGTGAGCGACGGCACCATCAACGTCATCGAGCGCAAGTGGCTCGGCACCACCGTGGCCCTGGGCGATCTTACCGTCGTCAGCGATCTGACCGCCTCCGCCGCCGACGCCGTCACGGGTTCCGATAGCGAGGACACGGGTGATTCGGGCGACACGGGCTCCAGTGATTCCGGTGACTCGGGCGACACAGGTTCCGAGGACGCCGGTTCCGGCGACTCGTCGGACGGCTCCGATGAGTCCAGCGATACCGGCAGCGGCGACGACTCTGGCAGCGAGGACTCCGGCGATGCAGGCGACTCCGGCAGTTCCGGCGACGAGGACGCGACCGAATAACGATCCGCCTCATCCTCTCAACACAAAAGCGGTCCGACGGCAAGTTCCGTCGGACCGCTTGCTTTACGGGCTTGTCGAGTTTAGCTGGAGCCTAGCTCAGGAAGTCGTCCAGGATCTCGGCTTCGGCCTCTTCCTCGGTGAGGCCCAGCGTCATGAGCTTCACGATCTGGTCGCCGGCGATCTTGCCGATGGCGGCCTCGTGCACGAGCATGGCGTCCTCGCTGGCGGCCTCAATGCCGGGGATAGCCTTCACCTTGGCGTTGCCCATGATGATGGCGTCGCACTGCACGTGTCCGCGGCAGGCGCACTCACCGATGACGAGCGGGTTGAACACCTGCACAGAGTCGTCCTGGGCCACCGAGCGGGAGATCACCTGCACGGAAGAGCCCTCGCCCTTCAATTCCACTTTCATGTTGGAAATGGCGGTCTGGCTGCCGTGGGTGAGCAGCTTCTCGGTGAGCACGAGCTTGGCGTTCGCGCCCAGCTCGGCGTTCGTGTCGCGCACCGTGCTCGTCACGCCGCGCAGCTGCACCATCTCCATCTCGCAGGAGGAGCCCTCCTCCATGTACACGTTGGTGGTGGGGTTCAGGATGCGCTCGCCGGTGCCCTCGCCCTCGCCGTAGTGCTTCTCCACGTAGCGCACGCGGCTGTTCTTCCCCAGGTAGAAGCTGTGGATGCCGTCGTGCTCGGAGGCGTCGTGGGAATCGTTGTGGATGCCGCAGCCGGCGATGATGGTGATGTCGCAGTTCTCGCCCACGTAGAAGGTGTTGTACACGACGTCCTTCAAGCCCGACTTCGTCACGATGACGGGGATGTACACCGTCTCGCCCTTGGTGCCGTCCGCGATGCGGATGTCGATGCCGGGGTTGTCGGTCTTGGTGGAAATGTCGATGTAGGCCGAGGAATGGCGCTCGACCAGCTCGCCGTCCTTGCGCACGTTGAAGGCGCCCTTCGGCATGCCGTGCATATTGGCGATCTCGGCGAGCAGGTTCTCGTCGATGGGGGAAAGATCAACGGTCATGATAGCTCCTCTAGCAAGTAGTGGGGATCTCGGTTAGGTGCAGCTCGGTGGGGGTGGAAAGCGGGCAGCCGTGATCGTCCAGGCTGCGGGCCGCGAACCCGAGCCGCGGCATGAGCTCGGCCGGCGTGCCCGTCTCGGCCACCTGGCCGTCGCGCAGAAGCACGATCTCGTCGGCCAGCGAGATGATGCGCTCCTGGTGCGAGATGATGACGATGGAGCGCCCGTCGCGGGCCTCGTGGATGTCGCGGAACGTCTCGGTGAGGCGGTCGAAGCTCCACAGGTCGATGCCGGCCTCGGGCTCGTCGTAGATGGCCAGCTTCGGGTCGCGGGCTAAAATGGTGGCGATCTCGATGCGCTTCACCTCGCCGCCCGACAGCGACTTGTCCACCTCGCGGGTGAGGTAGCTCGCCGAGCACAGGCCCACCTTCGAGAGGTACTCGTTGCAGGCGAGCATGGGCAGCTTCTTGCCGGCGGCGATATCGAGCAGCTTCTTCACCTTCATGCCGCGGAAGCGGGCCGGCTGCTGGAAGCCGTAGCCGATGCCGAGGCGGGCGCGCTCGGTGATGGATTTGTCCGTGATGTCCTCGCCGTTGAAGAGGATCTGGCCGCTCGTGGGCTCCTCGATGCCCATGATGAGCTTGGCGAGCGTGGACTTGCCGCCGCCGTTGGGGCCGGTGATGACCGTGAAACGGTCGTCGGGGATGGTCAGGGAGAGATTGTCGATGATGCGCTTGGTGCCCCCGTCGTCGGCCGGCACCTCGAACACCAGGTTCTTAAGTTCGAGCATGGGATACTCCGTATCTGTCTCGTCTCGTCTAGATAGTTCGGGGCTGATTATAGCGAAAATTCCCCCGTCGCGGAGAAATCATAACGACACCATATTGGTTGGAAACGGCGACGCGCGGACGGGTAGAATACTCACGAACACTCCGTTGCTCCGCGCCGGGCCGTCAGAGCCGGTCGCGGGGCCCTTCGCAGGAACGCTTCGAAAGGAAGACAGACCATGACCGATTTGGAACAGGTGGCCGCCTCCCACGGCTTTACCGCCGTGAAAAGCGAGCCGGTGAGCGAGGTGGAGGGCACGGTGCACCTCATGCATCATACCGCCTCCGGCGCCCGCCTCATGTTCATCGAGAACGACGACGCCAACAAGGCCTTCTCCATCACCTTCAAGACTCCGGCCGCCGACGACACCGGTGTGTTCCACATTCTGGAGCACTCGGTGCTGTGCGGATCGGAGAAGTTCCCGGTGAAGGAGCCCTTTGTCAATCTGCTGAAGACCTCCATGCAGACGTTCTTAAACGCCATGACCTTCCCGGACAAGACCATGTACCCCGTGGCGTCCACCAACGAGCAGGATCTCGTCAACCTCATGGACGTCTACCTGGACGCGGTCTTTCATCCCGACATCTACCGGCGCCCCGTCATCTTCCAGCAGGAGGGATGGCACCGCGAGCTGGAAGGGGAGGGGGAAGACGCGCGTCTTGTGGTGAACGGCGTGGTGTACAACGAGATGAAGGGCGCGCTCTCCGAGCCGGATTCCGTGCTCTACGACGGACTCTCGGCGGCGCTGTTCCCGGACACGACCTACCGCTTCGAGTCCGGCGGCACGCCGGCAGCCATCCCGACGCTCACTTACGAGGGATTCCTCGAGAACCATCGGCGCCACTACCGTCCCGACAACGCCTACATCATCCTGTACGGCAACCTGGATGCCGACCGCTTCCTCGGCTTTCTGGACGAGCGGTACCTGGCTCCCTTGGCCGCGAAAGAGTGCGGGCCACTGGACATCAACCCCCTTGGGCTGCAGGCTCCTGTGGCCCCCGCGCCGGTGGTCGTGCCCATGGCCACCGCGCCGGAGAACGCCTGCGCCGCCGTGGGCTTCGTCATTGGGCGCGCCGCCGAGCGCGAGCGCATCGTGGCCGCCGACATTTTGATGGACGCCATCATGGGGGCCAACGAGTCGCCCCTGAAGCGGGCGCTGCTCGACGCGGGCATCGCCGACGACGCCATCGGGTACGTGGCCGATTCCGTGGCCCAGCCCTTCGCCGTGGTGTCCCTGCGGGGCGCCCGGCCCGGTGCCGCCGAGAAGCTGCGCGCCATCGTGGAAGCCGAGGCCCGGCGCCTTGCCGAGGGAGGGCTCGACCGCGAGCTGGTGCGGGCGGCCCTCTCCCATGCCGAGTTCGTCATGCGCGAGCGCAATTTCGGCTACCCCGACGGCGTGGTGCTGGCCATGTCCGCCATGGCCGGATGGCTGTACGCCGACGACGACCCGGCGGCCTACCTGCGCTTCGAGGACGTCTTCGCCAGCCTGCGCGGGAAAGTGGAGGAGGGGTGCTTCGAGGCGCTTTTGCGCGAGTTGTTCCTTGACAACGACCACCGCGCCTGCGCCGAAGTGGTGCCCACGGAAAGCGACGAGGCCGCTGAGGAGGCCGAGGCGGCCGGCGAGCGCGAGGCGGCCGCCGAGCTCACCGAGGACGAGGCCGCGTTCATCCGCGAGGCCGTGCGCGCGCTGCGCGAGGCCCAGGAGGCGCCGGACGCGCCAGAGGCCCTGGAGAAGCTTCCGCAGCTTTCCCGGGCCGATATCGGCGAGGCGCCCGCCGAGGCGATGTGGGAGGTGGGGGAGTGCGGGCCCTGGCGCCTTATCCGCCATCATCTGCCCTGTCGCGGCATCGCCTACGCCTACCGCTACTTCGCCATGGACGGCCTCGCCTTCGACGAGCTGCCCTACGCCACGGTGCTGGCCTGCGTGCTCGGCAAGCTGGACACGGCCCGCCATACGGCGGCCGAGCTGGATACCCTGGTCCAGGCCCATCTGGGCAACCTCGGGTTCGCCGTGGAAGTGCACGAGAACGCCGAGGATCGCGAACGGCTGCGGCCGATGTTCGTCATGGGCTCCTCCGCCCTCGACGAGGAAGTTCCCTGGGCGGCCCGTCTGGCCGAGGAGGTGCTGCGCGAGACCGACTTCACCGATACCGAGCGCATCCGCGACATCCTGGGCCAGCGGCGCATCGCCATGGAGCAGGCTTTCGCCTCGGCCGGCCACAGCGCCGCCATGGCGCGGGTCGCCTCCTACTACTTGCCGGCCGGGGTGGTGCGCGAGGCACTCTCCGGCGTCGGCTTCTACCGCTTCTTGAAGGAGCTGCTCGCGCACTTTGACGAGCGGGCCGGCGAGCTTACCGCGAAGCTGGCCGACCTGGCGGCGCGCCTGTTCACCGACAGCGGCTGCACGCTTTCCTTCGGCGGCAGCGAGGAGGCTCTGGACGCCTATCGGGAAGCCTCGGCGCCTTTCGGCGGCGTGGCGGGCGCGCGGGTGCTCACGGTGCCGGCCCCCGAGGACAAGCACGAGGCCTTCGTCGTGGCGAGCGACGTCACCTACACCGCCTGCGGCTGGGACCGCCGTCTGCTCGGCGAGCCCTATGGCGGTACGTGGCTTTTGGCCTCGCGCATCCTGTCCTACGATTTTCTGTGGACGGAGGTGCGCGTGAAGGGGGGCGCCTACGGGGCCGGCTTCCAGACGACGCGGTCGGGATCGAGCCGCTTCTACTCCTACCGCGATCCGCGCATCGACGAGACCGTCGAGCGCTTCCGCACCGCCGGCGACTGGCTCGCCGGCGTCTTTAGCCCCACAGAGTCTGAGATGGACGGCTACGTGGTCTCCACGGTGGCCTCGCTGGACGCGCCGGCCAAGGCCCGCGAGCTTCTGCGCCGCCAGGACGGCCTGTACTTCTCCGGAGCCACCTTGGCGGACCGGGCCCGGGTGCGCGAGGAGGTGCGCGCGGCCCGCACGGAGGACGTGCGCGCCCTCGCCCCGTCGGTGGACGCCATCGCCGGCGCGGGATGCGTGTGCGCCTTCGGCAACGGCGAGGTCATCCGCGCCAGCGGCGAGGACTTCAACGTCGTCGATCTTCTGGCCTAGGCGCGCCGAGCGCCCACGGCTCGGGCGCATCTTGGGACGGGGCGGGGGCGCCGCCTTCGCCCCGCCCGGATGCAGAACTGGTGCAGCAGCGGCGCGGGACGGCCCTCATCGGCTATAATGGGGCGACCCAAAGCAGAAAGGATGCAAGCTTCCATGGCGAATCCCCAGGAGTTCTCCCATATCACGGTCACGGCCGATGAGGACGATGTGGTCATCCAGGCCGGCGCCGTGGAAGAGGCGGTCGTCGAAGAGGCGCCTGCAGCGGAGGTCGACGACGCGAGGGAAGAGGATCCGGAGTCTGCCCCCGAAGACGTCTCGTCGGCGTCTGGGCGCAATGCCGAGGTTCCGGCGTCCTCCGAGACGACACCGACGACCCCGACGGCCCGCGAGAAGGCCGACGCCGCCTCCTTTCGCGAGACGACCCTCGATGACTTGGAATCGACCCGAATGTCCACGACCCAGAAGGCCATCATCGTCGTGGCCGTGCTGGGCGTCATCGCCTTTGCGGCCTGGTATCTGCTGGCCCACTAGCCCCGTGAGCCTTCGAGAAGCGAGAGGAACAGCGAGCACATGGTGAGAAGAAGCAAGCGCAACCGCGATGTCAGCGCCGACGACGGCAACGCCATGGGCCTGACGGAGGCCTTCCACCCCGTATCGGCGGACGGCTTCACCACGGCCATGCCCCCCATGGGCGAGGGCGACGGCTCCATCATCGAGGAGGATGTCGTCGTCGACGAGGAGGGCGTCTTCGAAGAGGTGGACTTGGGCGATGGGGAAGCGCTCGACGACGAGGGCCTGCCCGCCGGCGAGTCGTTTCCCGATGAGGCGGTCTTCGAGGACTTCTACGCCGGTCGTCCGCTGGATGCCGACGGCGCCGATGCCGCGGACGCATCGCCCGTGCCCGACGCCGTGCCCCTCGGCGTGGTGACGGCCGATGCGGCGCCAACCAAGCCTGCGAGTAAGGCCGCCCATGGCGCGAAGAAGGCCGACGGCGCCTCGCGCGGGCGTCATGCCAAGCACGCGAGCGAGATGAACGAGAAGACCCGAAAGAAGGCGGAGCTGCCCGAGTACATGCGCAAGTCGCGCCGTATGCGCCGCATTCTTATCGTGGTCATCATCCTGCTCGTGCTCATTCTGGCCGCCATGGTCTACTTCGGCGTTCAGCTGTACAAGGAGGCCTCCTCCAGTGCGGTGCAGCAGGCGCTCTCCTCGGAGCAGGAGGTCGCCGCCATCGCCTCCGAGGACGCGACGGACTCCGCCGATGCCGCCAAGGTGACGACGGTGCCCGACCTGGTGAGCTTGCTGGGCCACACCCAGCAGGAGGCCATCGACATCCTGCAGCACGGCGCCACGGCCGCCGAGCCCCGGGCGGTGAACGAGGAGGGCAACCCCATCAAGAGCGAGGTGCGCGTCGCGCTCACCGCCGAGCCGGCCGACAGCCGTACGGGCACGCCCACGGTGTATTTGGGACTCGACGCCGACGGCAAGATCATTCAGGCGGGCTATTCCACGTCCACCAGCTCGCTCGGCTACGGCTCCCTCAGCTTCGCCGATGCCGTGCGCACCGAGCACATCATCGAGAAGACCCTGGCCGAGGCCGGCGTGTCGGTGCCCGAGGGCGCCGTGGAGCTGCCCGAGGACGCGGAGTCCTACACCTCCTTCGACACCGACGGCACGACCCGCACCAAGGAGTACTGTTCCTTCAACGGCGAGGTGGACATCGACGGTGCGCCCCATGCCTGGTCGGCGGTGCTCTCTTACGACTACTCCATGGCCAACGCCTCCGACAACCTGGCCGACACCGTGAGGACGATCTTCATATATGTAAACTCCTAGAATTTCCCTTGCGTGGGAGCGACGGCAACGCTATACTAGGCAAGCTGTCAATCAAGCGAGGGCGAAAGCTCTCCACCTGGTTCGGCGCCTTCCGAGGTTGCTGATGGGTACCCGCAGATAGAAACTTTGCGTGTAAGCCCGCCGTGCGCCTCGTTGGCCCGGCGGGTTTTTATGTGTGAGAACACGAAAGGGAGGTGAGCGCGATAGCTGCTCAAGAGCCCCGGCTCAACGATGAGATCACCACGCGCGAGTGCCGTCTCATCGATTTCGACGGGAACCAGATGGGCGTGTATCCCACGCACCAGGCCCAGCAGATCGCTGACGACATGAATCTCGATCTGGTGGAGATCGCTCCGAACGCCACGCCGCCCGTGTGCCGCATCATGGACTACGGGAAGTTCAAGTACGACCAGGCCATCAAGGCCAAGCAGGCTCGTAAGAACCAGAACAAGATCGAGGTCAAGGAGATGAAGTTCCGGCCGAAGATCGACGTGGGCGACTACACCACCAAGAAGAAGCACGTGCTGCGCTTTTTGGAGGCCGGCAACAAGGTGAAGATCACCATCATGTTCCGCGGCCGCGAGATGGCCCATCCCGAGCAGGGCCTCTCCATTCTCGAGCGATTGGCCGACGACCTGAAGGACGTTGCCGTCATCGAGAACCAGCCGAAGATGGAGGGGCGCAACATGCACATGCTCATCGCGCCTCTGCCCGCGACTGCGAAAAAGAAAAAGGATTCCAAGAACGACGAAGGAAAGGACAACTAATGCCCAAGATGAAGACCCATCGCGGTATGGCCAAGCGCGTCCGCAAGACCGGTACCGGCAAACTCATGCGCGCCAAGGCGTTCAAGAGCCATATCCTCACCAAGAAGAGCCCCAAGCGCAAGCGCAACTTCCGCCACGAGACCGAGGTCGCCAAGGCGGATACCAAGGTCGTCGAGCGCCAGCTCGGCCTTCGCTAGTCCCATTCGTCTTCAAGGAGTGATTAAGATATGCCTCGTGTAAAGCGTTCCGTCCATGCCCGCAAGAAGCGTCGTACCGTCCTCAATCGTGCGAAGGGCTACTACGGCGCGAAGTCCCGTTCCTACCGCGCCGCGAAGGAGCAGGTGCAGCATTCGCTTCAGTACATGTACCGCGACCGCCGCAACAAGAAGCGCGAGATCCGTCGTCTGTGGATCACCCGCATCAACGCCGCGGCCCGCATCAACGGCCTGTCCTACTCGGTGTTCATGAACGGCCTGAAGAAGGCCGGCGTCGTGCTCGACCGCAAGGTGCTCGCCGACATGGCCGTGAACGATCCGAACGCCTTCGCCGCCCTGGTGGAAGTCGCCAAGAAGGCCGTTGCCTAGTTTGTTTCGTTCGAAAGAGCGCATAAGAAAAGGACCCTTCGGGGTCCTTTTTCGTTGGGGGAGTGCGAGCGGGGCTAGGCGCTTTGGGCGACGAGCTTGAGCTCGATGCGGGCGAAGGCGTCGTCCAGCTCGCCTAAGGGCTCCTCTTTGATGCTCTTTTCCGATAGGCCCTCTTCCCCCATGAGCGTGCGGTAAAGATACAGATCCGCCGCCTCGCGCGGGGAGGCGGCGTTGGAGAGGACGGCCTCGATGCCCGCTTCGTCCAAAGCCGCGAGGCCTTCGGGGCTGAATTGGCGGGCTATGAGGGCATCGACGCCCATCTGCTGCAGGATGGAGGCCCTCTCTCGTGGGGTGATCCCCATGTTCGGCACGTTGCTGCAGCCTGTGACGACGCCGCTTTGCGCGGTGTAGCAGGCAAAGCTCGAGCAGGTTGCAGCAGTCACGGCTATATCAAGTCCGTCGCAAGCGACAGCGATCTTCATGCAATATTCCCTTCCCCAGAAATACTTCCGATAAGATACCCGAACAATCCCTTCCCAGATGTGGAGTACGGCAAACGGAGGGTATCTTCCCGGTGAGCAGCCCGAACGTTGAACGGCTCGCCCGCTCGCGGGCGCAACGGGCCGCTGTGGTTCGGCCGCCATCGCCCTGTTCCGGCAATGGTTGGCTTGCGCACGACCCCGTAGGGGCCGACCTTGGTCGGCCCTCTCGACGATGGCGATACTTGCGACAAGGGGCGACCAAGGTCGCCCCCTACAGAAAGCTTATGGCGTAGATGCTCTTAGCCGCGGCGCTTGCCGCCGCTGCGCTTGGCGGCGACGGCGGCGCGGTGGGCGCGGCCGGGGCGGAAGTCGCCGGCGGGACGAGAGGGGCCGGCAGGGGAGCCCGCGCCCTTCTTCGGACGTCCGGAGCTGCCCTTAGCGGTGCTCTTCGGCTTCGGCGCCCCTTTCTTCGCATTGTGCGCGGCACCGGCGCTCTTGCCGCCCTGCTTCTTGCGCGTGCCGCGCTGGCGCGACTCGGCGGCAGCCTGCTCGGCGCGCTCCTTCTCCTTGGCGCGGCGCTTCTCCTTCTTGGCGAGCTCGCGGGCGGCCGCTGCCAGCTCGGGGTCGCGGCGGGCGTTGGCCCGCGTGGCGCGCTCGGCCGCGGCCTCGGCGGCCTCTTCCAAGTTGAAGCCCGCGATCTCGATCTCGGGGATGTCGCGCTTGATGAGCTTCTCGATGGCCGCCAGCTCGTCTTTGTTCTCGGGGCTGACGAAGGTGATCGCGAAGCCCTCGGCCCCGGCGCGGCCCGTGCGGCCGATGCGGTGCACGTAGTCCTCGGCCTGGGTGGGCACGTCGTAGTTCACCACGTAGGACACCTCGTCGACGTCGATGCCGCGGGCCAGCACGTCGGTGGCCACGAGGATGTCGGTCTCGCCGGAGGCGAAGTTGTCCAGGGCGCGCTTGCGCTGGTTCTGGGAGCGGTCGGAATGGATGGCCTCGGCGTGGTAGCCGGCCCGCTTCAGCTTGCGGCAGGCGGCGTCGGCCCGATGGCGCGTGCGGGCGAAGACGATGACGCGCTTGTGCCCCCGCTCTTTCAGGAGCGCCGCCAGAAGGTCGGGCTTCAGGGTGTGGGGCACGTGCGCGATGTACTGCTCCACGGTGTCGGCCGTCTCGCCCTTCGCGGCGATCTGCACAATGGCCGGATCATTCAGCATGGCGTCCACCTGGTCGAGGACGCCCTTGTCGATGGTGGCCGAGAACAGAAGCGTCTGGCGGCTTTTCGGCGTCGCCTCCACGATACGGCGAACCGAGGGGAGAAATCCCATGTCGAGCATGCGGTCGGCCTCGTCCAGCACGAGCACTTGAACCTGCGAGAGGTCGACGGCCTTCTGGTTCATGAGGTCGATGAGGCGCCCCGGCGTGGCGATGAGCACGTCCACGCCGCGCGCGAGGCGGTCGATCTGCGGCTCGATTTTCACGCCGCCCACCACATTGGCGACGCGCAGGCCGCGGGTGCGGGCGATGGTTTGGCAGACTTCCTGAATCTGCATGGCCAGCTCTCGCGTGGGGGTGATGACGAGCATGGCCGGTGCCTTCTTGCGCTCGGCGCGGGCGAGGATGTCCAGGCTCGGCAGCGAGAAGGCGGCCGTTTTGCCCGTGCCGGTCTTGGCGGCGGCGATGATGTCGCGGCCTTGGAGGACGAGCGGGATGGCCTGGGCTTGAACGGGGGTCGGCTCGGTGTAGCCGAGATGATCGACGGCGGCAAGGACGGCGTCGGAAAGGCCGAGTTCGGCAAAGGTGGTCATGAAACTCTCTTTCGTGGTTCGGATCGTGACGGTAGCGGTTGGGGGTCCTAGCGGACGTGGGCCGGCTTCTTGCCCCAGTAGAAGTGCAGGAAGTGCTTGGCCCGCAGCTTCGCGTCCCGCGGCGGCTCGCGCCGGATGAGGGCGAAGGTGGCCCGGGCGATGTCCTCGGCGGCGTTGGGGCGCCGCAGGATGGAGGCGTTCATCAGCATGGCGTGGGCGCTCGCGGAGTGGTCGCTGATGTGGCGCAGGGTGTCCAAGAGCTCGCGAGGCGTGGTGGCGGCCATGGCGGCGCCGGCGGCGGTGAGCATGCGCACGTTGGCCTTCTCCTGGCCGTAGGCGCGGCCCAAGAGGATCATGGGTGCATGGGCGCATAAACACTCGGTCACCGTGAGGCCTCCCGGCTTGCAGATGACCACGTCGGCGGCCTCCATGAGCTCGGCCATGGCGTTCACGTAGCCGAGCACCGTGACGTTGGCCAGGCCGTATTCGGCCACCTGGCGCCGCAGCTCGCGCTCGTAGTCCTCGTCGGCCCCGGCGACGATCACCAGCTGCATCGAGGGCATCGCGTGCATGAAGGGGAGCATCTCCCCGATGGCGGCACGGAAGTGCACATAGGGCTGGGGGAGCTTCGCGCCGGCGAGCGCCAGCACCACCTGTTTGTCCTGCGGCAGTCCGAAGGCCTCGCGGGCCTTAGCGCGGTCGTAGGTTCGCGAGAAGGCGGGGCTGGCGGGGATGCCGGTGATGAGGATGCGGTCCTCGGGCACGCGCCGCGGGCGCAGCGTCTCGGCCATGGATTCGTTAGCGACGCAGAACAGGTCGGTGTGCAGATGGGGCCACAGCCCCTCGGCCTCGTAGTCGGTGGGCACGCAGACGATGGGAAAGCTCTGGCCCGTGATCATGCGAGCGCTCACGGCCACGTTGGCGCCGGTGATGTGGGTGGCGACGATGGCCGCCGGCCGCAGGCGGCGCACGTACTCGGTGAACTTCGGGTACATGAGGCGCGCCCAAATGGTGCCGCCGCCCCACAGAAGACGCCCGGTGAGGGTGTAGCGCCAGGTGAGGTCGTAGAAGGGGCGCGTCCAACCGGTGAACATGGAGGCGGTCTTGTCGCCGTCGAACACGATGCGCCCGAAATCGAGGATGTCGAGGACGCGCACTTCCGAGCGCGCTTCCAGCGAGTTGTCGTCCCCGGCAGCGCGGGCGGCCTCGCCGGCCTCTTCCAGGGCCTCGGCGATGGCGTTGGCCGCCGAGCGATGGCCCGAGCCCACCGAGGCGTGCACCACTAAGATGAGCGGATGGGCGGCGGCCTCCTCGGCCGTGCGCTCCGGCGCGGCCAGCGCGCACGCGATGGCCTCGGCGGCCGTGGCGCCTTGGGCGCCCGCGGCGAGGGGGGAGGGCGAGGGCTCGGCAGGGACGGCGAGCGTCTGGGCGGGGGCGTCGGGGGCGATCGGAGCCGAGGGCTCCGTCGATTTCAGTGCAGGTGTGTTCATGGAAGCTATCATAGCCTATTTTCCCCGCATCGGCCCCGCGTCGGCGGCAAGCCCGCCAAGATGCCAGAAAATCCGCTTATGGGTCGCAGGAGCTTTTCGCCGATTCGGTCAAAGTTTTTCTCGGGGGATTTTCCGCGCCCCCGCGTTCATTTAAGATAATGGACGCGGTCAACAATGGACAGGAGGTTTGTCTTCCCATGACCGATATAGCGACAGTTTCCAACGCTGAGGCCACGGCGTCTGCCGTCGAGGCGGCCCGGCGCGGCGAGGGGGTGGCCGTGCTCGTTCCGTGCTACAACGAGGCGCCCACCATCGCCCGCGTGGTGGCCGACTTCCGCGCGGCGCTGCCCGAGGCCACGATCTACGTCTACGACAACAACTCCACCGACGGCACCGCGGACATCGCCGCGGCGGCCGGCGCGGTGGTGCGCCGGGAGTCCCGCCAGGGCAAGGGCAACGTGGTGCGGAGCATGTTCCGCGACATCGACGCCGAGTACTACCTCATGGTCGACGGCGACGACACCTACCCGGCCGAGGCCGCCGGCGACCTCATCGCGCCCCTGGCGGCCGACGAGGCGGACATGACCGTGGGCGACCGCATCTCCAACGGCGCCTACGGCAAGGAGAACGAGCGGCCCTTCCACAACTTCGGCAACAACCTGGTGCGCCGGCTCATCAAGGTGATCTACGGCTACGCCTTCGAGGACGTCATGACGGGCTACCGCGCCTTCACCCGCGCCTTCGTGAAGACCATGCCCGTCATGAGCGGCGGCTTCCAGATAGAGACCGAGATCTCCATCTGGGCGGTGGACCGCCGCTGGCGGGTGGCCGACGTGCCCATCGACTACCGCGACCGGCCCGAGGGCTCGGAGTCGAAGCTGTCCACCTTCTCCGACGGTATGCTCGTGCTGGCGGCCATCGCGAGCCTGTTCCGCGACTACCGCCCCATGGCCTTCTTCGGCTGGCTCGGCCTGGCGCTCGCCGTGGTGGGGCTCTGCTTCGGGCTGCCCGTGGTGGCCGAGTACCTCGACACCGGCTACGTGGCGAAGCTGCCCTCGGCGGTGCTCGCCGTGGCGCTCATGATCGTGGCGGCGCTCTCCTGGACGGCCGGGCTCATCCTGGACACCGTGGCGAAGTCCCACCGACGCCAGTGGGAGATGAGCGTGTACCGGGTGATGGAGGCGGATGCCGAGCGCTAGGGGCCTGAGCGTCGCGCACTGTGCGGATCTCGCGATGCGGGGTGCTTGGTGCCGCCGCTGCCGGCTTTCGGCGCGTTCCGAAAACAAGAAACCCCGCGCGAAGCGGAGTTTCGTTTGTGGCAAAAGTGGTGCCCCCAACGGGAATCGAACCCGTATTTCAGCCTTGAAAGGGCCGCGTCCTAACCGTTAGACTATGGGGACTCGTTCAAAACAGCTTGCATAGTATGGCAGAGCCGCCCCCGCTTTGCAAGGGTTGCGGCCGCAAAAATCTGGGAAGGAACCATGGAGAAGCTCATTGCACAGTTCATGAAGTTCGGCGTGGTGGGCGTTATCGCCTTCGTCATCGACTACGGCCTCATGGTGGCGCTCACGGAGTTGGTCGGCGTGAACTACCTCATCAGCGCCACGATCTCTTTCACGGTGTCGGTCGTCTTCAACTACCTGGCCTCCATGCGCTACGTGTTCACGCACAAGCAGGGGCTCTCGCGCCGGCGCGAGTTCGTCATCTTCGTGGTGCTCTCCGTGATCGGCCTGGGAGTGAACGATCTGCTCATGTGGCTCGGCTCGTCGGTTCTGGGCGTGAGCTACCTCATCGTGAAAATCGTCGCCACGGCCATCGTCATGGTCTACAACTTCGTGACGCGCAAGATCTTCCTCGACGGCGACACCGGCGCCGTCCTCGAGTAGCGAACGGGCGACCCCTCCGTTTCGAAAACGAGTTGCGAACAGCGCGACTTGGTAGGTGGGTGACACGGTACTCGGTGCTAGAATGAGGGAAATCGCAGGTCGGCGCTGGGCCGGTCGCTCGGTTAGGAGGCAGGTTGTGGTTCCGTCCGTAAAAGAGGGGAAGATCGTCCTTATCGCGAACCCCGTGTCGAAGAGCGGGCGAGGGGCGGTGGCGGCCTCCGAGGCGGCGCGGCTTCTGCGCGAGCGCGTGGGCCAGGAGCGCTTCGAGATGCTTACCACGGCCTGGGCCGGCCACGGGGAGTCGCTGGCCCGCGAGCTGGGCCCCGACGTGGGCTGCGTCATCGCGCTCGGCGGCGACGGCCTGGTGAACGAGTTGGTGAACGGCCTTATGGCCCGCATCCCCGAGGATCGGCCCGTCCTGGCCGTCATCCCCGTGGGCTCCGGCAACGACTACGCCGAGACGCTGGGCATGGCCTACTCCGTCCCCACGGCAGTCACCGAGATTCTGCGCTTTCAAACGGTGCGGGCCGACGTGGGGCGCGTCAACGGCCGCTACTTCGCCGAGACGCTCTCCTTCGGTTTGGACGCCGCCATCGCGCTCGACACCATGGATCGCCGCCAGAAGTCCGGCCGCGCCGGCACCATGCTCTATTTGGAAAGCGCCGTCGACCAGCTGTTCCACCACTTGCAGGTGTTTTCCTTCAAGATGGATGTCCTGGGAGCGGAGCCGGGATGCGCCCCTCATCCGGAATGGGACGATGCCTACCTGGTAGCCGTGCAGGTGGGGCCCACCTACGGCGGCCACTTCCGCATCACGCCCAAGGCGCGCCTCGACGACGGGCTGCTCGACATCTGCTGGGCCACGCCGGAGCTTTCGCCCATGCGGGCGCTGGCGCTTCTTCTGCGCGCCCGGGGCGGCAAGCACACGGGCAACGACCACATCCATTTCCGGCGGGCGTCCTCCCTCGTGCTCGACTTCGAGGAGGAGCCGCCGGCCCAGATGGACGGGGAGCCGGTGCGCGGCACGCACTTCGTCATCGACTGCGTCCCCGATGCCCTCACCGTCGTCGTGGGCCAGCGGTAGGGCAAAGAAAAAGCCCCGTCGGGCGGGGCTTGGTGAACGTAGGTGGTGCCCTCGACAGGATTCGAACCTGCGGCACCTTGCTCCGGAGGCAAGTGCTCTATCCCCTGAGCTACGAGGGCACGAATTCAGGGTCCCGACAGGCGGGTGCTGCGCTATTATAGGGCAATTGCGCCGCCGCGGACGGCAAATCCGCAAAATACCCCTCAGATGGAACGAGAACGGAACAGGAGCCCCCAGTGATCGATACGTCCACCAGGAACGATAACGCCGCGCCCGACCGCTCCGTCGACACGGCGAAGGCTCAGGACGCGCCGGCCCCTGAGGTCGCGACGGCTCCCGCCTCGGCTTCGTGCGCCTCAGACACGCCCGGCGAGGTGGTGCCCATCGAGCGCATGAGCTTCGGGTCGGCGGCCGTGGGGCATCTAACGGACGGCAAGACCGTGTTCGTGGAAGGGGCGGTGCCGGGCGATGTCGTTCGCGTGGAGCTGACGGAGGAGAAGCACCGCTTCGCCCGGGGACATGTGGCCGAAATCGTCGAGGCCTCGCCCGACCGTGTGACGCCCCCGTGCGCGGCGGGGTGCGGGGGGTGCCCCTGGGCGCCCCTTTCCTACGAGGCCCAGCTTATTGCCAAGCGGGCGAACGTGGTGGACGCACTTGTGCGCACGGCCCATATGGACGCGCCGCGCGCCGAGGCCCTCGTCGCTGCCTGCGTGCCCTCGAAGCGTCAGTGGGGCTACCGCAACAAGCTGGAGCTGTCCTGCGGCGCCGACGGTGCCGGTCGCCTCATCTTGGGCATGCGTCCCGAAGGGGGCGCCGACGTCGTCTCGCTGGACGCGTGTCCCTTGGCCCACCGGAACATCGAAGGTGCCCCCAAGGCGCTGCGGGGCGCGCTGCGCTACCTCTCCGGCGGCAGCGACTTGGGCCTGTTCCGCGTGGGGGTGCGCGGCAGCCTGCGCACCCGCGACGTGGAGATCGCCCTGTGGACGACGCCGGGCCCCTTCCCGCGGGCCGCGGCGGCCAAAACCCTCGCCAGCGCCCTCAAGAACACCTCCGTCGTCCGCGTCGTGGCCGATCCAGGGCGCGCGCGCAAGGTGAAGAAGGTGGAGGCCATCTCGGGCAAGGGCTGCTGGGAGGAGGAAGTGGCCGGCAGCCGCCTCCTTCTGAGCGCGCCCTCGTTCGCCCAGGTGAACACCGCCCAGGCCGAGAAGCTGGTCGAGCTGGTGCTCGCGGGCCTGGAAGTGGACGCCGGCGACTACGTGGCCGACCTCTACGCCGGCGCCGGCACCTTCACGCTGCCGCTGGCCGCGGCCGGTGCCTGCGTGGTGGCCGTGGAGTCGGCGGGCAGCTCCGTGCGCGATCTGCGCCGCAACGCCGAGCGGGCGGGCGCCGACATCGACATTATCGGCGGGGACGCCGCCCGGGAGCTGCCCGAGCTGGGCGAGCTGGACGCGCTCGTGGTGGATCCGCCGCGCGCGGGACTTGCCGACGGGGTCGTGGCCTCCATCGCCGCCGCCTCGCCGCGGCGCGTGGCCTACGTCAGCTGCGACGCGTCCACCTGGGCCCGCGACGCGGCCCGTTTCGAGCAGGAGGGCTACCGCCTTATCCGCGCCACCCCCGTCGACCTCTTTCCGCAGACCTACCATGTGGAAGTGGTTAGCATTTTCGAGCGGCCCGGCTCCTAACCTGCTAGAATCATTCCCCGTATGCAATGAGACGCGTTCGCGCCCGCAGCGCCCGCAAGCGCCGGCCGTCCGCGTCGCCGAGAACAAAGGAGGAGCCCCATGGCTCTCTACACCCCGGAATATCAGCCCACCGGCGAGGAGATCGCCGTCATCAACACCTCCAAGGGCCCCATCCGCGTGCAGCTGGCGGGCGATGACGCCCCCATCCACGTCGGCAACTTCGTGGAACTGGCCCAGAAGGGCTTCTACGACGGCCTGAAGTTCCACCGTTACGTGCCCGGCTTCGTCATCCAGGGCGGCTGCCCCAACACCCGCGAGGCGACTCCCGAGCAGGTGGCCGCCGGCCGCGCTCCGGGCATGGCTCCCTTCGGCACCGGCAACCCGGGCTACTCCATCAAGGAGGAGTTCACCACCAACCCGAACAACTCCCACGAGGACGGCGCGCTCGCCATGGCCCGCTCCATGGATCCCAACTCCGCCGGCTCGCAGTTCTACCTGTGCCTGGGCCC
Source organism: Adlercreutzia equolifaciens DSM 19450 (assembly GCF_000478885.1). Taxonomy (NCBI): domain Bacteria; kingdom Bacillati; phylum Actinomycetota; class Coriobacteriia; order Eggerthellales; family Eggerthellaceae; genus Adlercreutzia; species Adlercreutzia equolifaciens. The sequence goes on from NC_022567.1 coordinate 1,141,785, forward strand.
CCAGCACAACCTGGACTCCGGCTATACCGTGTTCGGCCAGACCATCGAGGGCAAGGACGTCATCGGCCAGCTGCGCGCCGGCGATGTCATCGAGTCCGTCGTCATCGAGAACGCCGCCGAGTAAGTACCGCGCCGCGCGAACGCCCGCGGCATCCCGTCCGCGCCGTGAGCGCTTTGCCTTGCGCCGCCTGAGCGGCGCCCCCTCCGAATGTCGAGTGAAGGAAGTCTATGAACAACGAGTTATTCGATCGAGCAAATGAGCGCTACCGCCTGCGCGACTACCGCGGCGCGCTGATGGCTTTCACGGAATGCTTGCAGGACACGAACTTCCCGCTCACTCCCGGGGAAATGGGCCTTCTCTACCACCAGATCGGCAACTGCCTGGTGAAGCTGAAGAACCCGCGCGAGGCCATTCAGGCCTACAGCCAGGCCACGGCCGATACGGCCTACCGGGCGCTGGCGACGGTGGAGTGCAACTTGGGCATGGCCTACGCGTCGCTGCGCGACTACACGAACGCCATCAACTGCTTCGAGAAGTCGGTGGCCGACACGACCAACCCCACCCCCTACAAGTCCTACATGGGCATGGGCAACGCGCTCATGAAGCTCGGCAAGTCCGCCGAGGCCGGCGTGGCCTTCCGCGAGGCCGCCCTGGATGAGTCGAACCCCGATCCCACCAAGGCGCTTTTGAACCTGGGCGTCTGCTTCATGGCCTTGAACCGCCCGGCCGACGCCGTGGCCTCCTACGAGAGCGCGCTGCAATTCGACATGCAGCCGGCCACGCGCAACAAGCTGCAGGCGAGCCTGGGACAGGCCTATGTGGCCTGCGGCCAGATGGAGAAGGCGGTGCATGCCTTCGAGGAGGCCATCGCCGACAAGACGTACTACCTGTCCGACTCGGCCAGCGTCGACTACCAGCGCGCCGTGGGTGCCGTGGCCCAGGGAACGTCCGAGCAGAACCAGGCCACCCAGGTGCTGCAGCTGGCCGATATGTCGGGGCTCGACGTGGCCGCCGACGGCACGAGCGTCTACGACGAGGGCGCCTACGAGGGCGGCGACGTCTCCGAGGCCTTCTATTACGACGAGGGCACCTACGAGGCCGACCCGGCGAGCTTCCCCGGCTACGTGGGCGCCTACGAGAACGTCGACAACGACCGGTTCTTCACGGCCACCGACGCCGAGCTCGAGCAGTGGTCGCGCGGTTTGGCCAAGCAGGATCGCAAGCGCCGCAACGTGGGTTTGAAGATCCTGCTGTTCTTCGTCATCGTCATCGTGCTGGCCGCCGCGGCCGGCGTGTTCGCCTATACCCAGGGCTACGGCTACCCCACGGTGCAGACGGTGACCCAGGAGCTGTTCAGCGACCCGTCCGGTGCGGCTGACAAGGTGTTCTCCGCCGATGTGGACAAAGATGCCATCCCGGCCATGCTCGATCCGGTGGTGACCGATTCCAACGTGACCATCGACGGCGTGAGCCGCTCCATGACCGAGTCCACGGTGTACGCCACGGCCAAAACCGAGGAGGGCGGGTCCGTGCAGTACCGCATCTCCATGGTGCGCGACGGCATCACGTGGAGGGTCAGCAACGTGGAGCTGTACTTCCCGAGCCAGGCCTAAAGCGCATCGGGCCGTTTTCCGATTTCAGCAAACCCGGCCCGCGCCTTGCGGGCCGTCTGCAAGCAAGACCCTCAAACGAAAGGATTTCCATGGCTATCCAGCAGACCTACTCCATGATCAAGCCCGACGGCGTGCGCAACGGGCACATCGGCGAGATCATCAACCGCTTCGAGCGCGCCGGCCTCACCATCGAGCGCATGGAGCTGGGCATGGTCACCCCCGAGCAGGCGAAGGCGAACTACGCCGAGCACGAGGGCAAGCCCTTCTACGACGGGCTGATCGCGTATATCACCTCCGGCCCCGTGGTGAAGATGGTCGTCTCCGGCGAGGGCGCCGTGGCCAAGTGCCGCTCGCTCATGGGCGCCACCAACCCGGCCGAGGCGGCCCCGGGCACCATCCGCGGCGATTTCGGCCTCATCATGGACGAGAACGTGATCCACGGCTCCGACAGCCCTGAGTCCGCCGAGCGCGAGATCGGGATCTTCTTCGCCTAAACTCGCTGGTTGATTCCGTGAGGCCCCGCTGTGCCGATGGTTGGCGCAGCGGGGCTTTTTGCGTCTCTGTCTGGTTTTTCTGGGCCATCGGCCTGCGCGAGGGAGTGGGGCGGCGGAAGAGCCGTTACTATGGAAGGAGACGGAACCGTTGCGCGAACCGTTGCGCGCGCAGGACGTAAGGAACAGAATCGCCTATGCTGTATCGCGTCATTGACGAGACGGAGGCGCCGGCGCTCGTCGCCGCCTTCATGGAGCGCTACGAGGTGGTGGCGCCGGTCAAGCGGGGGGACAAGTACGTGTTCTCCGCCGTCGATTCCTTCGACGAGATCGCGCTGGACTACCCCACGACCATCGCCTCTCCCAAGAAGTACCTCCTGCCGGCCAAAGAGACCCTCTTCGAGTTCGATGCCGAGAATAACGAGGTGACCGATTACGCCGATGAGGTGCGCCCCCGGGTGCTCTTCGGCGTGCACGCCTGCGACATCAACGGCCTGCAGAACTTGAGCAGCGTCTTCAACGACCCGCGCTATCCCGATCCCTACTACGCGGCCCATGCCGCCGCCACGCTCATCGTCGGCGTCGCCTGCATGCCGTCGGCGAACTGCTTCTGCAACCTCATGGACGCCGAGGAGGCACGGGCCGCCTACGACCTGTTCCTCACGAACATCGGCGGCCGCTACCTCGTTTCCATCGGCAGCGTCGTGGCGGCGAACATCTTGGAGGCGGCCTGCGATGTCCGCGAGGCCACCGATGAGGACCGCATCGCGTTTCGGGCCGCCACCCGCGCCCGCCAGGAGGCCTTCAACCGGGACATCCCCGACATCCAGGAGATCCCCATGCTCATGGACGCCTTCCACGAGGACGAGTTCTGGGAGGAGCTGGGCGGCCGCTGCCTTTCCTGCAACGCCTGCGCGAACGTATGCCCCACCTGCTACTGCTTCGATATCCGCGACACGCTGGATCCGGGCGCGGCCACGGGGCGCCGCGAGCGCGTGTGGGACGCCTGCACCTCGCCGCAGTTCGCCATGGTGGCCGGCGGTCACAACTTCCGGCCCACGCCGGCCTCCCGCGTGCGGCACCGCATGTACCACAAGCTCAACGGCTTTCTGGCCAAGCACGACCGCAACCTCTGCGTGGGCTGCGGCCGCTGCGTTTCCGCCTGCAAAGTTGACATCAGCCCCATCGAGGTGCTGAAGTTCTTCGATCGAAAGGGTGCCTAAGAGCCATGGCGAACGACAACATCGTGGCCGTGCATCCCTTCCGCGACGCCGGGCGCGAGGCCACCGGCGCCGAGCTCATGCACGCGAACCCCTACCGTCCGTGGCCGGCGCGCATCACCTCCATCACCGAGCTCACGCCCACTGAGAAGCTCTTCGAGTTCCGCTTCGTGGACGAGCGCATCCGCGAGGCCTTCCGCCAGGAGCCGGGACAGTTCGTGGAGCTGTCCATCTTCGGCGTGGGGGAGGCGCCCATCTCCATCTCGTCGTCGCCCACCAAGCAGGGCTTCATCGAGCTGTGCGTCCGCCGCACGGGACGCTTCACCGAGCGGCTGCACCAGATGCAGTGCGGCGAGATCGTCGGCATCCGCGGGCCCTTCGGCCGCGGGTTCCCCATCGACGAGATGCGCGGCCACGACGTGCTTTTGGTGGCGGGCGGCCTGGGCATCGCGCCTCTGCGCTCGCTCATCAACAACATCCACGACGAGCGCAGCGAGTTCGGGAAAGTCACCATCATATACGGTTCCAAAAATCCCTCTGAGGTCATGTTCCGCAACCAGTTCGAGATGTGGAAGCACCGCAGGGATTTCGAGCTGCACCTGACCGTGGATCATCCCGACGATACGTGGGATGGGGAAGTGGGCCTGGTCACCAAGCCGTTCGAGCACTTGGAGATCGACCCGACGAACACCTTCGGCGCCCTTTGCGGGCCGCCGATCATGTACCGGTTCGTCGTGCAGGAGATGCGCAAGAAGGACATCCCCTACGATCGCATCTACATGAGCTTCGAGCGCCACATGAAGTGCGGCGTGGGCAAGTGCGGGCACTGTCAGGTGGGCCATCAGTACTGCTGTATCGACGGGCCCGTCTTCAACTATTGGGAAGCCAAGAACATTCAGGGGTCGATGTAAATGAGCGAGAACCTGTCACCGACCGCCGAGCGCCGTGCTCCCCGCGTGGTCGTTATCGGCCTGGCCAGCTGCTTCGGCTGCCAGATCAACATCACGAACATCGAGCGCCACCTCATGGACGTGCTCGGCCAGATCGATCTGGGATACTGGCAGCTGACAAGCTCGGTGCCGATGCCCGACGAGTTCGACGTGGCCGTCATCGAGGGGGCCGTCACCACCGAGGAGGCGGCCGAGACGGTACGCCGCGCCCGCGAGCGCGCGGGGAGCGTGATCGCCATCGGATCGTGCGCCGTCACCGGCGGCATTCCCGGCATGGCCTCGGGCGATCTGGCGGGTCATGTGGAGGCCGTCTACGGCGATGCGGCGCCCGATGCCTGCGGCGACCTCGTGGCGCCCCGTCCCGTGTCGGCTGTGATCGACGTGGACGCGGAAGTGCGTTGCTGCCCGATTGACCCCTTCGAGTTCGTGTGCGTGCTCGACGGCGTTCTCTATGGAAGCAACCGGCTGCCGGCCACCTCGGCTTTGTGCGGCGAGTGCTCCCGCAACGAGAAGGGGTGCTTCTACAGGCAGGGCGTCATGTGCCTGGGACTCGTGACCCGGGCCGGTTGCGGGGCGAAGTGCCCGGCGCTGGGCCGTCCCTGCAACGGCTGCGCGGGGCTCTCTCCCGATTCCAACGTGGAGGCCGCCCGCTACGTCGTGGGAAAGCGCGGCCTTGAGGTCGCGCGCTTCAACGACGCCCTGGAGATGTTCAACGCCGTGGCGATAAACGCCGCGCAAGGGGAGGAGTAACCTCATGGCCGCCACCGAGATTTCCGTCGACCACATCGCCCGCGTCGAGGGCCACGGCGACATCCGCCTCGTTATCGAGGACGGTCGGGTCGTCACCTGCGAGATGGCCGTGGTGGAGCCGGCGCGCCTGTTCGAATCCATGGTGCGGGGCCGCTCCTTCGAAGAGGTGCCCTACATCGCCTCCCGCGTCTGCGGCATCTGCTCGTCGAGCCACGTCGTCACCGACCTGCGCGCCATCGAGCAGGTCTTCGGTGTGGAAGTGGCCGACCGCACCGAGGCCCTGCGCGAGCTTCTGCTCTACGGCTCCTACCTGCAGAACCACGGCACGCACCTGTTCGTGTTCGCCGCTCCGGACTTCTTGGGCCACAAGTCGGTGTTCCCGTTGGCCGAGGGCAACCCGGAGCTATTCGAGCGCGCATTGGGGCTGAAGGCGCTGGGCAATGAGCTGTGCACCCTGGTGGGCGGCCGGTCCATCCATCCCATCACGGCGGTAGTGGGCGGGTTCACCCACGAGATCTCCGCCGACGAGTACCTGCGTCTGGCCGAGGCCATGGATGCCACGCGCGAGTTCGCCTTAGCCAGCGTCGATCTGTTCCGCGACTTCGACACCGTGGACGTGCAGACGGAGGGCGACCTGCTCGCCATGGTGGCGCCCGGTGCCTACCCGGTGTGCACTTCCGACACCCTGCGCTTCGTTCGCGCCGGCTACGATTTCAGCGCCCAGGACGTGGAAGAGGAGATCGAGGAGTACCCGGTGGGGCACTCTGCCGCCTTCCTCGCCCGGGCGCGCCGCACGGGACGGCCCTATATGACCGCCGCCCTGGCCCGCGTGAATGCCAGCTGGGACGCGCTTTCCAAGGACGCGCGCTACGCCGCCGCCAAGGCGGGGCTGCGCCCCCCCGAGTACAACCCCTTCGCCAACAACATCGCCCAGGCGGTGGAGCTGGTGGACGCGCTCGACCGCTGCGCCGCGCTCTGCCGGCGCCTGGCCGCCGACGAGTTCGAGGGGTCGAGCGAGCCAGTGCCCTTCACGGTGCGCGCCGGTCGCGGCGTGGGATTCACCGAGGCCCCGCGCGGGGCGCTGTTCCACATCCTGGACATCAACGGTGAGGGCCGCATCGAGCGCGCCTCCATCATGACGCCCACGGCCCAGAACATCGCGAACCTGGAGGCGGACATGCGCCAGCTCGCCGAGAAGATGGTCGCCGGGGGCTACGACGCCGACCTCATCACCTTGGAAGTGGAGAAGCTCGTCCGCGCCTACGACCCCTGCCTTTCCTGCAGCGTGCACTAAGCCTACCTATGGAGTTTCTAAGCCCCTAGGCCCCGTGTGATAAAATCTAAGGCTGACTGTAACCTATACGTATCCGAAGGGTTTGCCTGTATGTCATTCCTTGATTGGTTTTCGGGCCTGACCGGCCAGATGTCCGCGGACATGGCCATCGATCTGGGCACTGCCAATACCCTTGTTGCTATTACGGGGGAGGGCATCGTCATCAACGAGCCCTCCGTTGTCGCCATAGAAAAGTCCACTCAGCGCGTGCTGGCCGTTGGCCACGAGGCCAAGAACATGATCAACCACACGCCGGACGCGTTCTCCGCCGAGCACCCGCTCAAAGACGGCGTCATCGCCGACTACGATGTGACCGAGGCCATGATCTCGGCCTTCATCAACAAGGCGGCCGAGCGCAAGTACCCGTGGCAGCCCAAGCCCCGCATCGTCGTGTGCATCCCCTGCGGCGCCACCTCCGTGGAGAAGCGCGCCGTGTTCGAGGCCACCATTCAGGCGGGGGCCCGCCAGGCCTACCTCATCGAGGAGCCCATGGCCGCTGCCATGGGCGCCGATCTGCCCGTGACCGAGCCGACCGGTTCCATGGTGGTCGACATCGGCGGCGGCACCACGGAGGTGGCCGTCATCTCGCTCGGCGGCATCGTGACGTCCTCCAGTCTGCGTTTGGCCGGCAACCGGCTCGACGAGGCCATCGCCATGCACTTGCGCGATCTGCTCGGCATCAAGATCGGCGAGCGCACGGCCGAGGTCATCAAGATCAAGATCGGCTCCATCCTGCCCTTCGAGGACGGCCGCGAGCGCGACATGATCATCTCCGGCCAGGACGTCTACACCGAGCAGCCCAAGGAGGTCACCATCCAGTCCGAGGACGTGCGCGCGGCGCTTCAGGCCCCCATCGAGGAGATGGTGCTGCACATCAAGGACACCTTCAAGAAGACCAACCCCGACCTGGCCAGCGACATCATCCAGAACGGCATCCTGCTCACGGGCGGCGGCGGCCTGCTCTCGGGCCTCGACCGCTACCTCACCGACAAGCTTGAGATCCCCGTGTGGGTGTCCGAGACGGCGCTGACCAACGTGGTGTCGGGCTGCCTGAAGGTGCTTGAGACGCCGACGGCCCTCAAGCAGACGCTCATGCGCTCGAAGTAGGTCTTTCGCTTCCTATGGCTCTCAACTTTCAGCAACACGAACCGGCCTCCGCGGGCCGGCTCTCGCTCATTATCGCGCTGGCGGTCTCGCTGGTGTGCGTCGGCCTGTACCAGGCCGAAGGTGCCACCGGCCCCTTGCATTCCCTTCAGTCCGCCGTGGAAGGCGCCATGGTGCCCCTGCAGCGGGCGAGCGCGCCTCTGACCGAGGCCGTGGACGATGCCGGCGCCGCAGCGGCCGAGGGCGGCGTCACCGAGGAGACCTACGCGACGTTGCGCCAGCAGAACGAGCAGCTCGTGCAGCAGCTGGCCGCCGCCGAGGAGCAGCGTCTCGAGAACGAGCGGCTGCGCGGCCTTCTGAACCTGCGCGACACCTACGAGATCACCGGCGTGTCCGGCCGCGTCATCGGGCGGACCACCGACGCGTGGAACCAGACGGTGACCCTGGACGTCGGATCGAGCTCCGGCGTGGAAACGGGGCTCACCGTGCTCGGCCCCACGGGCGTCGTGGGCCAGGTCATCTCCGTGGACGGCGGCTCATGCCGGGTGCGCCTGCTCACCGACCCGCAGTCCGGGGCGGCCGCCATGGTGCAGTCGAGCCGGGCCGAGGGCATCGTGCGCGGCTCCATGGACGGCCTGCTCTATCTGGAGAACATCGGCGCGGATGTGAACGTGCAGGTGGGGGACGTGGTTCTCACGAGCGGCCTGGGCGGCAGCTACACCCGGGGCCTCATCATCGGCACCGTGGTGCGCGTCGAGGGCAGCGCCGGCAGCGACACGCGCAAGATCGTCGTGGCTCCCAACGACACCGTGAGCCTCATGGAGGAGGCGCTCGTGGTGTTCTCCGCGGCCGACGACGCCGCCGACCGCACCGTGACGGCGCCCACGAGCGCCGACGGCGGCGAGGGGGCGTCCGGCTCCGGCTCGGGCGATTCCGGCGAAGGCGACGGCAACGACAACGGCGGTTCCGGCGACGATGCGGGCCGCTCCGACGGCACCGAAGGAGGCGAGGCCGCATGATGGAACTTTCCCGCGAGACGGTGGCGGGCGTCATCGGCGCCGCCATCGCCGTGCTTCTGCAGATAACCGTGGCACCGGCCATCACGCTGTTCGAGGCCGTGCCCAACTTCATCGTGGCCTTCTGCATCGTGCGCGCCGTGGCCACGCCGGCTTCGGCCGGGTCGGTCATGCCGCTGGTCCTGGGCCTTCTCTTCGACCTCATGGGCGGCGGTCCTGTGGGTGCTCTGGCCTTTGTGCTCGTGCTGGTAACGTTTCTGGCCTCGCGGCTGTTCATGGCGCTCAACAACGATACTCTGTTCATGCCGGTGGCCATCATGCTGACGTGCATCATGCTCGTCGAGGTGATGTACGGGCTCATCGTCGTGGTCTGCGGCGCCGACGTGCCCTTGGGGGAGGCCTTCCTCTACCGCACGCTGCCCTGCATGCTCTACGACTGCGTCATCGGCCTTTTGCTGTATCCGATCGCCGCCCGGGTGATGGTCGATCGCCCGCGCGTCCAACCCGGGACGCCGGTCCTTCGCTAGGAAGGGGGAGCCGTGCTCGTAGCTATCATCGTCGCCGTTCTGGCGGCGGTCGTCGTCATTGTGGCCGTGGCAGCGGCCCTCGCCCTGCGCGCCCGCAAGGAGACGCCCTCGGTCGGGCGCGCCAAGGGAGTCTCGGAACTTTCCACCGTGGGCGTGGGAAGCTCGCCTTTCGAGCGCCGTTCCAAGGCCCAGGCCGCCCGCGAGGGCGACGTCACCGTGTCCAGCTCCGAGCCCGGGGCCGCGTCTAAGAAGCCCTCTGACGAGCTGGGACGCCGCTTCGCGGGTCTGGCGGCGGCGGCCGTGGCCATCTTCGGCGCCCTGTCGGCGAAGCTGTGGTCCATGCAGATCGCGGGATCTGAGGCCTACGCCCAGGCGGCGGAGGAGAACCTGTACACCACGGTGAAGACGCCCGCCCCCCGTGGCTGCATCTACGACACCAACGGCGAGGCTTTGGTGGTGAACCGCCCGAGCCAGACCGTCGTGGCCGACCCGGAGGTGGCCGACAACCGAGATGTCGTGCGACGGCTCTCCACGGTGCTGGGGCTTCCCGCCAACGTGGTGCTTCAGCGCATCAACGATGCCGCCGCCGGCGCCCAGAGCCTGCGCGTGGTGGGGGAGGACGTCCGCCTGCGCGACGTCGCCTTCATCGCCGAGCACGCCGACGCCTTCCCCGGCATCACCGTGGAGGAGCGGTCCCAGCGCGAGTACCCGTACGGGGCGCTCGCGGCCCATGTGCTCGGCTACACGTCCATGGCGACTCCCGAGTCTCTGGAGAACCAGGCTGCCGGCCGCGACGTGCTCGCCATCGACACCATCGGCAGCGCCGGGGTGGAAGCCACCTATGACGCGTACTTGTCCGGCGAGCACGGCGAGAGCCAGGTCATGGTGGACGCCAACGGTCGGCGCATCTCGGTCATGAGCGACATCAAGGATACCAAGGGCAACGACCTCTACCTCACCATCGACGCGCGCGCCCAGTACGTGGCCGACGCGGCCCTGGCCAAGCTCATCGCGCCATCGGGCGGCGTCATCGGCACGGGCAAGGGATCCAAGGGCGCCGTCGTGGCACTCGACGTGACCGACGGGTCGGTGCTCGTCATGGCGAGCTTCCCCACCTTCGACCCGACGAACTTCACCGGCTCCATTCCCACGGAGCTGTGGGACAAATACCAGGAGAAAGGTGCCTACGCCCCCCTGAACAACAACGTGGTGTCCGGCCAGTTCATGGCCGCCTCCACCTTCAAGGCCTTCACCTCCTTAGCCGGCCTGGAGTACGGCTTCGCCACGGAGGGCAGCTCGTGGAACTGCACGGGCAAATGGGACGGCTTCGGCACCGGGGACGTGCAGCGCTGCTGGAAGCACGACGGCCATGGGACGCTCGATCTGCACGGGGGCATCGTGAACTCCTGCGACACGGTCTTCTACGAGATCGGCAAGGCTTTCTACGACCACGGGCCCGCCGGCACCGGCGAGATATCGGAGACGGCGCTCCAGGACTACCTGGGGCAGTTCGGCTTCGGCGAGAAGACCGACATCGATTTGGGCGGCGAGGCCGTGGGCGTCATCCCCACACCGGCCTGGAAGGCCGAGCGCTGGCAGAACGTGCCCTCCGAGGCCACCTTCCGCGGCGGCGACTACACCAATATGATCATCGGCCAGGGCGACGTGCTTGTGACTCCTTTGCAGGTGGCCTGCGCCTACGCCGGCGTGGCCACGGGCCGCATCATGCGGCCCCATCTTCTGAAGGAGGTGCGCAACAGCGAGGGCGAGACGGTCGTCACCTACGAGCCGGTCGTCGAGCGCACGCCCGAGGTGACCGAGGCCCATCTGGCCTACGTGCGCGACGCGCTGCACGGCATGGTGCAGGAGTCCCATTCCGTGGGGCCCTTGTTCGAGGAGCTGGGAATCGACGCGGCCGGCAAGTCCGGCACCGGCGAGAAGCAGGATCAGAACGACACGGCCTGGTTCGTGGCCTATGCCCCCTACAACGACCCGAAGTACGTCGTGGCCTGCGTGGTGGAGCAGGGCGGCGGCGGGTCGGATACGGCGGCGCCGGTGGTGGCCGAGGTCATGGGGGCGCTCATGGATTGCGCCGCCGGCACGTCCCAGGTGAAGCCGGCGCGCATCTCCGGCTCGCCCGGCGAGTCGGTCGCCATCGCCAACGATTCCGGCGGCCGTGAGGACTAGCATGGCCCAGCAGCTTCCCCAAATCCACTCGGTTCATTCCAGCCAGCGCCGACCGGCCCACGGCTCGGCGCGCCCGGCCGCACCCTCGCTGCTCTCGCGGGTGCCCTGGGGCTTCCTTGCCGTCATCGCGGTGCTCGTCGCCTACGGCCTGGTGGTCTGCTGGTCGGCAGTCCAGGGGGATGCCGACTACAACTTCACCCGCCAGCTGCAGGGCGTGGCGGTGGGGCTCGTGGCCATGGTGGCCCTGTGGGCCTTCGACTACCGGCGCCTTTCGAACCTCACCACGGCGCTGCTCGTCATCAACGTGGCGCTCATCCTTCTGCCCCACGTTCCGGGCCTCGGCACCGACGCGGGCATGGGGGCGAAGTCCTGGATCAAGATCGGCATGCAGGTGCAGCCCGGCGAGTTCGCGAAGGTCACGGTGGTGCTCTTCGCCGCGAGCCTTCTGGCCCGCTACCAGGGCACGCTGGACGATTGGCGCGAGTACTGCAAGGTGCTCGGGATGCTGCTCGTTCCGTTCGCGGCCATCATGACCCAGCCGGATTTGGGCACGGGTCTGGTGTACCTGGCCATCTCGGCGGTGGTGCTCGTCATGGGAGGCGCCAAGGGGCGCTACCTGCTCATCACGCTTATCGCCGGCATCGCGGCCATCGCGGCCGTGTTCGCCGTCGACGAGCTGCTGAAGTACCAGCAGTCCGACGGCACGTGGGAGTACCGCCTCTTGAAGAACTACCAGCGCAGCCGCCTGCTCGTGTTCCTGAACCCCGAGGGAGACCTCTCCGGCGACGGTTACAACCTCGCCCAGGCCAAGATTGCCATCGGCAGCGGTGGCCTGTTCGGCAAGGGCATCGGCAACGCCACGCAGTCGACCCACGGCTTTCTGCCCGAGGCCCCCACGGACTTCATCTTCTGCGTTCTGGCCGAGGAGTTCGGGTTCGTGGGCGTCATGGCGCTCATCGGCCTGTACGCCCTGCTCATCGTGGCGTGCCTCTCCATCGCCCGGCGCGCCGACAACCTCTTCGGCATGCTCATCGTCATGGGCGTCATCGGCATGTGGCTCTTCCAGATTTTGGAGAACATCGGCATGGACTGCGGCCTTATGCCCATCACGGGCATCCCGCTGCCCTTCGTCAGCTACGGCTCCTCGTTCATGGTCGTGAACTTCGCGCTCATCGGGCTCATCGGCTCGGTGTACTCCCATACGTCCACGCAGTCCGGCTTTGCCCGGACTCCCTCTCACGGAAGGAAGGCCTCATGAATCTTCCCCTGGATATCCCCGCCCTCCTGAAGGCGGCCACCGACATCGACGAGGCGCGCAACACGCCTCTGGCGGTGTCGGTCTACATCGACGAGACGGCCCCGGGCGATGTGGTGGGCCATGTGCGCAGCGCCTTTGCGAGCGCGGGGGCCAAGACCCGGGTGACCATTGGGTATTTGGATGACAACCTGCTCGCCGAGCCCTACGGGGCCGACGACATGGCAGTCATCGTCGCCGGGGATTCGCCGCGCATCGGCGAGCAGGCGGCGCACATCCGCGGCGCCGGCATTCCGGTCATGGTGGCCACCACAGCGCCCCGTGCCGTGGCCGCAGCTGCCGAGGCGGCAGGCTGGCCCGTGCCCGAGGGGGACATCGTCGCGCCGAACATGACCAACCCCACGCCCTTCGGGGACGCGGCCCGGGCGCTGGCACGCCGCATCACTGCTGGCAGCACCGCCAACGAGGCGCCGAATGCCGCAGCGGTTGAGGCGGCGAGCGCGGCCGAGGCGGCCATCGAGGACATCGAGCACGCCCTGCCTGTGGAGACCGAGCCCGCCGATGCCGAGCCCATTCCGCTGGACGCCGAGGGCGCGGCCACGCTGGATCGCCGCATGGGGGAGTGGATCATCGCCGCCTGCAAGGACAAGCGCCTCGCCTTCGCGCTGGCGTTCCCCTTCGTGCGCCGTCCGCTGTCCTTAGATGCCGTGCGCGCCACGTCTGTGCAGAACGCCGGTGTGGGCGTCGTGGTGTTCATCCCCGGGGCCGATATGCCCATCATGACGCTCAACCAGGCGAAGATGCTGCTGCAGATCGCCGCCGCCTACGGCCAGCCGCTGTCGGCCGAGCGCATCAAAGAGCTGGCAGCCGTTGTGGGCGGGGCGTTTCTGTTCCGCAACATCGCGCGCACGGCCGTCGGCGTGGTGCCGGTGCTCGGCTGGGCCATCAAGGGAGCTGTGGGATTTGCCGGCACCGAGGCCATGGGGCACGCGGCCATCGAGTACTTCGAGGCCGGCGGCGACATCGTCGGTGTGGCATCGGTGGTGCAGAAGGCCCGCGACGAGGCCGTGGAGGCCGCGTCGAAGGCAGCGGCCACGCCTGCCGGCGGCAAGGTGATCGAGGCCGCCCGCGGGGCCGGGGCCTCGGCCTTCCGTACCCTGCGCGGCAAGGGGAAGGGTGCTGGCAAGGGAGGCGCCCGTGGCTAGGCGCGATCTGTGGCTTCGGGTGGAGCCTTTGCTCTCCCGGGTGGAGCGGCCGGCCCGCTACCTGAACCACGAGTGGGGCTGCGCCGCGCCGGTGGCCGAGGGCGATTTCGCCTTCTGCATGATCTACCCGGACACCTACGAGTTGGGCCAGGCCAACCAGGCCGTGCGCATCCTCGTGAACGCCGTGAATGCCATGGGCGGCATGGGGGCCGAGCGGGCCTTCTTGCCCGCGGTGGACATGGCCGACCTCATGCGCGAGGAGGGCGTGCCGCTGTTCTCGCTGGAGAGCTGCCGGCCGGTGGCCGACTTCGACGTGGTGGGCATCACGCTGCCCCACGAGCTGGCCGCCACCAACGTGCTGGAGACGCTCGATCTCGCCGGCATCCCGCTGCGCACCGCCGACCGCGCCGAGGGCGACCCCATCGTGCTCGCCGGCGGCCCGTGCGCCTACAACCCGGAGCCCTACGCGCCGTTCTTCGACGTCATCTTGGTGGGCGAGGGCGAGGAGCAGCTGCCCGAGACGCTGGCGCTCATCCGCGAGCTGCGCGCGTCCGGCGCGCCCCGGGCCGATATCCTGCGCGAGGTGGCGCGGCGCGTGGGAGGCGCCTACGTGCCGAGCCTGTACCGCTGGCGCAGCGAGGATGAGGCCCAGGCGGCCGGCAGCTGGGCGGAGCCTTTGTTCGACGACGTGCCGCGTGTGGTGCACAAGCGCGTCTTCGAAGGATTCGCCGACAGCCCGGCGCTCGAGCCCATGATCGTGCCCTATACGGAAGTGGTGCACGACCGGCTGAACGTCGAGATCCTGCGCGGCTGCGCCCGCGGCTGCCGCTTCTGCCAGGCGGGCATGATGTACCGCCCGGTGCGGGAGCGCTCGGCCGACAACATCGTGGACGCCGTGGCGCGGGGCCTCGCCGAGACCGGCTACGACGAGGTGAGTCTGACGTCGCTCTCCTCCACGGATCACTCGCAGATCGCCGAGATCCTCTCGCGGGTGAACGCCGACTGCGCCGGGGCCGGCGTGCGCGTGAGCGTGCCCTCCCAGCGCCTGGACGCCTTCGGGGTGGAGATGGCCGAGCTCGTGGCCGGCCAGAAGAAGGGGGGCCTCACCTTCGCGCCGGAGGCCGGCACCCAGCGGCTGCGCGACGTCATCAACAAGAACGTCACCGAGGACGACCTGTTCGCCGCCATCGACGCCGCCTTCGCCGCCGGCTGGCGCCGCTGCAAGCTGTACTTCATGGTGGGGCTGCCCACCGAGACCGACGATGACATCAAGGGCATCGCGAGCCTGGCCCAGCGCGCCTACGACCGCGCCAAGGCCGCCGTGCCGCCCGACCAGCGCGGCAGCGTGCGCATGAGCGTGTCCTGCGCGGTGTTCGTGCCCAAGGCCCAGACTCCCTTCCAGTGGGACGGGCAGATCTCGCCGGAGGAGACGCTGCGGCGTGTGGGACTGCTCAAGCGCTCGGTGAAGTACAAGGCCGTGGACGTGCACTACCACGACCCCGCGACGTCGTTCGTCGAGGCGGTCATGAGCCGCGGCGGCCGCGAGGTGGCCGACTGGGTTGAAGCGGCGTGGCGCCGCGGCGCCCGATTCGACGCCTGGACGGAGCTTTTCAACGAAGAGGCGTGGACCGGCGCCGCCGAGGAGCTGGGGCTTGATCCCGCCGCGATCGCCCAGGCCGAGTTCCCGACCGACTACGTGCTGCCCTGGGCGCACATCACCGCCGCGGTCTCGCCGAAGTTCCTCGCGCGGGAGAGGGAGCGCGCCGCTGCCGGCATCACGACGCCGGACTGCACCTTCGAGAACTGCTCCGCCTGCGGCGCCTGCCCCACGCTAGGCGTCGACATCGAGCTGCAGCAGGAGCGCGAAGGCAAGGAAGCGGCCCCGGCGGCCAATCCGTACCGCAAGGTCGTGCATCCCAGAGAGGCCGAGCCCCCATGCCATCCCGATCAAGCGCGGCAAACTGAAGGATCTACCGAAGAGGAGGCGATCCGATAATGGCCGATCCCCGTTTGTTCCGCCTGCGCGTCACCTTCCATGAGACTGGACGTTTGGCCATGCTGTCGCATCTGGAGCTGGCCCGCGCCCTCGAGCGCGCCGTGCGCCGAGCGCAGCTGCCCTTCGCGGTGAGCCAGGGTTTTTCGCCGCACATGCGCATCGCCTTCGGGGCGGCTCTGCCCGTGGGGGTGGGAGGCACCGCCGAGATATTCGATCTGTTCCTCACCGACTACGTGCCGGCGCCCCGTGCCCTTACGGCGTTGCAGGAGGCGAGCCCCGCCGATCTGTACCCCACGGAGGCACGCTACATCGAGGCGCGGGACGCAGCCGCCAGTGTGGCGCTGCCGGTGAGCACCTACGAAGTCGTGCTCTCCGAGGCCCCGCGTGCCGTTGTGGTTCCCGAGGCAATCACCGTCGTGCGCAAGAAGAAGGAGAAGACGCTCGTGCCGTCCGACTTTCTTGTAGGGCCGGTGTCCCTGGACGGAGCCACGGTGCGCTTTTCTCTGGAGGCCAAGCCCACGGGATCCTTGCGCGCCGACGCCTTCGCCCGCGAGCTCGTCCGCGAGACTGTCGCCGCAGGCCACGCTTCGGAGGATCTGCGGCCGATCACCTTCCTGCGCGTCGACCAGCGCGCAGCCGACGGGCAGTAGCGGCCGATTTCGGGTATGATGTAGAAGTCAGGAGATGAAAGGAAGACCCATGGACGATTGCCTGTTCTGCAAGATCGTGTCCGGCGAGATCCCGTCGGCCAAGGTATATGAGGACGATGTGTGCTACGCCTTCGACGACATCGAGCCCGAGGCGCCGGTGCACACCCTCATCGTGCCGAAGACCCACTACGACAACTTGGCCGCCGGCGTGCCGGCCGAGGTCATCGGGCATATGATGAGCGTCGTGCCCGAGGTGGCGCGTTTGAAGGGTGTCGACGAGTCCGGCTATCGCACCGTGGTGAACACGGGCCCCGACTCGGCGGCCACGGTGAATCACCTGCACATTCACGTGCTCGGCGGCACCAAGATGGGCCGCTTCACCTTCGAGGGCTCCTATCGCGAGGCACAGTAGGAAAAAATCTCGAAAAAGGGGCTTGTGCGGAAGAGCGATTCTGTTAAACTATACGGGCTGCTGAAACACGGGGTGTTAGCTCAGTTGGTTAGAGCGCCGGCCTGTCACGTCGGAGGTCGCGAGTTCGAGTCTCGTACATCCCGCCATTTTTCAGCCCAGCACCATTCGGGGTGTTAGCTCAGTTGGTTAGAGCGCCGGCCTGTCACGTCGGAGGTCGCGAGTTCGAGTCTCGTACATCCCGCCATTCGAAATTGAATCGCCGTCCTTTGGGGCGGCGATTTTGCTATGTCGGGGTACCTGCCCCTCGGGGCGGGGATTTGGCGTTTCGAGGCGACGGAGCAGGGGGCGGGGGAGACCCGATGCTAGAATCTGTCGTGGAAAACGATGACCCTAAAAGTTAGGGGAAGCTATGATCTGCGATAACGTTCTGGAAACTGTGGGATCGACGCCGCTCGTGCGGCTGCGGCGTATGACCGGGCCCGACGACGCCCAGGTGCTCGTGAAGTTCGAGGCGGTGAACGTGGGCGGCTCGGTGAAGACGCGCACGGCGCTGAAGATGATCGAGCGCGCCGAGGAGCGCGGCGAGCTTGGGCCCGATTCCATCATCGTGGAGCCCACGAGCGGCAACCAGGGCGTGGGACTCGCCCTTGTGGCGGCGGTGAAGGGCTATGCGGCCCGCATCATCATGCCGGACTCCTGCTCGGTGGAGCGCCGGCGCATCATGGAGCATTACGGCGCCGAGGTGGTCTGCGTCCACGACGAGGGCGACATCGGCGCCTGCATCGAGGAGTGCATCGCGCTCGCCCAGAGGATGGCCGCGGAGGACCCGCGCGTGTTCGTGCCCCAGCAGTTCGTGAACCGCGACAACCTGGCAGCCCACGTGGACGGCACGGCCGCGGAGATCCTCGCCGATGTGCGTGCGGCCGGCATCGCCATCGACGGCTTCTGCTCCGGCTTCGGCACCGGCGGCACCATCACCGGCGTCGGCGCTGAGATGCGCGCGGTCTTCCCCGCCATGCAGATCTGGGCGGCCGAGCCCGAGCACGCAGCGCTGCTGTCCGGCGGCGCCATCGGCACCCATGTGCAGATGGGCATCGGCGATGGCATCCTGCCCGCCATCATGGATACCTCACTCATCGACGAGATCGTCGTGGTGACCGATGAGGAAGCTCTGGCGTGCGCGCGGCGCCTCGCCCGGGAAGAGGGGCTGTTCTGCGGCATCTCCTCGGGCACCAACGTGGCGGCAGCTCTGCGGTTGGCCCGCAAGCTCGGCCCGGACAAGACCGTGGTAACGCTGGCCCCCGACACCGGCGAGCGCTACTTCTCCACGGTGCTGTTCGAGGGGGAGTGAGGCAGCGCGAAGTGGTTGCGGCGGCATCGGATGAGCCCCGCCTTTTGCATGCGGGACAGCTCCGCCGATAGCGCGCTGCGATCCACCCCCAGGTAGTCGGCGAGCTGCTGGCGGTTGAAGGGGATGTCGAACTCGCGGGTGCCGGTGCGCTCGGCCTCATTGGAGAGGTAGGCGAGCACCTTGCCGCGGATGGACTTGGGCGCTACGTGAAAGATGCGGCGCGAGAGGGCGAGGCTCTGCCGAGCGATGGCGGCGATCATGTTGCGGGCCACGAGGGCGTGGTGGTCGCAGCGGCACGAGCAGGGGCCGACCACCTTCGCGAGATTCAGGAAGAGGACGGTGCAGTCCTGGTCGGCGACGACGTCCACGAGCAGCGGCTCGCCGGCGGCGGCGTAGGCCTCGCCGAACATGGCACCGGGCCCGCGCATGCCCACGACGCTCACGTTGCCCCAGGGGTCGACGTGCTCGATGCGGACGCGCCCCGTGAGTACGATGCCGGCAGTGGACACCGAATCCCCCATATGATGGATGCGCTCGCCCTGGGCATAGCGGCGCTCATGGGCATCGAGGCAATCGAGCATCGCGCCGACCTCCTGCGATGCCACGCCCGAAAACAGCGGCGTTCCCGCCAGGAAGGCGTTTCGTTCCATGGGTCAACCTTTTCATTGAAGGAAGCTTCGTTTGTTGTGATTACAACATACAATGCCCTGCCGTGCCAGTACCTTCACAACAGCGGCGCAACGGTGCCGTCTATCTACTGGAACACGGCCGCAAGGGCCGCGACCCGAAAGGGAGTGTCTATGGCGACAGAGCAAATGTTTTGCTTCCAATGCGAGCAGGTGGCGAAGTGCGAGGCCTGCACCGGCGGCGCCGGCGTGTGCGGCAAGCCGGCCGATGTGGCCGATGCCCAGGACGCGCTGACCGGGGCGATGATCGCTTTGGCCCGCACGGCCCGGGAGGCCGGCGTCAAGAACGACCGTATCTGCGATCTCATCGTGGACGGCCTGTTCACCTGCATGACCAACGTGAACTTCGACGGGCAGGCCGTGACCGCGCTTAAGGACGCAGTGCGCGCCGAGACGGCCGCCGTGGCCGCCGCGGCCGGCATCGAGCCGGTCTCCGACTACGACGTCGACCAGATCTGGGGCGACGACGAGGACATCCGCTCGCTCAAGTCCCTCGTGCTGTTCGGCCTGCGCGGTACGGCGGCCTACGCCTACCACGCCCGGGTGCTGGGCTACCGCGACGCGACTGTCGACGAGTTCTTCGCCGACGCCCTGGCGCAGCTGGCCGAGCCGGGCTCGGTGGACGCGCTTCTGCCCCTGGCGCTGAAGGTGGGCGAGGTGAACCTCGGCTGCATGAGGCTGCTCGATGAGGCCAACACGGGCACTTACGGCACGCCGGAGCCCACCACCGTCGCCATGGAGGTGGAGCCGGGCCCGTTCATCGTCATCTCCGGCCACGACTTGCACGACCTGAAGCTTCTGCTGGAGCAGACCGAGGGCACAGGCGTGAGCGTCTACACCCACGGCGAGATGCTGCCGGCCCACGCCTATCCGGAGCTGAAGAAGTACCCGCAGCTCAAGGGCAATTTCGGTACCGCGTGGCAGAACCAGAAGAAGGAGTTCGACGGCGTGCCCGCGGCCTTCCTGTTCACCACCAACTGCCTCATGCCTCCCAAGGAGAGCTACGCCGACAACGTGTTCACCACGGAAGTCGTCGCCTTCCCCGGCTGCACGCATATCGGCCCCGACAAGGACTTCGGCCAGGTTATCCAGAAGGCGCTGGAGCTGGGCGGCTACGACGAGCCCCACACGATTCCCGGCATCAACGGCGGCACGACGATGACCACGGGCTTCGCCCAGGGCACGGTGCTCTCCGTGGCCGACACGGTGGTGGACGCGGTGAAGAGCGGCGCCATCAAGCACTTCTTCCTCGTCGCCGGCTGCGACGGCGCGCGCCCGGGCCGCAACTACTACACCGAGTTCGTGAAGGCCACCCCCGACGACACGGTGGTGCTCACCCTGGCCTGCGGCAAGTACCGCTTCAACGACCTCGATCTGGGCGAGATCGGCGGCCTGCCGCGCCTCATGGACATGGGCCAGTGCAACGATGCCTACAGCGCCATCCAGGTGGCCGTAGCCCTGGCCGAGGCCTTCGACTGCGGCGTGAACGACCTGCCGCTGTCCATGGTGCTGTCCTGGTACGAGCAGAAGGCCGTCTGCATCCTGCTCACGCTGCTGCACCTGGGCATTCAGAACATCAAGCTCGGCCCCACGCTGCCGGCCTTCGTGAGCCCGGGCGTTCTCGACGTCCTCGTTGAGAACTACGGCATCGCCCCTATCACCACCCCGGAGGCCGACCTCGCGGAGCTTCTGGGCGAGTAGCGCCGAGCACAGAACGAGGAGCCCCGAGAGATCGCGCGAGCGCGACGCGATGCGAGGCAAACGGAAGGCGGCGACCGACGGAGGTCGTCGCCTTTTTCGTTGCCTTCCATGGCTCACGAAGGGTCGGCCGCCATTTTGTGGCACCGCTCGGTACTTACCGAGAGAGGAGGATGTGGGGTTCCGGCGATGCTAGATCGCGAGCAACTCCAGGATGAGCTGGCAGCGGGTGCCGATGGGGAGCTGGTTGGCGTCCAGGAAGGCGCGCAGGTCGGCGCGGGCCACGGTGAAGGGCTCGATGAGCTCGGCGCTGTCGGGGCGCGCCTGGCCGGCGGGCTCCACCTGGGCGAAGACCACCTGGACGTTCTCCTCGGTAAGGCCCGTGGACGAGAAGCCGGGCTGGGGCAGCGGACGCACCGCCGGGGCGATGTCGTCGCGCAGCCGGTAGCCGGTCTCCTCGGAAAGCTCGCGAGCGACGGCCTCTTCCAAAGACTCGCCGGCGTCGATGAGGCCGGCGGGCAGCGATACGCACCAGCTGTTCAGCGGATAGCGGAACTCGCGCTCCAGCAGCACCGAGCCGTCGGGCAGAAGGGGCACGATGCAGACGGCGTCGGGGTCGGGCGCACCGGTGCTCCCTAAGGCCTCCAAAGCGGCCTCGTAGCGCTCGGGCCCCTTGCGGGAGACGCCCTCGTAGGTGTAGGGGCGCCCGTCGGGCAGCGTGTAGTGCAGGTGGTACTTGTTGATCCAGCCGGTAGAGACGGTCTCGATGGACTCGAGCGTCGGGGTAGGGGGCAAGGGAGCCCCCGAGCCATTTGCGGCCGCCGTATCCGCTGCCGCGTCCGTTTCCGTGTTCCGCGCCTTCGCCTCCAGCTCCAGGGCCACGGCCCGGGCCACCTCGGCCTCGGTGTCGCGGACGTGCAGAAGCCCGTTGGCCGCGAAGTCGTCGGTGTGGATAAGCTGGATGCCCGCGGCCTCCATGTCCGCCAGATTCGCCTCCTGTGCTTCGGGGCTGCGCGAGGAGGTGGCGTCCCGCAGGACGGCGACGTTGAAGCCGCGCGCCAGCCCGTCGTAGGCCGTCGAGCGCACGCAGTTGGGGGTGGTGGTGCCCGCGAGCACGAGGGTGCCGATGTCCCCTGCGCGCAGCAGGGCGTCCAGATCGGTGCCGAAGAAGGCCGACCAGCTCGGCTTCACGACGACGGGCTCGCCAGGGGCCGGCGCCAGCTCAGACGGGCACGCAAGGCTCATCGGATCGGCGCTGGAAAGCGGCCGGCCCCCTTCTGCCCATGTCTCCCAGCGCACGGCCTCCACATCGCTGCCGTCGGCGGCGTAGGCGCGGCGCACGTGGAAGACGGCGAGGCCGTGCTCGCGGGCGGCGGCCAGGGCATGGGCGCAGGCGGGAACGGCGGCGGCGGCACCGGCGATGCACAGGGGCGAGGCGCCGTCGATGAATCCGTTCTGCATATCGATGAGCAGGAAGGCGGCGCGGGCTGGTTCTATCACGGCAACTCCTTAAACTTCGCGGTAGGTTCGCTCCATTGTAGTACTATGGGAGGCGAATCAGGCGAGGCGTTGCCAATCCATCGCCTGGCCCCCTCGACGAAAGGAATCCCATGATCGGACTTGCTATCATCATCGTTCTTTTGGTGCTGCTTCTGCCCCAGGCGCTGTTCATCGTTCCGCAGCAGAACGTCTACATCATCGAGCGGCTGGGCAAGTTCAACCGCACCGTGGGCGCGGGCCTGAACATTAAGATCCCGTTCTTCGAGACCATTGCCGCCAAGGTGGACATGCGCACGCGCCAGGAGCAGTTCGGGATCGATGCGAAGACCCGCGACAACGTGACGGTGACCATGGCCATCGCCGCCCAGTACCGCGTGAGCGCCCAGCCGGCGGCCAACGGGCAGCCCTCGGGCGTGTGGCGCAGCTACTACATGCTGGCCAACCCCACGGCTCAGATGCGCTCCTACCTCATCGACGCCCTGCGCTCCAGCGTGCCGCAGTACACGCTTGACGAGGTCTTCGACAAAAAGGACGCCATCGCGTCGGACGTGAACCAGACCGTTTCCGGCCTCATGGTGGCCTACGGCTACGACGTGGTGAGCACGCTCATCACCTCCATCGATTTGCCCGCCGACGTGGAGCAGTCCATGAACCGCATCAACTCCGCCCAGCGCGAGAAGGAGGCCGCCCAGTCGCTGGCCGAGGCCGAGCGCATCAAGGTGGTCACCGAGGCCCGCGCCCGTGCCGAGGCCATGGAGCAGGCCGGTCGCGGCATCGCGGCCCAGCGCAAGGCCATCGCCGACGGCATCTCGGAGTCGCTCGCGGTCATCAAGAGCTCCGGCGTGTCGGCGGCCGAGGCCAACCAGCTGTTCATCTTCACCCAGTGGACCGACATGATGAGCGAGTTCGCCCGCAACGGCCGCCAGTCCACCGTGGTGCTGCCGAGCGACTTCACGGCGACGGCCTCCATGTTCGAGCAGATGCTCGTGGCCCAGGAGACGGAAGGCGCCGACGAGTTCGTCATCGTGGAGGAAGAGGAGAAGTAGCTCCTTTGTCGCGCCGCTTCGAGCTTCCGTGTGCCG
The DNA here is from genome assembly GCF_000478885.1 of Adlercreutzia equolifaciens DSM 19450. Taxonomy (NCBI): domain Bacteria; kingdom Bacillati; phylum Actinomycetota; class Coriobacteriia; order Eggerthellales; family Eggerthellaceae; genus Adlercreutzia; species Adlercreutzia equolifaciens. The sequence continues at coordinate 1,164,812 of NC_022567.1, forward strand.
TTCGTGGACTTTCCCAGAAAGGCGCGATAATTTCCCTTGCGCCGAGGGTATAGGGGCGATATACTGTCAAATCGCGTCCAAACGAGAAATGATGCAAGACCATTTAGAAGTATAGAGTAGGAAAAGGCAATGGATATCATTCGCGCTATTGAGCAGCAGCAGATCAAGCAGGACCTCCCCGAGTTCCACGTGGGCGACAACGTGAAGGTTCACTATCGCATCACCGAGGGCAACCGCGAGCGTATCCAGGTGTTCCAGGGCGACGTCATCCGCCGTCAGGGCGAGTCGGTCCGCGAGACCTTCACCGTGCGCAAGATCAGCTTCTCCATCGGCGTGGAGCGCACCTTCCCCGTGCATTCCCCGAAGATCGAGAAGATCGAGGTCACCCGCAAGGGCGATGTGCGCCGTGCCAAGCTGTACTACCTGCGCAACAAGGTGGGCAAGGCCGCCAAGATCAAGGAGAAGGCGTTCCGCTAGGCCTTATCTTTTGTGTTTGCGAGGGCTCCTTCGGGGGCCCTTTTTCGTATTCCTCGCCGGTGGGAAGGAGCCCGAGGTGATTGATCTGACCGTCCCCGAGATCCGACGGAAGCTGCAGGAGGCCGATGCGGCCGCCTTCGCCGTGCTGGAGCGGTCGCTTGTGGCCGACACGCGCAAGGGCGTGCGGGCCGCCGTGGAGGTGGCGCGGCGCCGACTTGAGGCCGAGGCCGCCGAGGAGGCGCGGCTCGCGGGGATGTACGCCTTCGAGCGGGAGCTCGCCGCCGAGCGGGGAGGGTCGGTGGTCATCGGGCTCGATGAGGTGGGACGCGGGCCCTTGGCGGGGCCTTTGGCCGTGGGGGGCGTGGTGCTGGACGCGGACGACCCCATCGCCGGGCTCAACGACTCCAAGCAGGTGAGGCCGGAGGACCGCGAGGCCATCGCAGGCGAAGTGCGCCGGCGCGCCCGGGCGTGGACGGTGCAGTACGTGGAGCCGGCCGACATCGACCGGGTGGGCATGACGGCGGCCCTGCGCCGGGCCTTTGCCGCCGCCATCGCCGAGGTGGAGGCCCAAGGCGTCGCGGTGGATGTCGTGCTTCTGGACGGCAACCCGCTGCATCTTGATCCGCGGGAGGTGAACGTCGTGAAGGGGGACGGGAAGTGTGCCTCCATCGCCGCCGCGTCGCTCGTGGCCAAGGTGGCGCGCGATCATGTGATGGAGGCCTATGCCGAGCAGTACCCCGGCTACGGTTTCGAATCGAACAAGGGGTACGGCTCCGAGGGCCATATGGCCGCCATCCGCGAGCGGGGGCTTTGCCCCATCCACCGCCGCAGCTTCTGCTCCTTTGCCGCCCAGGAGAGCCTGTTCTAGGGATTTTGCGACGCTAGTGCGACGCTAGTGCGACGCTGTTGCGACGCCAGTGCGACGCCAGTGCGGTCGGCGCGAGGAACGAAACGGGACATTCCCGCGTCATTTTTACGGTCGTGCTCGACTAAGGTGTGCTCCATCGAGAGGAAAGGAGCGCACCTTATGGCTGCGAGCAGTGAGGCGGGCGTGTTGGAGCGTCCCGCAATTAAGGAGAAGAAGGCCAAGTCCGCGTCGGCACCCAAACGCAAGGCGAGAGAGGGATCGAGGAAGCGGCGGCCTGCCGACCCGAACGCCCAGGGACGCCGCAACCAGGCGCTGGGGGCGCGGGGCGAGGAGGCGGCCGCGCGGTTCCTCCAGCGCAACGGCTACACCATCCTCGAGCGCAACTGGACCTGTTTCGCCGGGGAGGCCGATATCATCGCCGTCAACGACGAGGCGCTCGTGTTCGTCGAGGTGAAGACGCGCCGCAACGCCGACAAGGGGCTGCCCAGCGAGGCGGTCACCCGGGCCAAGCGCGAGAAGTACGAGCGCATCGCCCTCGCCTACATCCAAGACCATTTCTTCGGCGAGGCCGTGGTGCGCTTCGATGTGGTGGCCATTATCGTGCTCTCCGACGACCGCGCCTTCATCCGGCACCATCTGGGCGCCTATTCGGTGGGTTGAGCCGTGGCGCGGGGTCAATGCGCCGTCACGGGGGCGACGGTTCGCGGCGTGGAAGTGGTGCCGGTGCGGGTCGAGGTGGTCGTTTCCGGCGGCCTGCCGGGCATGGCCATCGTGGGCATGCCGGATGCGGCCATCCAGGAGGCGCGGGAGCGGGTGCGCGCCGCGCTGCGGGCAGCGGGGTTCTCCATGCCGGGGGAGAAGATCGTCGTGAACCTGGCGCCGAGCCATCTGCGCAAGACGGGTTCGGGGTTCGACCTTCCCATAGCCTTGGGCATTCTGGCGGCCACGGGGCAGATCGATCCGGCTTGGGCGCGGGACGCGCTCTACGTGGGCGAGCTCTCGCTGGATGGGCGGGTGCGGCCGGTGGCGGGCACGCTCGCCTGCGCCATCTGCGCCCGGCGCCTCGGGCTGGACTTCGTCTGCGCCGCCGACAGCGATCCGGTGCCCTTAGACGACGTGCGGCTGCTCGCTATGACGTCGCTGGTTCAGGCGGCCCGTGAGGGAGGCGCGGCAGCGGTGCTGCCGGCCCACGGGGGACGGGCGGCCCCGGCGGCCGTCGAGGCGCTCGACTTCGCGGAGGTCGCGGGCCACGAGACGGCCAAGCGGGCCTTCCAGATCGCCGCGGCCGGCGGTCACGGGCTGCTCATGATGGGACCGCCCGGGTCGGGCAAGACCATGCTCGCCTCCCGAGTGCCCACCATCATGCCGCCGCTCTGTCCCGACGAGATGCTGGAGGCGGCCGTGGTCCATTCCGTGGCCGCCGAGCCCATCGATGCCATCATCGCGGGCCAGCGCCCCTTCCGCCATCCGCATCACAGCGCCACGTTGGCCGGGCTCGTGGGAGGCGGCAGCCCCCTGCGGCCGGGCGAGGTGTCCCTGGCCCACCACGGAGTGCTCTTCTTGGACGAGCTGGCGGAGTTCAAAAGCTCGGTTTTGCAGGGTATACGCCAGCCCATGGAGAGCGGATCGGTGATGCTCACCCGGGCCGACGGCAACGTGACCTTCCCGGCGCGGTTCGTGCTCGTGGCGGCCAGCAACCCGTGTCCCTGCGGGTACTTCGGCGACGAGGAGCGGGAGTGCACCTGCACGGTGCCCCAGATCCGGGGCTACCAGAACCGCATAGGCGGACCGCTCATCGATCGCATCGACCTGCATCTGGATGTCCGCCGCATTCGTCCGGCAGAGATTTTGGAACGGAAGCGGGGGACGAGCTCCGCGCAGCTGCGGGAGGGGGTGATGGCGGCCCGGGACTTCGCCTCGTGGCGCGCATCGCAGATGGCCGAGAAGGGGTCTGATGGCTCCATAGAGGCCTTGGCCGACGGGCCGCGCCGCTTCATGATCGCCCAGGCGGAGCTGCGCGCCATGAGCGGCAGGGCCATCACGCGCACGCTCGCGGTGGCCCGCACCATCGCCGACCTGGCGGAATCCCAGGAAATCGAGAGCGCGCACATCGCGGAGGCCGTGAACTTCCGCGTGCGCGATGGAATAGGAGGAAAGTGACCGATGCCGGTGAAGGTAATGAGATTGGAAGGGGAGCGCTTCGAGCTTGCCTTGGAGGATTCGCTGTTCCCGAAGGCGCTGAAGAGCATACCCCACCCGCCGGCGCGCCTGTACGGTGTGGGCCGCCCCGGCGCGCTGGCCGAGGGACTGGCCGTCGTGGGTGCGCGGCGCGCGACGCCCTACGGGCGCGGCTGCGCCAAGCGCTTTGCCGCAGCCGCAGCCGAGCGCGGCGTCGCCATCATCTCCGGGGGCGCGCGGGGCTGCGACGCCGTGGCCCACGAGGCGGCCCTGGCCGCGGGCGCGCCCACGGTGGCCTTCCTCGGGGGCGGCTGCAACCAGCTGTACCCGGCGGAGAACGCGGGGCTCTTCCAGCGCATCGTGGCGGCAGGCGGCGCGGTGGTCTCCGAGCACGAATGGGACTTCCCGCCCCAGCCCCACACCTTCCGCGCCCGCAACCGGCTCATTGCGGGGCTCTCCCGGGCCACGCTCATCGTGGAGGCGGGGCTGCCCTCGGGCACGTTCTCCACGGCCGACGAGGCGCTGCTCGCGGGCCGGGAGGTATGGGTGGTGCCCGGGGCCATCACCTCTGCGGCGTCGAAGGGGGCGAACCGCCTGCTGTACCAGGGGGCGCTTCCTATCGTCGACGACGATGCCTTCGCCGATGCGCTCTTCTCAACCTTCGGTTGTCTGAAGGAGCAGCGGGCCGAGGCTGCGGACGATCGCGGCAAGGCGAGTCAGCCCTATCGCGGCGAGGAGGCTCTGCTCGCGGCGCTGCAAGCGGAGCCTTTGGGCATGGAGGCCCTGCGTCAGTTGGCCGAGGACCATGCTCCGGCTGGCGACACGTTCACCTGGCTCATGATTTGGCTCGCCGAGGCCCAGCGCGACGGGCTCATCGCCCAGTACCCCGACGGGCGCTACGGCCCGCATCCGGCCCTGCGGACGGCGGTATAGGCCATGGCTGTGTCAATAGGGAGAAGCTGGGGCGCCCAAGCGGAATTGACGGGCCTTGCGGCACCGTTGTTTGGTATCCTTTTGCCCCATGAGCAATACGGTAACCATAGTAGGCGCAGGACTGGCGGGCAGCGAGGCGGCCCTGAGCCTCGCCTCGCGCAGAATCTCCGTGCGCCTTGTCGAGATGCGCCCCGCGCATCCGACCGCCGTGCACCATACGGGGGACGCGGCCGAGCTCGTCTGCTCCAACTCGCTCAAGAGCACCAAGCCCGACAGCGCGGCGGGGCTCTTGAAGGCGGAGCTCGCGACTCTGGGATCGCCGCTGATCGCGGCGGCGAAGCGCCATGCGGTGGCCGCGGGCGGCGCGTTGGCGGTGGATCGGGTGCTGTTCTCCCAGGACGTGACGCGCCAGGTGGAGGAGCATCCCCTCATTGCGGTGGAGCGCCGCGAGGCGACGGACATCCCCTCCCTTGTCGCCGGCTCGGACGCGATCGTCTTGGCGAGCGGCCCGCTCACCTCCGATGCGCTCTCGTCGTCGCTTATGGCCCTGACGGGGCGAGACGCCCTGGCCTTCTACGACGCCGCGGCGCCGGTGGTGATGGCGGATTCCATCGACTTCGGGAAGGTGTTTCGCCAAAGCCGCTACGAGGACGCCGGTGCCGGCGGGGACTACCTGAACGCCCCGTTCACCCGGGAGGAGTACGACGCCTTCATCGAGCAGCTTCTCGCGGCCGAGCGCGTCATCGCGAAGGACTTCGAGACCCGCGAGCTGTTCCAGGCCTGCCAGCCCATCGAGGAGATAGCCCGGGCCGGCCGCGACGCCCCGCGCTTCGGCACCCTGAAGCCGGTGGGGCTCACCGATCCGCGCACGGGGCGCCGCCCTTGGGCGGCTTTGCAGCTGCGCGCCGAGGACGCCCACGGCGCCAGCTACAACCTCGTCGGGTTCCAGACCAACCTCACCTTCCCCGAGCAGCGCCGCGTGTTTCGCATGATCCCCGGCCTGGAAGAGGCGGAGTTCGCGCGCTACGGCGTCATGCACCGCAACACCTTCATCGACGCGCCGCGGCTGCTCGACCGTCGTAACCGGCTCGTCACGCCGCAAGCGGACGTCCTCGGCGTCCCCGTCTACGTGGCGGGGCAGCTTGCCGGCACCGAGGGCTACTGCGAGGCCATCCGCAGCGGGCTGCACGTCGCGCTGGCCGTGACCGCCGACCTTGCGGGGATCGCGCTGCCGGAGCTGCCGACGGAGACGGTGTTCGGGGCGCTTCTGGCCTACGCCACGGATCCGGCGACGAAGGACTACCAGCCCATGCACGTGAACTTCGGGCTCATGGCTCCGCTCTCGCCCCCGGTGCGCAACAAGCGCGCCCGCTACCAGGCCTACGCCGATCGCGCCAACGAGGCGCTTGCGGGCTACAAGGAGGCCCTGGCCGAGGCGGGGCTGCTGCCGTGACGGGGCGCAAAGGCGCTGGCGGCGGAAACGCCGCCGACGGGGCGCCGCTGCCCGGCGAAGAGGCGGTGGCGCGGTTCGGCGATCACCTCGCCTCCGAGATGGGCGCCTCGACCCATACGGTGCGCGCCTATCGCGAGGACATGGAGGCCTACCTGCGCTGGGCGCAGCGGGCGGGCGTCGATCCGCTCGCTCCCACCTACCGCCAGCTGAGGCGCTACCTCGCCGAGCTCGACCAGGCGCGCTACGCCCGCACCACCATCAAGCGGCACCTGTCGTCTCTGCGCACGTTCTTCCGCTGGGCGTGCGTGACCGGTCTCGCCCCGGCCGATCCCGCCAGCGTGCTGTCGGCCCCCAAGGTCGACCGCCGGCTCCCGAAGGTCGTGTCCGACGGCGACGTGGAGCGCCTGCTGGCCGTCTACGGCCCGACCGACGCCGACGGCGCGCCCCGCGAGCAGACGGCGGCGCAGATGCGCGACGCGGCGCTCCTGGAATTTTTGTTCTCCTGCGGCGCCCGCGTCTCCGAGGCCTCCGGGCTCCTCCTTTCCTGGGTGAACTTCCCCGAGCGCGAGGTGAAGGTGTTCGGCAAGCGCGCCAAGGAGCGCATCGTGCCCTTGAGCCGCCGGGGCGCCGAGGCCATGGCCCGCTATCTCGAGAAGGCGCGGCCGGAGCTGCTCGGCGACAGGCAGAGCGACTACTTCTTCGTCAGCAACCGGGGCAACCAGATGAAGCCCGACGGCATCCGCAAGATGTTCAAGCGCGCTCTGGCCGCTGCGGGGTTGGACGAGTCGCTCTCGCCCCATGCCCTGCGCCACTCCTTCGCCACCGATCTTCTGGAGGGCGGCGCCGATCTGCGCAGCGTCCAGGACATGCTGGGGCACGCGAGCCTCACCACCACGCAGATCTACACCCACGTGACCCCGGAGCGCCTGAAGGAGATCCACGGCCTCGCCCATCCGCGCGCGTAAGTCGCCCCCTACGGTTGGGCGCACTGCGGCCGATATGTGCGTAATTTACAAACGGCGAACAGGGGCGTTGCGCGGGGTCATCGGGGCGGTTGCGCCATCGTGACTAGTGGCTTTTTCGGGTCTTCCCCTCCTGTGTTTTGTGCAAGAATCACGGTGACGATCCAGATGGACCGTCGATCGGACGGATTGCGCGGAAGGGAGGAGCCATGAGTCGCAAGAAGGCGAAGATGCTGTTTTGGGCGGCGCTCGTCGTGCTCGCCTACATTCCCTACCTCATGCAGTCCGCCAGCCACGCCGTCATGTAGCTTCCGGATACGCCACAGCGGAAACCCACACAGGAGCCCTCGGGGGAGAGGGCTCCTTTTGCGCTCGCTGTCGGTTGCGGGGAGCGCTTGGCCAGCTGCTCGCGGCGGCCACCGTCGGCGGCTTTAAGGCGGCGGCGGGCGGCACGGGACTCCGAACCCTCGCGCGGCTTGCGGGGCCGTTTCATCGCTGAGTGGAAAACTCAGCGCAATCCCTTGAATTCCCCTGAAGCGAGGTTCATACTTCACCCACCCTTTCGGGATATCCGTTCCCGAAAGGCAGGCTGGCACATCTCGTTCAAACGGAGGAAAGGATGCACAAAGAGGAGCTCACCGACGGGCAGTCCCTGCGCGGGTTCGCGCTCGCCACCATCGCGTTTCTGGCCATTTTCGCCGCCACGGCGATCCCGATTCCCCTCTATGCCGACTACCAGGCCACCATCGGGCTCACCACGGCGGATATCTCCAACACGATGTTCACCTACCTCACCGGCGTGGCCTTGACGCTCTTGCTCGCCGGGCGCATCTCCGACGCCTTCGGGCGCACTCCCGTGACCAGCCTCACCCTCATGCTCGCCATCGTCGGCTGCATCATGTTCATGATGGCGGACAGCGGCGCGGCCGTGCTTGCCGCCCGCTTCGTCCAAGGGCTCTCGGCCGGTCTCGGCATGAGCGCCGTGTCGGCCCTGGTCATCGACTGCGTGGGGGAGAAGCACCTCGGCTGGGGATCCACTGTTGCCAGCTGCGGTGCCATGGTGGGCATCATGATCGGATCGGTGGCCGTGGGCGTCCTCTACGACGTCGTGCCGAGCATCGCCGTGCTCTACGGCATCATGATCGTCATTCTGGCCGTGTGCCTGTTCCTCATGCCCGTGGTGCACGAGCCCCTCGACCAGACGCTCTCGCTGCGCGCCGTCATGAGGGTGCGCGTCTACATCCCCACCGACAACCGGCGCCTGTTCGCCGTGGTGGCCGTGTGCTACCTGGCCACCTGGCTCGTCTCCTGCTTCTACCAGTCGTTCTCGGCGCCCATCGCCCAGCAGTGCTTCGGCGAGACCTCGCCTCTGGCCGGGTCGGTCATTCTGGCCCTCATCATGGCGCCGTCGCTTCTCGGCGGCCCCCTCGTGCAGCGCTTCGAGCCCAAGCGCACCCTCGTCGTCTCCATGGCGGCCGTGACGGCCACCACGGCGCTGATGGCGCTGTTCGTCCTCATGGGCGCCGAGCTTCTGTTCATGGCCGACTGCGCCCTGTTCAGCTTCGCCATGGGCGTGGCGGTGTCCGTGTCGCTGCGCCTTCTGCTTCTGCGCGTGAGCGTGCTGCGCGTCTCGGCCATCCTCGCCTCGGTGAACCTCGTGGCCTACGCCGGCTCGGCGATCACCGGCGTGATCTGCGGCATCCTTCTGGAGGCGACCTCCTTCGCCTTCGTGTTCGCCGCCATGGCCGCCGTGCTCGTCGCTGCCAGCCTGTTCGTGACGGTCTGCCTGCGGGCGCCCAGCGAGAAGAAGAAGGACGGCCGCCTCACGCTGTCCCGTTTCCGGAAGATGAAGGGCATGGGGGAGTCCTCGGCGCCCGAGCCCGCGACGGGGGAGGCCGCTCCCGAGGATGCCTCCGTCGCTGCCCCCGCGCTCATATAACCTGAGCGCTCATCTATGCAAAATCCGTGAACCCGAACAAAAGTTCCCTAAATTGCTAGCCAGCGGCCGCGCGAATCGCTAGAATACGCAGGCGAAACAAGAGAATTCGGCAACGGGCGGCCCGCGCGGCGCCCGTTGCTTCACGTCTGCGAAGGAAATCCAGCCAATGGCCAACGAGATCGTCATCAAAGGCGCCCGCGAGCACAACTTGAAGGACGTCGACCTGACTATTCCCCGCGACGAGCTGGTCGTCATCACGGGCCTTTCCGGCTCCGGCAAGTCCAGCCTCGCCTTCGACACCATGTACGCCGAGGGGCAGCGCCGCTATGTGGAGAGCCTCTCCAGCTATGCCCGCATGTTCCTGGGCCAGATGTCCAAGCCCGATGTGGACTCCATCGACGGCCTGTCGCCGGCGGTGTCCATCGATCAGAAGACCACGTCGAAAAACCCCCGCTCCACCGTGGGCACCACCACCGAGATCTACGACTACCTGCGCCTTCTGTTCGCGCGCGTGGGCGTGCCCCACTGCCCCGAGTGCGGCCGCGAGATCAAGAAGCAGACCACCGACCAGGTGACCGACGATATCCTGCGCCTCGGCGACGACGCCCAGGGCGAGTCGACGAAGGCCATCCTCATGGCCCCGGTGGTGGCCGGCCGCAAGGGCGAGTTCACGAAGCTCTTTGCCGATCTGCAGAAGGAGGGCTTCTCCCGCGTGCGCATCGACGGCGAGATCGTGAAGCTTTCCGGTGAGCCCGTCACCCTGAACAAGAAGATCAAGCACTTCATCGACGTGGTGGTCGACCGCGTCACGCTGAAGGAATCCGTCCAAAGCCGCATCGCCGAGGCCGTGGAGCTGGCCTGCAAGCTGGCGCAGGGCCGCGTGCTCGTGCAGGTGCTCGGGCCGGACGGGAAACCGCTCGGCGAGGCCGGGGGCACCTCCTCGGGCGCCACGGGCGGCCTCGGGGAGGGAGAGCATTTGTTCTCGCTGGCCCTCGCGTGCCCCGAGCACGGCCACTCCATGGACGAGCTGCAGCCCCGCGACTTCTCCTTCAACGCCCCCTACGGCGCCTGCCCCGACTGCCTCGGCATCGGCAGCCGCGACGAGGTGGATCCCTCGCTCGTGGTACCGGATCCGTCCCTCACGCTGAACGAGGGCGTCATCGCGCCGTTCAAGAGCGGCAACTACTACCCCCAGGTGCTGCGCGCCGTGGCCCAGCATGTGGGCACTGACGCCGACACCCCGTGGGAGGACATGCCGAAGAAGGCCCAGAAGGCGCTCTTGCATGGCCTCGGCAACGAGAAGGTGCGCGTTGACTACCGCACCGTGGACGGCCGCGACACTTACTGGTACATCGAGTGGGAGGGCGTGCTCGCCGCGGTGAAGCGCCGCTATACCGAGGCCCAGTCCGACGCCCAGCGCGAGAAGCTGTCGGCCTATTTCGCCACGGTGCCCTGCGAGACCTGCGGCGGCAAGCGCCTGAAGCCGGAGGTCCTCGCGGTCACGGTGAGCGACAAGTCCATCCACGACGTCACGGAGATGTCGGCGGCCGAGTCGCTGGCGTTCTTCGAGGGGCTGCACTTCACGGGCCAGGCGGCGGTCATCGCCCTGCCCATCGTGAAGGAGATCCGCGAGCGGCTGCGCTTCCTCGTGGACGTGGGCCTGGACTACCTCACGCTGGAGCGGGCCACGGCCACGCTCTCCGGCGGCGAGGCCCAGCGCATCCGGCTCGCCACCCAGATCGGCGCCGGGCTCATGGGCGTGCTCTACATTCTGGACGAGCCCTCCATCGGGCTTCACCAGCGCGACAACGAGCGGCTCATCGCCACGTTGGAGCGCCTGCGCGATCTGGGCAACACCGTCGTCGTGGTGGAGCACGACGAGGACACCATCCGGGCGGCCGACTTCGTGGTGGACATGGGCCCGGGCGCCGGCGAGCACGGAGGCCATGTCATCGCGGCGGGGACGCCGGCCGAGGTCATGGCCACGGAGGGCTCCGTCACGGCCGACTATCTGTCGGGGCGCCGCCGCATCGCGGTGCCGGAGGCTCGCCGCAAGCCGGGCCGCGGCACGCTGAAGATGACCGGCGCCAAGGAGAACAACCTGCAAAACGTCACGTTGGAGGTGCCCATCGGCACGCTCACCGTGGTCACGGGCGTCTCCGGGTCGGGAAAAAGCTCCCTTATCACCGACACGCTGGCGCCGGCGCTCGCCAACCGGTTGAACCATGCCCACCGCCGCACCGGGCCCTACCGCAAGATCACGGGCCTGGAGAAGCTCGACAAGGTCATCAACATCGACCAGAGCCCCATCGGGCGCACCCCGCGCTCGAACCCGGCCACCTACATCGGACTGTGGGACGACATCCGCGCGCTGTTCGCCAGCACGGCCGAGGCCAAGGCCCGCGGCTACGCGCCGGGGCGCTTCTCCTTCAACGTGAGCGGCGGCCGCTGCGAGGCCTGCAAGGGCGACGGCCAGATCAAGATCGAGATGCACTTCCTCCCCGACGTCTACGTGCCCTGCGAGGTCTGCAACGGCGAGCGCTACAACCGCGAGACGCTGCAGGTGACCTACCGCGGCAAGAACATCTCCGAGGTGCTCGACATGACCGTTGAGGACGCCCTGCACTTCTTCGAGAACATCCCGGGCATCAAGCGCAAGCTGCAGACGCTCTTCGACGTGGGCCTCGGCTACATCCGCCTGGGCCAGCCGGCGACCACGCTCTCCGGCGGCGAGGCCCAGCGCGTGAAGCTCGCCAGCGAGCTGCAGAAGCGCCAGTCCGGCAAAACGTTCTACATTCTGGACGAGCCCACCACGGGCCTGCACTTCGAGGACGTGCGCCAGCTTCTGGAGGTGCTGCAGCGCCTCGTGGACGCGGGCAACACCGTGCTCGTCATCGAGCACAACCTCGACGTCATCAAATGCGCCGACCATATCGTGGACTTGGGCCCCGAAGGCGGCGACCGCGGCGGCACCATCGTCGCCCAGGGCACGCCTGAGGAGGTGGCCGAGGTGGAGGGCTCCTACACCGGGCACTTCGTCAAGCGCATGCTGGAGGCCGACCGCCAACGGGCCTCCGCCAGCTAGGCGCCTTGGCCAGGGCCTTAACCGATCTTCATAGATGTGGAACCTCGTGCCCCGTCGCGCCTTCGCGGCGGGGCTTCGGTATAATTTTCCCCATGAAGAAGCGTACCCGCGAAAAAGTCGCCCTGCTCGTGTTCGCGCTGCTCGTCGTGCTCGGCGGCAGCGTGCTTCTGCGCTACTTCGAGACGGGCCGCTCCTTCAACATGGCCGCCACCGCCGTGGACGACGCCTTCGGGCAGATGTCCGGATATACGGCCATCGTCTTTGACGGCACCTACGATGTCCTGGATGCGCTGCGGCCCACGAAGCTCCCCTCGGTGGACGGGGACGCCGACGAGCGTCCCGAGACGCTGGGCGAGATGGTGGCCGCCGAGCTGGCGCGGTTGCCGCTGTCCATGCGCGAGCGGCCCGTCTACGCCTCGGATGTGCGCTCGTTCTACGAGGAGAAGGGTGCCGGCGTCCTCACGCTGAACCTGGACGATCTCGCCCGCTACGAGAAGCCGCGCATCCTCATGGCCGGCGACCGCAAGATCGGTGTCGTGGCCGTGGACTACTACGCCTCGGCTCGTCAGCTGGAAAAGCTGCACGACGAGCTCGCTTCCGCCGGCGCCGAGTCCTTCGTCTGCCTCGTGCCGCGCCTGAGCTGCCTTGCGAGCACCGACGACTTCAACGTGGTCATCGTCACCGACGACGACCAGGCCGAGCCCGGCCGCGGCGAGGGCGAGGGAAACGCGCACATCGTCTACGCCCCGGAGCGCGGGCAGGTGGGCGTCGTGCTGCTCACGTCCCTGAACGTCCCCTCCTCGAAGGTGTACGCCTCGCTCTAGCCCGTTCGCCGCTCCCGTGCGCGCAAATTCGCGGGCTTTGTTTCGGCTCAGTTAATTAGTCATCGTTTGGAAATTCCCCGTTCTATAATGCGGCGCGAAGGCGGAGGTGCATCGTGGCACCGCCGCGAGCCCTTTCCGCATAAAGGAGGTTCCTTTGAGCTACGTCGACAACGTCATCGAGCAGGTGAAGGCGAAGAACGCCGAGCAACCCGAGTTCATCCAGGCCGTCACCGAGGTGCTTCAGTCCCTCGAGCCGGTCATCGAGGCCCATCCCGAGTACGAGCAGGCCGCGCTGCTCGAGCGCATCGTCGAGCCCGAGCGCGTCATCATGTTCCGCGTGCCGTGGGTCGACGATAACGGCAAGGTTCAGGTGAACCGCGGTTTCCGCGTGCAGTTCAACAGCGCCATCGGCCCCTACAAGGGCGGCCTGCGCCTGCACCCGTCGGTGAACCTCGGCATCATCAAGTTCCTCGGCTTCGAGCAGATCTTCAAGAACAGCCTCACCACGCTGCCCATGGGCGGCGGCAAGGGCGGCTGCGACTTCGACCCGAAGGGCAAGTCCGATATGGAGGTCATGCGCTTCTGCCAGGCCTTCATGACCGAGCTGTTCCGCCACATCGGCGCCGACACCGACGTGCCGGCCGGCGACATCGGCACGGGCGCCCGCGAGATCGGCTACATGTTCGGCCAGTACAAGAAGATCAAGAACGTCTTCGAGGGCGTGCTCACCGGCAAGGGCCTTTCCTTCGGCGGCTCGCTCGCCCGCACCGAGGCCACCGGCTACGGCCTGGTGTACCTCGTGGAGGAGTACCTGAAGTGCAACGGCGACTCCTTCGACGGCAAGACGGTCTGCATCTCCGGCTCCGGCAACGTGGCCATCTACGCCACGCAGAAGGCCCAGCAGCTCGGCGCCAAGGTGGTCACCGTGTCCGACTCCACCGGCTGGGTGTACGATCCGGCGGGCATCGATGTCGCGCTGCTCAAGCAGGTCAAGGAAGTGGAGCGCGGCCGCCTCACCGAGTACGCCGCCCGCCGCGAGGGCGTCGAGTACCACGAGGGCCGCGGCGTGTGGGTCACCCCCTGCGACATCGCGCTGCCCTGCGCCACCCAGAACGAGGTGCACATGGAGGACGTCGAGAACCTCGTGAAGAACGGCTGCAAGATCCTCGCCGAGGGCGCCAACATGCCCACCACCCTCGAGGCCACCGAGTACGTGCAGGAGCACGGCATCGTGTTCTTCCCGGGCAAGGCGGCCAACGCCGGCGGCGTGGCCACCTCCGGTCTGGAGATGTCCCAGAACTCCGAGCGCCTCTCCTGGACCTTCGAGGAAGTGGACGCGAAGCTCAAGGGCATCATGGTGAGCATCTTCCACGCCATCGACGACGCCGCGAAGCGCTACGGGCACGAGGGCAACTACGTCATGGGCGCCAACATCGCCGGCTTCGAGAAGGTCGCCAACGCCATGATGGCCCAGGGCATCGTGTAGGAAGAGCCGCTCGCTGACGTTACGAACGACCTGTGGGTCACGTGAAAAGAACCCCGGTGAGAACGAACCGGGGTTCTTTTGCGTTCTAGAGGCCGGCCTGCTGCTTGCAGTCGGCGAGGGCCTCGGCGACGGCGGCCAGCTGCTTGCAGCTGGCGGGGATCTTCGAAGCTGCGATCGAGTAAAATAAAAAAGCACATTTTCCAACTTGTATGAGACGAGAAGTAAGGGGGTGTGGAATGCGGAAATAGAGTTTTACCAGTTCAAACGCTTGCTAATTTTCATACTTCATTTACGGAGCAATCAGTTTTAATCAGGTATCTTGGAAAATGTGCTATTTTGGACTCGCCTATTTGGAAAACATGCTTTTTTGAAAGCGGGAAATCGCGAATATGCTGAATCTGACCAAAAAAGCACGATTTCCAAAATAGAGGGATGGCTCGGCGATGATCGATGAGTGGTAAGATCCTCGTTGCTGTGCCCGCGCTTCAACACAGGGAATAGGTGGCCGAGCAGGCAATGATGGCTGACGGTCTTTCTCTTCTGCCGTTGGGGGTATCCAGCTGGTTTGCGACGAGGCCGGGCGAAAAGGCGGAGAAAGGGGGAGCGGTGGCGATTCGGGAAGATGTCGGGGCGTTTCTTGTCTCCCATGCGGATGAGGGGTACCGGGCGTTCCAGGCGAAGCTCATCCCGAACATCGACGCGGTCACCATCGTGGGCGTGCGCACGCCCGAGCTGCGGAAGTTCGCGAAAGGGCTCGCGCGGCGGGAAGATGCGGGGGAGTTTCTGGCGGCGCTGCCGCACGGCACCTTCGAGGAGAATCAGCTGCACTCGTTCGTCATCGCCCAGGAGCGCGACTTCGATAAGCTCGTCGGCGAGATCGAGCGCTTCCTCCCCTTCGTCGACAACTGGGCCACCTGCGACCAGCTGTCCTGTCGCGGGCTCGCCGCGAACCCGGATGCCGCGCTGGTGAAGGCGCGAGCGTGGCTGGAAAGCGACCACGAGTACACGGTGCGCTTCGCCATCGGCGTGCTTATGGAGCTGTTCCTCGACGAGCGGTTCCGGCCGGAGTTCTTCGAGTGGGTCATCGGCGTCTCGCGCCCGGAGTACTACGTGAACATGATGCGGGCGTGGTACTTCGCCGAGGCGCTGGCGAAGCAGCCGGCCGCTGCCGAGGCGGTCATCGCCTCCGGCGCCCTCGATGAGTGGACCCACAACAAGGCCATCCAGAAGGCCGTGGAGAGCCGCCGCATCCCCGCCGAGCAGAAGAACCGCCTGCGCGCTATGAAGCGACGATCGTGAGCGGGACGTGCGGCGGAAGCATCTTCGTTCTGGTTGGGCAATTACGGCGATTCAGTATGATGCGAACGAACGTTCCATGTTATACTGGGCGGCATGGAACGTGAGCGCACATATGTCTGTATCGATCTGAAGAGCTTCTACGCCTCGGTGGAGTGCGTGCGCCGGGGGCTGGATCCCATGACGACGCGGCTGGTGGTGGCCGATCCGACGCGCTCGGAGATGACTATTTGCTTGGCGGTGAGCCCGGCCATGAAGGCGGCGGGGGTGAAAAACCGCTGCCGGCTCTACGAGATTCCCGAGGGGATCGACTACATCACGGCCCAGCCGCGCATGACGAGCTACATGGAGGTGTCGGCGGAGATCTACGGCACCTACCTGCGCTATGTGTCCCAGGAGGACATCCATCCTTATTCCATCGACGAGTGCTTCATCGACGCCACGCCCTATCTGGAGCTGTACGACCTGACGGCCCGCGAGTTCGCCGACACCCTGCGCTCGGCGGTGCGCGCGGAGACGGGCATCCCGGCCACCGTGGGCATCGGCCCCAACTTGTTCCTCGCGAAGGTGGCGCTCGACATCTCGGCCAAGCACGCGCCGGACGGGGTGGGCGAGCTCGATGCGCGCTCCTTTCGCGAGAGCATCTGGCGGCATCGGCCCATCACCGACATTTGGAACATCGGGCCGGGCATCGCTCGGCGGCTCGCGAAGTACCGGGTGTTCGATTTGAAGGGCGTGACCGAGATGGATCCGGACGTGCTCTACGGCGAGTTCGGGGTGAACGCCGAGTACCTCATCGATCATGCCTGGGGCGTGGAGCCCTGCACCATCGCCGAGATCAAGGCCTACGAGCCGGAGAGCTCCTCCACGATGAACGGGCAGATCCTGCCCTGCGGCTACAACTTCGACGACACCCTCATGGTGCTGCGCGAGATGGTGGACGACTCTGTGCTCGATCTGGTAGAGAAGCACCTGGTGACCGATCATATCTCGCTGCACGTGAGCTACGGGAGGGGCGGGGATGGGGACGAGGCGGCGGAAGGTGCCGGGGGCGACGCCGCAAAGGGCCCCGAGAAGGCGGGGGAGCTCTTCGACGGCGGCCATGGTACCCGGCGCGTCGGCGGCACGCGTCCGCATGGGGGCGGCTCCCGCAAGATTCCCGAGCGCACGAACTCCTTCGCGAAGCTCTACGGATACTTGGAGGCGCTCTTCCGGGAGACGGTGGATCCGGCCCGCACCATGCGCAAGATCAGCATCGGTTTTGGCAACCTGGTGGACGCCGATCTGGCCACGGTGGACCTGTTCACCGATGTTGCGGCCGCCGATCGCGAGCGGCGCCGCGCCGAGGCCGTGCTCGCCGTGAAGGGGAAGTTCGGGAAGAACGCCCTCATCAAGGGCACGAGCCTGAAGGAACACGCGCTCGGTCGCGAGCGGAACACCATGGTGGGAGGGCACCATGGCTAGGGAAGTGGATGTGCTCGCGGGACTTAGGTGGGAGGAGGTCGGCGACGCGGGCTCGTGCGGTGCGCAGACCGCTGTCGGGGCCGAGGCGCCCTTGGATCCGCCGGTGCCTCCGGGCATCGGACGGCCGCACCCCGATCGCGCCCGCCAGTTCATGCCCTTCGCGGCGCTGCGCGGCTACTACGATCTCGTCCACGCAAAGGAGGCGGTTCCCGAATCGCGCCGGCCGCTTTCCGACGACGAGGCCCGGGCGCTGGATGATCTCATCGCGAACCTCGACCGCGGGGACGTGGTGCGCTGCCGCTACTACGAGGGCGGCGGCTATCGCGAGGCCGAAGGGGCCGTGAGCCAGATCGATGTCACCTTCCGCGATCTGTGGATCGTGCGTCGGCGCATCCCCTTTTCGGCCATCCAGTCTCTGGAATTGCTGTACCCGGCCAGCTGAGCTTCGAGCCGCCGCGTCGGCGACGGTGTATGATTTCCTCGAGCAACAGGAAGGAACCGTTTCATGAGCAACGAGATCAAGTGCCCCCATTGCGGCGAGGCGTTCACCGTGGACGAGAGCGGGTACGCCGCCATTTTGAACCAAGTGCGCGACCAGGAGTTCCAGCGCGAGGTGGATGCCCGCGTGTCTCTGGCCGAGAAAAGCCGCGAGCAGGAGGTGGCGCTGGCGGTCACCAAGGCCGAGGAGGCCCTGCGCGCCCAGATCGCCGAGCGCGACGGCGAGCTCGTCAACCTGAAGGCCCAGCTAAGTGTCCAGCAACAACAAGCCTCCATGGAAACGCAGATCGCGGTGCAGAGGGCCGAGGCCGCAGCCAAGGACGCCCAGGTGGCCGTCGAGCGCGAGCGGGACGATTTGCGCGGCAAAGTGGAGCGGGCGCGCGACGAGCTGGAGGCGCAGAAGACCCGCGCCGAGGCCGAGCTGGCCCGGGCTCGGGCCGAGGCCCAGGCCCAGCTGGCCGAGAAGCTTCGGGCGAAGGACGAGCTCATCGCCGACCGCGAGCGGGAGATCGAGCGCATCCAGGACATGAGGGCGCGCCTTTCCACGAAGATGCTCGGCGAGTCGCTGGAACAGCACTGCGAGATCGAGTTCAACCGCCTGCGCCCCACGGCCTTCCCGCGCGCCTACTTCGAGAAGGACAACGAGGTGGTGGAGGGCACCAAGGGCGACTTCGTCTTCCGCGACTTCGACGAGGAGGGCAACGAGATCGTCTCCATCATGTTCGAGATGAAGAACGAGGCCGACGACTCCACCCATCGAAAGACCAACGAGTCGCACTTCAAGAAGCTGGACGCCGATCGCCGCAAGAAGGGCTGCGAGTACGCCGTGCTCGTGTCGCTGCTCGAGCCGGACAACGAGCTGTACGCCGCCGGCATCACGGACGTGTCCTATCGCTTCGAGAAGATGTACGTCATCCGGCCGCAGTTCTTCATCCCCCTCATCACGCTTCTGCGCAACGCGGCGCTCTCGTCGCTTCAGTACCGCAAGGAGCTCGCGCTCGTGCGCCAGCAGAACATCGACGTCACGAACTTCGAGGACCAGCTGGCCGACTTCAAGGACAAGTTCGGCCGCAACTACCGGCTCGCCAGCGAGCGCTTCGCGAAGGCCATCGACGAGATAGACAAGTCCATCGACCATTTGCAGAAGATCAAGGAGCACCTGCTGGGAAGCGAACGTAACCTGCGTTTGGCTAACGACAAGGCCGAGGATCTCACCGTAAAGAAACTTACCCGCAAGAACCCCACCATGAAGGCCCTGCTCGACGAGGCCCGCGCCGCCAAGGAGGAGCAATCGGAGGGCGTGTCTGAAGGTGAGCTCGATTGAGATCATTGACAGGAGCGTGTATTAACTCTACAGTAATGACCCAAATTTAGGCTATTACTGTAGAGTGGGACAATGAAACTTATAGAAGCGGAAAGAAAACTCAGAGCCTTCAGCGAGCAAAAGCGCGTGTTCCGCTCGCGCGAGCTTGGCCGCGTCCTTGGAGAGAGTGGCAATACTTTGCGAAGCTCTATCAAGCGTCTGCTTGATTCGGGGATCATCACGCGGCTGGCGCGAGATGTCTACTGGTTCGGCGACTTCAAAGGAAGAGACGTGCCGGCCATTGAGGAAGTCGCCGTCGCCTTGAGATCCGGTGAGTTCAACTACATCGGCATGGAGAGCGCGGCGTCTCTGTGGAGCGTGATTTCCCAGATTCCCGTAGGGCGTTTAACGGTTGTCACGACGGGTAGGGAAGGGGAGTTCAACACTCCCTTCGGCACAATTGAGTTTATTCACACTGCCGCCGATGCCAACGAGATCATTTCGAATACGGTCGATTATCCCGGCCACGCCCTGCGGCTCGCAACTAAGAGATATGCTGTCCAAGGGCTCATGCGAGCGCGGAGATCAACCTACCTCATCGATTGGGAGGAAGTGGAAGATGGCGATTGATTTCAAGAAGTTCGCTGAAAACGTTGCCCGTCGAGGCGAAGTGGAGGCGTTGCTCCCGATTGTAGAGAAAGAGCTCATTCATTACGACATCATCCGTGCGCTCGATGAATCGCGATGGCTCGACGGCCTCACGTTCCAAGGAGGAACATGCCTGCGTCTGTGTTATGGCGCTGTCCGCTATAGCGAGGATCTTGATTTCACCACGGCCTTGGACTTGGAGGAATCGGATCTCGCCGGTTTTCGGGAACTGCTGAGCGATAGCTTGCGGAGCAAATACGATGTGGGCGTTCGGGTCAAGGACCCGAAAAAGATCAAGCACTTCGAAGGCGGTGGGTCGATGAAGAGGTGGCAGGTGGTCGTCGACACGGCGCCGGCGCGACCCGATCTTCCTTCCCAGAAAATCAAGATTGAGATCGCGCAAATACCCTCATATACTCGCGATCTTCGCGTTCTTGAGGAAAACTATCCGGAAGTGGAAGGGATGTGCAGCCGAGCTATTATCGGTTGCCAATCTTTGGATGAGATTCTGGCGGACAAAATCGTGTCGTTCTCGCAGCAAGTGCTTGCCCCGCGCTATCGCGATTTATGGGACATTCCCTGGATCGCTTTGCGACCGGGGAGGAATATGGACGAGGTTGCGGTCATGGTTGGCCGGAAACTGAACGATTACCATGTGGGCGAGAACGCTCAAGAGCTTCTGCGCAGTGGGCTTTCCCGTGCGCGGGAGGCGCTTGGGAGTGCCGCTTTCGCTGAGGAAATGCGTCGATTCCTTCCACCAAAGTTTTTGGAAAGAACAGCGGCACGACCGGAGTACCGCGAAGCCATGACCCACAAAGTGGAAGATGTTTATCGCTTTGTTGCAGAGCGTCTATAGCGAATATCCCTAGGCCTTCTTCTCGCGCAGCTTGAGGGCGGCGGCGAGGCGGCGGCCCTTGCCGCACTTCGGTTTGGAGAGCGGGCAGCGCTTCTTGCAGCAGGTGCAGTGGGAGAGCGCAAGCGACGCCTTCGCCTTGGCGCAGCCCTTGCAGCCTGCGGCGCCCTTCTCGCCTTTGCAACCGGTGTGCTTCTTCTTGCGGGCGAGTTTACCGGCCTTCTTGTCGGCGGCGGCCTTCTTCGATTTCTTGTCTTTCATGTCATTCCTCGTCTTTCGGGGAAGCGGATTTCGTGTTAGCGGACTCTAACATAATCGTGCAGCTGCGACAACCATGATCGATCTGCTCAGCAAGGGCGATCTTCGGTGGCTCGCTGTACCGAATAAGGGACACTTGATCGCAAGCGGTTCTTTATCATGATCGATCATAAGGTTATCGGTCAGGAGGAACCATGGCAAATGCACCAAAATCGATTCGCGTCGTGGAAAACACTACTGTGGCGGGAACGCGCCACGTGCCCGCGATGGCGGCCATTGCGGAAGGCTACGGAAAGGGGGATCGGTTCTCCCTCGTGCGGGACGCGGCCAACCCCCACGACGGCTGGGCCGTGGAGGTGCGCGACGGCGCCGACCGCCGGATTGGCTACGTCTCCTGCGAGTGCAACGAGTTCGTCGCTCGGCTCATCGACGGCGGCAAGTCCGTGGAGGGGCGGCTCACGGACAAGGAGCAGATCGGCTCGTGGACGCGGCTCGTGATGGAGGTGGTGCTCAATGACTAGCGCCGTTGCGGCCGTGGCCGACCCTTCCGTCGCCTGCGCCTTGGCCCTTCCCGCTGAGGATGTCGCCTCCTCGGTGGCCGCTCCAGCCCGTGCGCGGGAAGTGGGCTGGGCCCAGCGGGCCGCCAACGTGCTCTTTGGCGCGCCCAGTGCGCGGCGGGCCTGCGGCGGCGCGGAGACGAGCTTCACGCCGAAAGTGCTGCGCAACGAGAAGTGGCGGCGTCGGCGCGAGACGGGCTCGGTGTTCGCCGTGGATCGCAAGGGAGGCGCCGGCGAGGGCGGTCTGCCCCGCATCTGGGTGAGCGAGCCGGCGCCCGACGGGAGAGGGCGCACGTTCGTCGCCTCCTATCCCTGCGGCGCCGACCGTGGCGGCTGGCGCGCCCTGGAGCTGGCGGAGGTCTATTTCAGCGAGGCTCTGGGCCTGCCGGGCGAGGAGCATCGGCGCCGCCGCGTCGACTGCTACCGCGCGGCCGAGATGCTCCTTCTGCATGCGGCGGCCCGGGGCAGTATCGGTGCCCACTGCCGTCTCGGCGTCATCTACGAGGGCGATCTGTGCGAGGGGGCGTACTGGGACGGCCTGGCCGATCGCCAGGCGCTCCACAAGGCGGACACCCCCTGCGACGAGCGCGCCTACCTGCACTTCTCCTTCGGCGCCTATCATGGTCACGGTGAGTGCTGCTGGCGTTTGGGCGATCTGGTGGCCGCAGGCCGGGGATGCGCTCCCTCGGCGGCTCGGGCTTTCTCGCTGTACCGGCGAGCCTTCGATTTGGAGAGCGGGCGCATCGACGAGGACCGTGCGAGCACGGGCAACGCCGCGCTGCGCCTCGCCCGCGCCTTCGAGCTGGGACGCGGCTGCGAGCAGGACTTCCGCCGGGCGCGCACCTGGTACCGGCTGGCCGCCATTGGCCTCGGCGCCGCCTTCGACGCCGGTCAGTGGCACTTCAAGCGCGAGCGCATCGAGGCTCGCCGCGGGGTGGCCCGCATGGCCCAGGAGATCGCGGGCACTTACTAAGGGCAACGCGGCCGCAGACGGCGAGAGCCGCCCGTTAAGGCGGCTCTCGAAGATAGCGGCTGGATTGACCGGCTGGCATTCGACGCTCGTCTTCTGGGCGAGGGCGAAGCGGGGCGCGTGGCCGGAGGTGCTGCGGAGCCTACTGGCCGAGCGGGTGGGCGAAGGCCTCGGGCAGCTGGCCGGCGAGCACCTCGTACTCGGCGATGTTGCGTCGCATGAAGTCGTTGAAGTCGTCGTAGTGATCGCGCAGGGCCCGGGCGAACTTCTCCACGGGCCAGATCTCCGGGGCGTCTTCCAGGCCGCCGTCGCCGTCCACGGTGTGCTCCCACTCGATGATCTCGGCCTTGGCGACCTTGAGGTCGTGGGGCAGCCGATCCTCGCGCTCGAACTTCTCCAAGTCGGGCATCATGTGCTTCTGAATCTCGATGAGCTTGGTAACCAGTTCCTGATAGGTCATCATGCGCCTCCTGTAATCTGCGGTTCGGGAAAGCGGGCCGGCCTGGGCGGGGGAGCGCCCGGTGCCGACTCGTTCTTTCGCTATGGTAGGCCTGGCCGCGCCGATGCAAGGCCAGGTCGGCGACGGGTCACCGCACGGGCGGCAATCCGTTGCCAAATGCTCACGGGAGCTGCCGACGGAAGAGGCGTTCTGGCTGTGGAGGGACATAAAGAGGACACCGAAGCGCCCCGGTCGCGCTAGAATGGTCGGAACTGATTTTTGAGGAGGACCGCCGTGCCGACAACCGTTCCCGTAGAGCTCTACCGCACCATCGAGCGCGCCAATGCTGCCGCCAAGGCCGCTGCAACCGCGACGGCTCCCGGTGCCGCTTTCGGCGTGCGTCGCCTTACGGCCGCGGGATTGGTGGAGGAGCTGTGGGAGCTGTGGGGCGACGGGCGCGTTCTCGTTTCTGCTGAGGAGCGCTCCCTTCTTGCGGCCCGGGCGGCTTCGACTTGCGATGCCGCCGCTGCCTCCGGGGCGCCATCGGTGCTGGCGGCTTTTGCCGCCGAGCACGCGGCCGCTCTCGCCGACGAGGGAGCTGTTCCCGTTGCGGAGTTGACCTCTCTGCAGCGCGGGCTCGTCGCGTGTTTGCGCTCCTACTACGATGAGCTGGCCGCGCGGAATCTGATCGAGGCGGATGAGGCGGCCGATCTCCTTGCCTCGATGGTCGAGGATGGGCAGCTTCCCGCCATGGGTGTGACTGTTTGCGATTGCCTGGACGTCTCGGGGGGGCTTCGGCACCTTCTGACGGCTTTGGGCGCTTCCGCGGAAGGCGATGAGGCTCTTGCCGCGGTTTCCTGTCTTCCGGAAGTCGTGGAGCCGGGCGTGCTGATCGCCGCAGGAGCGGCGGCGATGCCCGGGCTTCTGCTCGACGAGATAGGGCGCGCCGGTCGTGCGGGCGCAAGAAGCGTTCTGGTGGTGGCCGCCGACCCTGCAGAGCTGTTCGGCGTGTTGGGAGCGCCTTTGTGCGCCAGCGGTTGGACGGTGGCGCTTCGGGGCACCGCGCCCTGGAGGGCCACCGCCTTCGGGCGCGCTTGGGAATGCGCGCGGCGGCTGGAGGAGGGGAGCCCCCACTGGCTCGAGGCGGCCACTGATTTCGCCTACAACCCCTTTTCGGGCATCGCCGAGCGAAAGGCGCGGGATCTCAACGGGCGTCTGCGCAAAGACCGCTTACTGACTGCCGCCGATGCCGCCGAGATCCTCGCGGGGGAGAGCGACTCGTTTTCCGCTCTGGCCCTCGCCGTGCGCGCCGTGGCTTGCGGCGAAAGCGTTCCTCCTCGTATTCTCGACAACCTTTCCAGCGCCGTCGGTGCCGCCTCGTCGGACGCGCTGGAGCGTGCCGTCGAGCGCGCCGCCTTCGACAAGCTCTGCGGTCTGCTTGCCCTGGCGGAGGGGCTGGGCGTGTCGACCTGCGCGCTGACGCCGCTGCTTGCCGATGCCACGCTGCGCGTCGAGGGCTCCTCCGGGACGGACGGCCCCCTCTGCGAAATCGCCGGTGCGGCCGTACTGGACTCGCTCGTGCCGAAAAGCTGGGATGTGGTGATCCTGGCGGACGTCAGCGCGCGCACCTTCGGCATCTCCGAGAGCCTATCGGCTTTGGACGGCCTCGCCGAGACGCTCGGACTTCCCCGAGAGCCTTCGGCACTCTGGCGCCAGCGCTCGCGGTTCGCGGCGGCACAGCGCGCCGCCCGCCGGCGATTTGTCCTGGGCGTGAGCCGGCGCGACGAGCGGGAAAACGAGCTGTTCCCCTCCTTTCTGCTGGGAGAGTTCGCGAGCGCCCAGGCCCGGGCCGGTGCCGACCGGGCCTTGGCGGCCGGCGATGAGGAGCTGGCCTTGCGTTGGGGCCGCCCTGACCCTGCGCGCTTCGGACTCCCCGAGCCCTTGGCCGCCGGCGCCCGATGCGCCGGCGAAGGCGACTTGCCGCAAGCGCTTGGCGCCGCCTTCGCCCCGGTGACGGGATGCGAGGAGCTTCTCCGCCCGTCGCGAGGCAGCCTGCGGTCGCTTCCGCTTCTTCGCTACCTTCCGCGCACGCCCGAGGGTCTGCCCGTGCTCTCTCCCTCGGCGATCGAGCAGTACCTCCACTGCCCCTATCGGTGGTTCGTGCAGTCGTGCATCCGGCCCGAGGCTCCCGACGAGAGGTTCGGGCCGCGGGAGCTGGGCAATTTCGCCCATGAGGCCTTTGCCCGCTTCTACGACAGGCTCGCCGAGGAGGGCGTGCGACGCGTGGACGCGGAGAACATCGAGGCTATGGTGCCCCGGTTCGAGGCGCTCGTGGACGAGCTTGTCCGCGAGCAGCCCGAGCGCCGAGGGGGCTCTCGCCTTGCGGCAACGACGCGCGAGGAGCGGCAGCGGGTGACGCAGCTCAAGCGCCAACTGGTTCACAGCTTGCGCCTGCAGACCCAGATGCCCCCGGGCTATGAAGTGGTCTTTTGCGAGCATCCCATCGAGGTCGCCGATGGCGTGGACTTTGCCGGCGTCCGGCTGCGGGGGCGCGTCGACCGCGTCGATGCCGACGCAGAGCGGGGACGTTTCGTGGTGATCGACTACAAGGGATCGTCCAAGGACTACGCATCCGGCCTGAAGGAGGGCGACGAGCCGTCCGTGCCGCATCACGTGCAGGGGCTCATCTACGCCCAGGCACTTTTGCGCACCGACCTCGGCCTCGCCTGCGCCGGGGCGCTGTACTTGGGCTACCGGGCGCAGAGTCCCAAGGAACTGTTGGCGGGGGCCTACGACGGTGCGGCCTTCGACCCTGCGGGCCTGTCTTCCAGAAGCTCGGCGGTGGCCATGAACTTCTCCGCCTATCTGGATGCCATCGAGGCCTTGGTGGCCGATCGGTTGGCGGCGCTTTCCGAGGGGGCCATCCCCGTGAGCCCGTCCGCGCCGAAAGCTTGCGAATACTGTCCCGCCTACGATTGCCCCGGGAGGCTCGCGTGAATCTCGATACCTGCAAAGAGGGCCAGCGCCTTACCATCACCACCTTCGACCGCCCCCTCATGGTCGCCGCCGGCGCCGGCTCGGGAAAGACCTTCACCCTGACGAGGCGCATCGCCTACGGGCTGCTCGCCGGCGAGGAGGCGCCCGGCGGTCTGCAATCCATCGACGAGGTGCTCGCCATCACCTTCACCGTGAAGGCCGCCGCGGAGCTGCGCGACCGCATCCGCGCTCTTCTGCGCGAGGAGGGGCTTGCGGAGGAGTCGCTGAAGGTGGACGACGCCTGGGTGTGCACCATCGGCTCTATGGCCGCGCGCATCCTGCGCGAGAACGCCTTCGAGGTAGGCATCGATCCGAAGTTCGAGGTGATCGACGAGGCGGAGGCGAGCTACCTTCGGGCCGAAGCCACCGAGCAGGTGCTCGCCCATCTCGAAACGGGGGCCGATCCGCTTCTTCGCGCGGTTATCGACGAGTTCGGGCTGAGGGGGCAGGGGCCCTTCGACAAGAGGCTCTTGGAGTATTCCCAGGAGGTGGTGGCCCGGGTGCGGGCGATGCCCGAGGGGTTCGAGGGCCTGCGCCTGTCCGAGCCGACCGCCACGCCTGCGCGCCTTGTGCGACAGGCTCTGGAGGCTGCCATGGAGATTCAGGAGGTGGTGAAGGTCTGGGGAAAGACGAATGCCACCGACGAGACGTTCGCCTCCGATCTAGAGACCGGCATCGACCGGGCCGAGCAGTGGCTCGCTGCCGATACGGGCGAGGGATTCTTGGATGCGCGGTTCGAGGCGGGGCCTTTTCTCGAGGCGCTTCTGGCGTTTCCCCCTTCTTCGGACAAGTACCGCGCCAAAAAGCCGGACGCCGATGCTTTCGCTGCCTGGCGAGGTGCCTACGCGAGCGTGTTCTCCGAGGCGCAAGCGGCCTTGGGGGCGCGGGTGAGCGTTGCCGCCGTGTCGCTCGCGCGTCTTCTGGAGGACGCCTACGCCCGAGCGAAGGGGAACGACCGACTCGATCAGGGCGATTTGCTGCGCCGGTGCTTGGACGCGTTTTCCGCCCACCCGGAGCTGTCCGAGCGCTACCGCGAGCGGTTCAAGGTCATCATGGTCGACGAGTTCCAGGATACCGACAAGCTGCAGGTCGCCGTTATCGCCGCCCTGGCGCAGCCGGGCTTCGCCAACGTGTGCACGGTGGGCGACGCGCAGCAGAGCATCTACCGGTTCCGCGGCGCCGATGTGAACGTGTTCTTCGAGTACCGCGACCGGCTGCGATCCCTCTCGCCCGAGGCGGAGTTCCCCCAGCTGCCCCACAACTTCCGCAGCCACGGCGACGTCTTGTCGTTGGTGGATGCCGTCTTCGGCCAGCCCCAGGTCTTCGGCGACGAGTTCTTGCATCTGGAGGCCGCCGGCGCGGTGAACACGGCCGCCGATCCGGTGTTCGAGGGGGACGGCCCGGCACGTATCGCCGTGAGCGTCTTCCAGAACGATGGCAGTCGCGCCACCGTGTCTTCCGAGGAGCTGTCGGCCCGGTGCGCCCGCGAGGTGGCCGAGCGCTTCGCGCAGCTGAGGGAGGCCGGCGCGCGCCCCGGGGAGATGGCCCTGCTGCTGGGAGCGATGACCCGCGCCTCCGTCTATCAGGAGGCGCTGCGCGATGCGGGCTTCGAGAGCATCGTGACGGGCGGATCGGGGTTCGGCCAGAGCGCAGAGGCCCAACTTGTGGCTACGCTGCTGCGCGTGGCAGTGAACCGCGACGACTCCGAGGCACTTTACCAGGCGCTCGCCTCCGATCTGTTCGCGCTTTCCGACGATGCTCTTCTCGCGCTCGCCACAACGGACGCCTGGGCGTCGGAAAGCGACGGCGAAGGCGAAGGTGATGATGGCCGTGCTCGCCCCCGTCAGCCTATCTCTCGCGGCTTCTTCGGACGAGAGGAAGATGATGGGTTTCCCCTCGGGGAGAACGATCGCGCCGCTTTGGCGCTGGCGCGCCGCTGCCTGCGCGATTTCGTGCGCCGCGCGGTTCGCGAAGAGCCGGCGTTGGCGCTGCGGCGCCTTTTCGTGGACAGCGGACTGGCGGATCGGCTTCAGCTTGAGGGGGCCGACGGCATGGCGCGCGCGGGCAACTTCAACAAAGCGTGTGTGGTCGTTGGGGAGCTCGCGCGGGAGAGCTGCGGTATCGCCGATGTGGCCCGCCAATTCGCCGACTACCTTTCCCTGGCTAAGGAGGCGCCGGGCGCGCTGGCGTGCCTCGATGCCGATTTCGTGCGCATCATGACGGTTCATACCTCCAAGGGGCTGGAGTTTCCCCATGTGGCCGTGGCCGAACTGAAGGACGGCTATCCCGGAAGTCGCGCCCCCTCGTTCTTCGTCGAGAACATCGGCGAGGGGACCTACGTGGCTGCAACGTGGATGCCCCATGGTCCTTGGGACAAGACCGCCTCCAAATTGAAAGGATGGGCGCGGGCTCAGGAGGCAGAGGATCTTGACGTTTCCCTGGACGGCCCCGCCGAGGCCGAGCGCGCCTTCGGAGCTCTTTCCGCAGCTCAATTCGGCGCGGCGCTGGCCGCGTATTCCGCCGCCCAGGAGCGCGAGGAGGCGCGGCGCCTCATGTACGTGGCCCTCACGCGCGCGAGCCGATCTCTTCTTCTGGCTATGAGGGTGAGCGCGAAGATAGAGGACGGTTACGAGAGCACCTGGGTGACCGGCGACGTCTTTAACGCCCTTGGCTGGGCCATGGACGACGGCGCGAGCGTCGCAATGATGGATTTCGGCGGCCGTGCGCCTGCCCGGGTGGCGAGCGAGCGGGTTCTCGCCGAGGTTGGGGAAGAGACGGGCGGGGAGCCTCTTGCGGCCTCGGCGCCCACAGGGGAGGAGCGGCTCGACGAGGAGCTTGGCGCGGCTCCGCCCCTTAGTGAGGATGCCCCTGCCGTCTTCGCGGTTGTCCGGCGAGCGCATGGCGAAGACCCGGCGCTCGCGCCGCACAATTTCGCGCGGGAGGGGCTGTACTCCTACACGTCGCTTTCGGGCGCGCATCCCCATAGCGACGAGCCGGCTATTGAGGCTGACGAGGGCGTCGTTCTGTTGCATGAGGGCCGCAGCGCACTCGGTTCGGGGGCTTCGAATGAGAGCGATGAGAGCGAATCTTCGTTCGCTGACGATGCTTCAGAGTCTCGTGAATCTGACGGTTCCCCTGCGTGCGTCTTTGGGGCGCAGGAGTCCGCCACGGCCCTGGGCACGGCGTTTCATCGTTTGGCCCAACAGGCCATCGAGCGCAGCGAGCGGGGATCGCTCTTCGCTCCCAGCGAGGAAGCCATCCGGGCGCAGATTCAGAAGGAGGGCCTGTCGGAGGAGCAGCAGGCGCGCTTGCGCGCGGCGCTCGTTCGCTGGCTCGGCAGCGACGAGGCCGCCCGTTTTGCCGCTTTCGAGAACCGACGCGCCGAAGTGCCCTTCACCGTGGCGATAGGGAACTTCTTCCTTGAAGGCGAGATCGACGGCCTCGCCGACAACGGGGACGGAGCCGCCTTCCTCATCGACTACAAGACCGGCGGCCGTAACGACGAGGCGCCCGAGCAGCTCGACGGAAAGCACCGCCTCCAGGCGAGCTGCTACGCCTATGCGCTCATGCGCGCGGGCTACGAGTCGGTGGAGGCCCACTTCCTGCGCATCGAGCACTCCAGCGCCGACAACCCGTGCGATCCGCAGATCGTTCCGTACCATTTCGAGAAAACCGACCTTCCCGTCCTGGAAGCCCTTATAATCGCCAAGCAGAAGGAGGCGACGTCATGAGCCGTGAGCATACCGGAACCAACCGAGAGCGCAGCGAGTACTACGGGGCGCTCCAAGATATCGTGGACTCCCTGTTCGCGCAATACGGCGATTTGGATCCCACTATCGCCGAGGCCATCGGCGCCAAGGTGCGGCGGCTCGATGTGGTGGTGGCCGCCGAGGCAGCCGATCTGCCCGAGGAGCTGTTGCGCATCGTCACGCTGCTCCCGCCCGGCGACTACACGCGCCAGCGTCTGTGTACCCAGCTCAACAGCGCTATCGCCGGCCACGCCTGGGGCCAGGTCTATGGTACGGTGGAGTGAGCCTGCGAGCCTCTCGGGGCAGGGCGCCTGGCTGGGCGTTGATCGCAGCGCATGAAAGAACGACGCTGTCTTCCGATGTGCCCGTTTTTAAGCCCTCAAGGTTTGTCTCAGGTCTATACGATGCCCAGATCAAGCGCGTGGTTGACCGCCCTCAAAGCGCGATAGACGCCCGAGAATACGGCTATGCCCGGACCGGGGTATCCTGAAACGAAGGATGCGGCGTTGCATCCGCTGGCGTAGAGGCCGACAATGGGCCCCTCTTCGCCCAGTACCCGCGCGTGCTCATCGACCATCAAGCCTCCCGCCGTGCTCCACGAGCCAGCGCCGTACTTAGCCGCATAGAAGGGAGGTTTGCTGAGGGTGCCCAAGTATTGGTTGGGGACTCCGTCCTGCTGAACGATGTAGAGGGAGGCGACTCCGACGGGAAAGAGCTCAAAATTGCTCTCGCCTCGATGAAAATCCCGATCAGTACCTGTTTCGCAGAAGCTATTAAAGCGCTCTACCTCTTCAAGGAAGCGGTCTTTGTCGATGCCTTCTCCTTCGGCAAGTGCTTCAAGGGATTCGTACTCGGTGAGAAGATCGGGCTTCTGCTCTCCGCCACCGCACGGATAGCCGTACGTTTCGATGAATTGGCTGTCGCAGATAAAGGTGGCAGGTGAAACGAGAGACCCTCTTTTGGCTATCTCCATGTTGAAAAGTGCCGTTCCCACATTGTCGTAGCTTCCGCCCTCGTTCATGAAGCGTCGGCCATTTGAGTTGACGATGATCGAATGTGGACGCGCTCGGTCGTAATTGCGATCCATAGTCGAGATGTTGCCCAGTTCTTCTCCGCCTCGGCTGCAGAACGCGCTATTGGTGAAGGCGGAGGCCATGTTCATAAGGCGTCCTCCAACGGCGACGCCCATTCGGTGCCCGTCTCCCGTATTGGTTTGGATGGCCACCGAGTTCACCAACGGCCCGCGCAAATAGGCCCTTCGCATTTCCTCGTTGTGATCGAAGCCGCCGGCAGCGAGAAGGACTCCGCACGTCGCCTTAACGGCCACTTGCTTTCCGCTGGATATGCCGACAACGTCTGTGACTTCACCCGCGTTGTTTGTCACGAGCTTTATCGCTTCGGTGCCAAACCGAAAATCGATGTCCAGCGAATCGATGAGAGGGACCATGGATTGCCAGTCCTCAATGGATAGAACTCGATAGCCCCAATGTTCCCAATCGTTGTAATCGCAGAGATGCAGGGGATTTGCGATGAGCGGGATTTCGAGACGGTTTAGCAAATAGTCTACAACCGACGGCGTATTCTCGAGAAAGTCCCTGCATATCCCTTCATCCATAACTCCGTAGAGATCGGAGCTTCTCATGTATTCCAAGACATCGTCAGGCGCGTCCAGCGCTCGGTCTTCGGTGCTTTGGAGGGGGTTGTTCGGTATCCACCAGCCACCGTCGGACAGAAACATGGTTCCCCCGTAATGGCTGTCTTTCTCCATGACGACGACTCGATGACCTTCTTTGGCTGCGGCCATAGCCGCCGGCAGACTTGTTCCCGCCCCCACGATGACCACCTCGGCCTCGTCGTCCCAGGCGACCTCCCCCGAGGAGGCCAACGGCCTGGGCTCGCTTTCCCGGGAGGGGGCGCATCCCGCGAGCGCGCCGCCCGCCACCGCCGCTGCCGCCGCCCCGGCGCCCATCAGAAACGACCGCCTCGATTGCATCCGCTCCATACCTGCTCCTTTCTCGCGCGCCGCGCTCCCTGCGCGCGGCCAGTACACCGCAGTCTACGCAGGGCGCCCGAGATAGGTCAAACGACTATGTGGAATAGCAAGATGATGTTTTGGCATCTTGATCGACGGGGACCCTTTCCGATCGGGAGAGTAAGGTCGTGCGATCGCTCATTCCCAGTAGTTTGCAATATGCATTTTGCCAACGACCCCTCTCAGCGCTTCCAAGAACAGAGGAGTTGCCGGATTGTCATCGTGCTTGCGATAGACCGCCGAGAGAGGTACTGCGAAGGCGCTGTCGGAGAAGGGGACGGCTCGGTACTCCTCCAAGACGGGAAGGGGCGTCGAGTTTTTTGCGATGCTCGCCGACTGGATAAGCACACCGCTTGCGAATCCGAAATCGTAGAGGCTTTGAGCATCTTTCCAGGGGAGATTTCGCCAAGTCAACTCCACTCCCCGCGAGTTCAAAAGTTCGGAGACGTATCTGCTGTACTCCGCTACGGCTGGTGCGTCGATGGTGAAAATCGTCTCATGCGCTAGGTCGTCGGGAGCAAGAGTTTTTTTGCGCGAGAGGGGGTTGCTCTTTTCCACGATGGCGACAAGAGGCTCGTGGAAGAGAACTTCCGACATAAGGTCGGTAAGATCTGCGGTCGAGGAAAGATGGACGAGGGCCAGGTCGCTCACCTCCTTGCGCACATCGTCAAGGGGCGAGGAGACGGTGGTGTCGAGCACCTCGAGCGTGAAAAGTGGAAACCCGGCCTTCATCTGTTTTGCGGCGCTCCTCAATAGGTCGTCGCCGGGCCGATACCCCACAAACGTATTGGCACGAATCGCGAGCAGCTTCTGCGCCCGGAGGTCACGGATTCTCTGGCACGCGTTCTCGTAATCAATGAGCACTTTTTGGATGTCCTCAAGGAAAATGGAGCCATAGGGCGTCAGTGTCGTCTCTTTATTGCTGCGGACGAAAAGCTCGACTCCGAGCTGTCTTTCTATGGCGGCGACGTGCTTGCTCAAGGCAGATTGGGTGAGGCCCAGTTTACTTGCGGCGCGCGAGAAGCTCGCATGCTGAGCGATAGTCGTCAGCTCTCGCATGTGCTCGGTTTCCATGCAGCCTCACGATTCCCTTCCTGATCTTTTCCGCAGTATAGCGCAGAAAGGTGCTGCCAAGCAAGCATGGATGGAGCTCTGGCATCATCTGGTTCCGAGGAACGGAAGCGGGAAGGGGAGGTCTATCAGCGCGTATTCCGTATAGGAAAGCATCTATGGAAATATATCATTCATTTGTTCTGGATGGTCGTTTGACCTATCTCGGGCGCCCTGCGTAGACTGCGGCGCGCGAGAAAGGAGCGGGTATGGAGCGGATGCAATCGAGGCGGTCGTTTCTGATGGGCGCCGGGGCGGCGGCAGCGGCGGTGGCGGGCGGCGCGCTCGCGGGATGCGCCCCCCTTCCGGGAAAGCGAGCCCAGGCCGTTGGCCTCCTCGGGGGAGGTCGCCTGGGACGACGAGGCCGAGGTGGTAGTGCTGGGCGCTGGCGGTACGGGTTTGTCTGCAGCATGCGCTGCGGCATCGAGGGGCGCGAAGGTTGCCGTCTTCGAAGCTGATTCTAAGCATGGAGGAACTACGGCGTTTTCCGACGGCGTGATACAGGCGGCGGGAACTGATGCGCAAAAGCGGTTCACTGATTGCCAGGACGACAGCCCGGACAAGCATGTCGATTACTATCTAAAGGCGGCAGAGGGGGTAGCGGAAGAGTACCTGGTAAGAACCCTATGCGAACGAGCTCCCGAGATTATCTCCTGGCTTGAGGGCCTGGGAATGGAATGGTCGACAGTATGCGGAGGCTATCAGATTCCCTACGAGGCCGCCGAATCGCTCGTTCCTCGTATCCACAAGCCCGATGCGCCCGATGGCATGGGGGGAGGGGCGTACCTGGTGGATCTGATGTTCACGAATGCGAGAGATCAGGGCGTCGAGTTCAATTTTGATTGCTCTGCGAAAAAACTGATATATGACACGGAGAGAGGAGTTTTAGGCGTTCAGGTTGAGCAGGACGGTGCAACGCGCAATATCAAGGCCGAGAGAGGCGTGGTGCTAGCGCTCGGGGGCATGGATCACAATATGGAAATGGCGAAGGCCTACAATCCCCAGCAGCTTTGGGATTTGACGACGCAGATCTCGTCGGTCACCCCGTTTTCCGTAGGTGACGGTATTCGCATGGGCCAGGAGATAAATGCGGCCCTCGCATCCGTCGGAGGTACGATCGATTTCGACTACCAGACGTTTGCCGGCACCTATGACAGCATCCCCATTATTCCATGCATCTATGTAAATGGGAACGGTGTCAGATTTGTTGCCGAGGATGCCACCTGCTCTTACATGCTGAGAGCGATTTTCCAACAGGAGATGCAGATCGGCAAACCTACTTACATGATCATGGACCAGCATATGGTCGAGCTTGGAGTCGGTCCCTGGGCGGAAAGCCCCGATACCGCCGTATCGGAGGGTTCTCTTGTGAAAGGGGAGACTCTCGACGAGATTGCTCGGCAGATTGATGTCGATCCGGCGTCTCTGAAGAGAACGGTAGAGCGATGGAACGAGAGCGCTCAGGCGGGTTCAGACGAGTGCTTCGCCCGAATCAACCAGCTTATCGCGTTGGATAAGCCGCCTTACTATGCGAGGAAGAACGTCTTAAACAATCTCGGCTCGCTGGGCGGCTTGAGGATAAATGAGCAAGCGCAGGTCGTGGATAACAACGGGGACGTGATACCGCGACTCTTTGCCGGTGGGATGAACTCCGGTGGTTGGTATGGGCCCTATTACCCTGGATCCGGCACCTCTATCGTCGGCGGCCTTGCTTTTGGAAGGATCGCTGGAGAGCAAGCAGCCGACACTGAAGCATGGAGTGCGTGAGCGATCCCGACCCCTCGATAGCCCTCCCTGAAGGATCCCTCGCGCAGCGAGGGGATCCTTTTTCGTGCAAATTGGAGCAGAGGGCGTGCTGGCCCTCTGCTCCTGAGCGCCATTTTCTATGGCTTGGGCCTAGAAGCGCAGCGACAGGCAGGACAGGCCGCCGTCCACCTTGCGGTACTCGGAGGTGTCCACCACAAGCGTCTGGTAGCCGAGGTCCTGTACCGCTTTCAGCACGGTGGGGTAGCCCTCGGGCACGATGACGGTGCCGTTCACCCAGATGCAGTTGGCGCCGTAGGCCTCGTCCTCGGGAACGATGACCTTGTTGTACTCGGCGAAGTCGGGCTTTTCGATGAACTCGCCGGAGACGAGCATGTTGCCGTCCTCCAGGTAGTTCACGCCGGTCTTCAGGTGCAGCACTTCCTCCAGCGGCACCTCGGACCCTTCGAGCCCCCAACCTTCGAGGATCTCGATGAACTGGCGGATGCCCTCCTCGTTGGTGCGGGCGGAGCGTCCCACGAAGAAGTGATCGCCCACCATCATGACGTCGCCGCCGTCGAGCGTGCCCGGGGCGACGATGTGCTTGACGTGCTCGTCATCGAAGAACTGGCGGATGGTCGGCTCGATCTCGTCCTTCTCGCCGTTGCGGGAATCGGCGCCGGGGTTGGTGATGATGGCGCCCATGCGGGTGATGACCGCGGGATCCTCCACAAAGCACGAGTCCGGGTACTCCTCCAGCGCCGGCAGCTCGGTCACTTCCACACCGCACTGCTTCAGGGCGGCGATGTAGTCGTCGTGCTCCTCCACGGCGCGCTCGTAGATGGGTTGTCCCAACTCGGGGGCGCTCGTGATGCCGTTGCACAGAGATTTGCCCGGCTTGCGGACGATGACATTGGTGAACTTGGTCATAGAAGACTCCTTGTCGTCGCGTGCGCGTTTTCGCGTGAGAACAGTGTAGCGCCGACTCGCCGTCAACGGAGGACTTTTCTATACTTCCGCAAGAATCTGCGCCACGGCCAGACCCTCGCCCTGGGTGCCCACACCGCTGCTGCCCACGATGGTCTCACCGACGGCGTAGAGCCCCTCGATGGGCTCGCCCTCTTCCGTCGTGACGTGGAAGGAGTCGTCGTAGAGCAAGCCGCCCACGGTGATGTGCATGGCCCAGGTGCGCGGCGAGGCGTAGAAGGGCGGGTTCTCGATGGGGCTGAGGTCGCTGAAGCTCGTGCGGCCGAACGCAGCGTCCACGCCGCTGCGGGCTGCCTCGTTGTAGTCCTCCACGGTCTTCGCCAGGACGGAGCCCTCGCAGCCGATCTGTGCGGCGAGCTCCTCAATGGTGTCGGCGACATACAGCTGACCCTGATTGATGAGGCTCTCCAGCTTGTGGCCGTAGCGGTTCAGGTCGCCTTCGACGCGGCAGGTGTCGGCATCGGTGATCATGTACATCATTTGCCCCGGCTGTTCCATGATGTCGGCGGTCATGGAGTAGCGGTCGCGCACCTCGTCCATGAAGCGGACGCCCTCGCTGTTGATCATCATGCAGTCGATGTCGTCGCCCACCGTCGTCTCGTCGCTGGAGTTCTTGCAGTCGGCCATGGGGAAGGGCATCTGGTCGTCCATGAGCGCCACGCCGGCGCCCAGGGCCAGGGCCATGTTGATGCCGTCGCCGGTGTGGCCGTAGGTGTTGGTGGTCGGGATGTCGACGCCCTCCTCGAAGGGCCACATGGTGTTGTACTGGCGAAGCATCTCGGGGCTGCCGGAGAAGCCGCCTGTGGCCAGCACGACGCCCTTTGCGGCGCGCACCTCGTAGGTGGTGCCGTCCTCGGCCTGGGCCTTGGCTCCCACGACGCGGTCTCCCTCGCAGATGAGCTCGGTGGCCGGGGTGTTCAGCAGAATCTCAACAGGTAGCGCCTGGTCCTCCACAAGTCCTTGATAATGCTGGAAGTAGCCCTGGCCGCAGCGGCCCTCGGCGGGCGAGGACCAGCGAGGCCACGGATAGCCGACGATGCCGACGAGCTCCTTGAACGCGAAGCCGTCTTCCACAAGCCAGGCGTCCAAGGCGGCGATGTTCTGGCAGAACAGCACGTTGCCCTCGTAGTCGCCCTCGCCGGCGATGGTGTACTGGAGCGCCTGCAGCTCGATGCTGTCGAAGCACTTGGTGTTGCCCGCCGCCTGCCAGTTGGCCCACTGGCCGCGGATGAGTTCGAGGGCCTCGGCCGGCACGACGCCCTCGGCGGCGGCCAGGTCGGCCTCCAGCTGGGCGCGCTGGCTGTCGGTCATCTCCTCGCGCAGGCTGTCGTCGGCCTCGACGTACTCGAGGTAGCCGCCGGAGACAAGGGCGTTGCCGCCGATGGAGCAACTCTTCTCCAGCACCACGATGCGCTCCATTCCGAGCTTGGCCGCAGCGATGGCGCAGGCCATGCCCGAGCCGCCGGCGCCTACCACCAGCAGGTCGGCCTCAAGGGACTCGGTGCCCGTGGAGGCGGTCTTCTGCGGCGCCTCCTTCAGGTCGGAGGGATTGCCGCCGGCCTGGCGCACGCAGTCTTCGGTAGCGGCCAGGACGGCCATGGACGAGAGGGTGGCGCCGGTGATCGTGTCCACGGCCAGAGACTGGTTCTCGACAATGGCCTCGGGCAGCTCGGTGAGCGCGCGGTCGGATATGAAGGCGGTCTCCTCGTGGTCGGTCACCTCGATGTTCTCGATGGCCTCGTTGGAGAACGTCGCCTGAATGGTGACGGGACCGAACTTGCCCTGGCTGCTCGCGGTGTAGGTGCCCGCCGTGTAGGCGCGGGCCGCACCTTCCGAGGCGGCTGGCTTTTTCGGCGCGCAGCCGGCCAGGCCGAGCACGGCCACGCCGATGCCGGCGATGGTCGTGCTGCGGATGAACGAGCGACGGGAAAGTTGGGGAATTTCGTACATGGGTTGCTCCTCCTATGGTATTGGGTTCGTCCGGCGCATGGGGAGGGAGCACCGGATCGCATGACAAGGCAAACCCTACCGAAGGGACGCACGCTTGCCATCGGCTTAGGGAAAATCAGAGGAGTAACTTTGTAACCCGTCTTATGTAACCCATTATTGATCAGGAGAAACACGTTGCAGTACCTATCGCGACCAAGACGATTCTCTCGCATATCGCACTCAACGGGCGCGACTTGGTACGCTACAATGAGGCCATGGCAAACCAAGGAAGACATCTAGAAGGCTCACAGCGCTCAAAGGGCGAGGCTCTGTCATCGCCGCTTCACCGCCGCCTGCGCGAGCTTGGCTACCTGTCGATGCCGTTATTCGGTTTCGCCTTCGTTAGGGCGTTCAACGACCTCTCCTTTTTGCGCGCCGCCCAAGTCTTTGGCGAAAGTGCATGGAAGGGCCAAGACATTCTGAGTCTTACGATGGTGGTGGTTTTTCTCGCCGGGGTGCTGCTTGCTCGCCGTCTTGCGCCGCTGTGGGAGCGCCGCCCGGTAGTCGTCGGTGCCACATTTCTCATGATTGCGTCGGCTCTCTGCCAAGGTGCGGGTTGCGGCTCTCGGGCGCTGCTCGTTGCGGGGCTGGTGCTCGGAGGGGTGGGCACAGCCGTGCACATTTTGCTTTGGGCGGAACTGGAAAGCTGCTTGAACACGCTGCGCATCGTTCTGTATGTGAGCGGAAGTTTTTTCTTGGGCGATCTTCTGGGATGGCTGTTCCAAGATGCAGAAGGTGCTCGTGCCGCAGTAG
This sequence comes from Adlercreutzia equolifaciens DSM 19450, assembly GCF_000478885.1. NCBI lineage: Bacteria > Bacillati > Actinomycetota > Coriobacteriia > Eggerthellales > Eggerthellaceae > Adlercreutzia > Adlercreutzia equolifaciens. The sequence continues at coordinate 1,202,702 of NC_022567.1, forward strand.
TGCTCGCGCTGCTCCCCCTGGCGTCGGTCGGCTGCCTCAACGTGGCTTTCTCGTCTATTCCTCGAGAGGATAGGCCTGCCTCGACATGGGGGACGGTGCGCTTCCCCTGGCGGCTTGTGGCCGTACTGGGCGTATATGAGTTCGTCTTAGGATTCAACGAGGCAACGCTTGGAGCCGATGAAGGGACGATGTACCTGTTGGGAACTCTTTTGGCTGCGGGAGGCTTGTTCGTTGCGGCGTTTTTTCTGTCACACCGCTTCGATTTGGCCCTCATGTTCCGTACGCCGTTTCTGTTCGTAGCCTGCGGATTGCTTGCTGCGTTTCTGTCCATGGGACAGAAGGGGGCATTCTCGGAATTCCTCGTTGCGCTGGGCTATGGTCTTATGTTTTTGATCCTTACCATTTTGCTCTGTGACATAGCCCATCGTTTCGGCGTGTCGGTGCTCGTGCTCTGCGGCATTGAGGAGCTTATGTCGATGTTCATGGTGGCGGGGCACAAGGTGGCGCCGTTGTTCGACGCAGGAACAGGTGCGGAAGGTGGAACCGATACGATTCGCGTGGTGCTCATCGCTGTGGTGATTGCCGTGAGTGCTATCGTGTTGTTCGGGGTCGAGAGGAAGCAGTGGGGCGCGGCGCTGTTCGGCGTGGGGTCGGTTTCAAGTGGGGGAAGCGCCCGCGAGCGCCTGCTCAGCCGCTGTGCGGTCATCGCTGAGGCGTATCACCTCAGCCCGCGTGAGAGCGAGGTGTTCCAGCTAATCGCTCTGGGAAAGAGTCCAGCGTCCATCGAGCGCGAGCTTTGCATTGCGGGGGGAACATTGAAATCGCACACCCAGCGCATCTATCAGAAGCTGGGTGTGCACAGTCGAGACGAGCTCTATGCTCTGGTGGGAGAGCGGCCCGCTGGCCGTTAGTCCTCTTCGCGCTCCAAGATGAGGTCGCCGAGGAAGCGGATGATATCGTCGGATTCGAACATCGGGACGCCGTCCACCACCAGGCACGGCACCTGGCCTTTTCCCGCGATGCGGACGAGGTCGTCCTTTACGCCGGGCTCCAGGGTGTCACGCATGGGCATGGCGATATCCTCCTCTTCCATGAAGGCGAGCACCCTGTGGCAGAAGGGGCAGGTGGGCTTGTAGTAGAGAACCATGTTGTCGAAGTACATGAACAGTCCTTTCTTCGCTGGTGTTGACGGTCACATCGGTGAGCACTCTCGGGATTTTTGGACAAAATGTGCCCCGAGTGAACACGCGATCCGCTCCGATTCCATTCTAATAGTCGTTTCGCGCTAAAAAACGAGAGGACACCCTTCTTCGCCGAAGTGTAACCATGGCTTTTCTGCCTCTTTGAGCCGTCGAAGCGTTCACTCGGGGCATGTTTTGTCCAAAAAAGGCAAAAGTGCTCTCATACAGTTTGCGTGCCGGAGGCGAAACGCCCCAGGCTGTTGAACCGCTCGGCTCTTATGTTGAGGGCGCGGCTCGCATATGGGGTTACAATGGCCGAGTAACTGACGGCTGCTCGGGGCATGACGCAGGACGGGGCGCATCGGCGCCGCCGCAGGGGCTTCGGGCGTGCGACGAAGGAGAATCGCCTCATGGCTAGGGTCTACAACTTTTCCGCCGGTCCCGCTGTGCTTCCCGAGGAGGTGCTGCGCCAGGCGGCCGCCGAGATGCTCGACTACGATGGCACCGGCATGTCCGTCATGGAGATGAGCCATCGCTCCAAGCCCTTCGCGAACATCATCGAGACGGCCGAGGCCGACCTGCGCGAGCTTCTGCAGATTCCCGACAACTACCAGGTGCTCTTCCTGCAGGGCGGCGCCACCCAGCAGTTCGCGGCCGTCCCGATGAACCTCATGCAGAACAAGAAGGCCGACTACATCGTGTCCGGCTCCTGGTCGAAGAAGGCCTGGAAAGAGGCGAAGCTCTACGGCGAGGCGCGCTGCGTGGCCTCTTCCGAGGACGAGAACTTCTCCTACGTGCCCGACGTGGCCGGCCTCGAGTTCGACCCTGAGGCCGACTACGTGTACATCTGCCAGAACGAGACCATCTACGGCACCACGTACCACACGCTGCCCGAAACCGGTGACATTCCGCTGGTCACTGATGTGAGCTCGATGTTCCTCTCCGAGCCGATGGACGTGTCGAAGTTCGGCCTCATCTACGGCGGCGTGCAGAAGAACATAGGTCCCGCCGGCGTGACCATCGTCATCGTGCGCGACGATCTGGTGCGCGAGGATGTGCTGCCCTTCACGCCCACCATCATGCGCTACACCACCCAGGCGAAGGCGAAGTCGCTGTCGAACACCCCGCCGGCGTACGGCATCTACATCTGCGGCCTTGTGTTCAAGTGGCTGAAGGAGATGGGCGGCCTGTCCGCTATGGCCGAGCGCAACAAGGAGAAGGCCGCCATCTTGTACGACTACCTCGACCAGAGCAAGCTGTTCCGCGGCACCGCCCGCAAGGAGGATCGCTCGCTCATGAACGTGCCCTTCGTCACGGGATCCGACGAGCTGGATGCGCTGTTCGTGGCCGAGGCGAAGTCCCACGGCATCGAGTCCATCAAGGGCCATCGCTCGGTGGGCGGCATGCGCGCGAGCATCTACAATGCCATGCCCAAGGCCGGCGTCGAGGCGCTCGTCGCCTTCATGGCCGAGTTCGAGAAGAACAACGGTTAACGACCAAACAAAAGGGGGAGGCGCCAGCCTCCCCGTGATAAAGCGGAAGCCCTGCGAGGGCGACGAATGCGGAAGGTGGCGCTCATGACGAAGAAGATCCTGGTTACCGAGGACTTGGTGCAGGAAGGCATCGATTCGCTCACCGAGCACGGCTATGAAGTTGACATGCTCATCGATCCCACGGCCGAGGAGCTCGCCTCTGCCATCGCCCCCTACGACGCGCTCATTGTGCATCCGAACACGGTGGTCGACTCTTCGCTGCTCGATGCCGCGGAGAACCTGAAGATCATCGGGCGCGCGGGCGTGACGGTGGACAACATCGATATCGAGGCCGCCTCCGAGCGCGGCGTCATCGTGTGCAACGCGCCGAATTCGAACGTCATCTCGGCCGCCGAGCACACCATGGCGCTCCTGCTTGCCGCCGCGCGCCACATTCCCGAGGCAAGTGCGTCCATGCACGAGGGCCAGTGGCGGCGCGCCGATTTCATGGGCAGCGAGCTGTTCGGCAAGACGCTCGCCATCTTCGGTTTGGGACGCGTCGGCGGCCTTGTGGCCGAGCGGGCCGCGGCCTTCGGCATGAACCTCATCGGGCACGACCCCTACTGCTCGCCCGAGCGCGCCCTGCATCTGGGCGTCACGCTTTACGACGACATGGCGCCGGTGCTCGCCCAGGCCGACTTCATCACGGTGCACCTGCCCCGCACGGTGAGCACGCTCGGCATGTTCGGCGCCGACGAGTTCGCCGCCATGAAGGACGGGGTCGTGCTCGTGAACGCGGCCCGTGGCGGCATCTTCAACATGGACGCCCTGGCCGATTTCGTGGCCGCCGGCAAGATCGCGGCCGTGGCTGTGGACTCCTTCGAGGCCGAGCCCTGCACCGACTCGCCCTTGCACGAGTTCGAGAACGCCATTCTGACGCCGCATCTCTCTCCCATGACCCACGAGGCCCAGCGGCGCGCCTCCACCCAGATCGCCGAGTACGTGGAAGCGGGCCTGGAGGGCGGCATGGTGGCCACGGCGGTGAACCTCTCGCCGCTGCCGCCGGAGGTCTTCGACGCCATCGGCCCCTACGTGCACGCCTGCAAAATGATGGGATCGATGGCCAGCCAGATTCTCGGTCACACGCCGAAGAGCCTGAAGGTGGAGCTGGCCGGCGGCCTGGCCGATGCCGACCCGGCGCCGCTGCTCGCGGCGGTGCTCGACGGCGGCCTGTCCTACCGGCGCCTCGGGGCCTTCTCGGCGGCCAACGCCGAGTCGGTGGCCTCCCAGCACGGCATTTCCGTCACGACCGCCTCGGTGCGCGATGCCGGCGAGTACGCCTCCTCGGTGCGCATCGTGGCCGACGAGGTGGAGGTGGCGGCGACGCTGTTCGGCACGGAGCACACGCCCCGCATCATCTCGCTCATGGGCTACAAGATCGATATCGCGCCGGCGACCACGTCGCTTGTGTTCGAGTATGTGGACGCGCCCGGCCGCATCGGCGTTATCGGCACCATTCTGGGCGACGCTGCGGCCAACATCACCACGATGCAGATCGGCACCAAGCCGGAGGAGTCCTGCGCGCTCGTGTACATGAATGTCGAGGGGGACGTGTCCGAAGCGGTGCTCGACCGCCTGCGCGGGGCCATCGATCTGCGCAACCTGTGGAAGATCACCTTGTAGCGGCCATCGACGGCTCCGATGTCGGGCTATAGAAAGATTTAACCGTGTCCAGCGGCGCCTCTTAACGGGGGCGCCGCTGGTTTTTGCTATGATGCTTTCGGTCAACTATGTCCGCGTCTCGGGCGCGAACTGTCGGAAGAAGAAAAGAAGAAAGAAGGACGGCATGACACGCAAGATCGACATCTTCGATACCACGCTGCGCGACGGCGAGCAGTCGCCGGGCGCCTCTATGAACACGGAGGAGAAGCTCGTCATCGCCCGCCAGCTCCTTCGCCTGAACGTCGATGTCATCGAGGCCGGCTTTCCCATCTCAAGCCCCGGCGACTTCGAGTCGGTGCGCCGCATCTCCGAGCTGGCCGGCGACGCGGCCGTGGTGTGCGCGCTCACCCGCGCCGTGGACAAGGACATCGACTCGGCGGCCGATGCGCTGAAGTTTGCGAAGCGTCCCCGCATCCACACCGGCATCGGCGTGTCGCCCTCGCACATGCGCGACAAGCTGCGCATCACCGAGGACGAGTGCATCGAGCGAGCGGTGCATGCGGTCAGCTACGCCAAGAAGTACGTGGAAGACGTGCAGTTCTACGCCGAGGACGCGGGCCGGTCGGACTTCGCGTTCCTCGCGTGGGTCATCGAGGCGGTCATCAAGGCGGGGGCCACGGTGGTGAACATCCCGGACACCACGGGCTACTCGCTGCCGGAGGACTTCGGCGCGCGCATCAAGTACCTCATGGACAACGTGGCCGGCATCGACGATGTCACCGTGTCGGTGCACTGCCACAACGACTTGGGCATGGCCACGGCGCTGTCGCTGGCCGGCGTGCGCAACGGGGCCACGCAGATCGAGTGCACCATCAACGGCCTCGGCGAGCGCGCGGGCAACACGGCCATGGAGGAAGTGGTCATGGCCATGCGCATGCACGGCGAGGAGCTCGATGCGCACACCGACATCAACACCCGCGAGTTCATCAAGGCGAGCCGCTTGGTCAGCTCCATCACCGGCATGAACGTGCAGGCCAACAAGGCCATCGTGGGCGCCAACGCCTTCGCCCATTCCTCGGGCATCCACCAGGACGGTGTGCTGAAGAAGCGCGACACCTACGAGATCATCGATCCGGCCGAGGTGGGCGTGGGCCAGAGCCAGATCGTGCTGACGGCCCGCAGCGGACATGCGGCCTTGAAGCACCGCCTGGAGGAACTCGGCTACGAGTACGAGGGCGAGGAGCTCGACCGCCTCTACAACGCCTTCCTCGATGTGGCCGACAAGAAGAAGGAAGTCTACGACGAGGATCTGGAAGCGCTCGTGAACGAGCGCGATCGCGAGGAGTGCGCCATCTACACGCTGGAGGGCGTGCAGGTCAGCTGCGGCTTCCCCTTGAAGCCCACGGCCACGGTGACCCTGCGCGGGCCCGAGGGCGACGTGCGGACGGTGTGCGATTGGGGCGCCGGCCCGATCGATGCGGTGTACAAGGCCATCGATCAGATCGTGCAGGTCGACAACGACCTGTCCGAGTTCGCCGTGAACGCCGTGACCCGCGGCATCGACGCGCTCGGCGAGGTGACCGTGCGCGTGAAGGCCGCCGGCGGCGAGGTGTATGTGGGCCGCGGGGCCGATGGCGACATCATCGTCAGCTCGGCGAAGGCCTACTTGAACGCGCTCAACCGACTGCTCGCCGAGAAGCGCTAAAGGAGGCCTCGTCTCTAAGGGCGTTGCCGAAGAGCGTGCCTGGCGTTACGTTCACCGAAGCCGATGGGACATCTCATCGGCTTCTTTATTTCCCTTTTCCGTCCTCAAGTAAAATAGTGCGATATCGAATTTCAAGGAGGCACGTTATGGCTGAGGACAACAAGCTCGGGCGCAAGATCACCACGCTGCGCGAGGCGCATCATCTGACCTGCCAGGATCTGGCCGACCGTTGCGGTTGCGACGTGACGGTCATCGAGAAGCTGGAGGCCGGCGAGGTGCCGCCGTCCCTGGCGCCGCTGATCAAGCTCACCCGCGCCCTCGGCGTGCGTCTGGGCACCCTCATGGATGACGATGAGACCTACGGGCCCGCCTACATCAGCACCGATCAGATGGAGGAAGTGGAGCGCGTGAAATCGCTCCAGACTGCCAAGGATGCCGGCGACCTGTCCTACTTCAGCCTGGCCGCGGGCCGTCCCTCCCGTCATATGGACCCGTTCATCATCACCGTGAGCCCCACCGGCGAGGCCACGCACAAGCTGGATTCCCATGAAGGGGAGGAGTGGCTCTACGGCATGGAGGGTGAGATCGAGATCGAGTACGGCAACGAGACCTACGTGCTCGGCCCCGGCGAGTCCATCTACTACGATTCCATCGTGCCCCACCAGGTGCGCGCGCACAATGGGCAAAACGCGAAGTTCTTGGCGTGCGTATATACGCCGTTCTAAGCGGGGGAGGGATCTATGACGGAAGAGAACAAGACCACTGACGCCCCCGTTCCCGGGTCTCCCGATTATCCGCTGCACTCGGAGCTGACTATCGGCGCCTACTTGAAGCAGCAGGTGGCGATCGATCCCGATCACGAGTTCGTCGTGTACCCGGACCGCGACCTGCGCTGGACCTACAAGGACTTCGACGAGCGCACCGATGCTTTGGCTAAGGGCCTCTTGGCCATCGGCATGAAGCCGGGCGATCATTTGGGCGTGTGGGCGCGCAACATCCCCGACTGGCTCACCTTCATGTACGCCTCCGCGAAGATCGGCGTGGTCATGGTCACGGTGAACCCGGTGTACAAGTCCCACGAGCTCGACTACGTGCTGAAGCAGTCGGACATGAAGGCGCTCTGCGTGATCGATGCCTACCGCGATGTGGACTACCTGCAGATCATCCGCGATCTGGTGCCCGAGTCGCTGAATGTGCAGCGCGGCTTCCTCCATTCCGAGGAGTACCCCTTCCTCGAGAACCTCATCTACATGGGGCCCGAGAAGCACCGCGGCTTCTACAGCGTGCCGGAACTTCTGCTGCTCGGCCAGCACAAGCCGGACAGCTCCCTGGAATGGGCCCAGGGCCAGTTCGACAACAACGACGTGGTCATGATGCAGTACACGAGCGGCACCACGGGCTTCCCCAAGGGCGTCATGCTCACCCATCGCAACATTCTGAACAACGGCTTCTACATCGGCGAGGGACAGAAGCTCGGCGCCGAAGACCGTGTGTGCCTGCCGGTGCCGTTCTTCCACTGCTTCGGCTGCGTGCTGGGGGTCATGGCCTGTCTCACCCACCGCTGCACCATGCTCATCGTGGAGGAGTTCAACGCCGAGCTGGTGCTTCAGGCCCTCGACAAGGAGAAGGCGACGGCGGTCTACGGCGTGCCCACCATGTTCATCGCCGAGCTGAACCACCCGGACTTCGACTCCTTCGACCTGTCGCATCTGCGCACGGGCATCATGGCCGGCAGCCCGTGCCCGCCCGAGACCATGCGCGAGGTCATGGAGCGCATGAACATGCGGGACGTGACCATCTGCTACGGCCTTACGGAGACGAGCCCGGTGTTCACCCAGACCTCCGTGGACGACGACATCCCCCACAAGTGCGAGACCGTGGGCCGGGCGCACCCCCCGGTGGAAGTGCGCGTGCTGGACGTGAACGACGGCCACATCTGCGCGCCGGGGGAGCACGGGGAGCTGTGCTGCAAGGGCTACAACGTCATGAAGGGCTACTACAAGATGCCCGAGGAGACGGCCAAGGCCATCGATGCGAACGGTTTTTTGCACTCCGGCGACATGGGCACCGTGGACGAGGACGGCTACTTCCGCGTCACGGGCCGCATCAAGGACATGATCATCCGCGGCGGCGAGAACATCTACCCGCTCGAGGTGGAGAACTTCCTGCTCACCATGCCCGGCGTGCTGGACGCCCAGGTGGTGGGCATCCCCGACGCGAAGCTCGGCGAGATCGTCGGCGCGTTCATCCGGGTGCGCCCCGGCTTCGAGGATATGACCGAGGACGACGTGCGCGCCTACGCCATCCCGCGCATCGCCCGCTACAAGGTGCCCAAGCGCGTCTTCTTCGTGGACGATTTCCCCATGACCCCCTCCATGAAGGTGCAGAAGTTCAAGCTCCGCGAGATGGCCGAAGAGCTGGTGAAGTCGGGGCAGTAGGGGAATGGCGAAACGCGCGGGGGTTCCACTTCGCCCCGCGAGGCTGCACCCCATCCGGCCGATCCCGTAGGGGGCGACCTTGGTCGCCCCTCCTCAAGCGAATTTAACTTACCAGGGGAGGGCTGACCGAGGTCAGCCCCTACGGGGAAATCGGATCAAGCAATCGTTTTCATGCAAAAGGCCCTGCGATTTGCGTCGCAGGGCCTTGCTCGTGAAGGGGGGATGGCTGCCGTTCGGTGCCTACAGGTCGGTGCCGGCGATCCAGTCGAGGGCCGGGTATTCCACGACGCCGTCGTGGCGCTCCAGCTCGCGGGCGATGGTGATGCGCTGGATGGTGGGGGAGCCCTCCTCCAGCCACAGCGCCCGGCAGTCGCGGTAGAGGCGCTCGGTGGGGCCGTAAGGCGAGTCCTCGAAGTAGCCGTCGCCGCCGAAGATCTCCAGCATCTCGTCGGAGACCTTCTTCACTGCCTCGATGGAGAACAGCTTGCACATGGCCGCCTTCTCGGCGATGTAGGGGTTGTGCGGGTCGCGGTCGTAGTCCTCGGCGAAATCGATGATCATGCAGCGCAGGGCGTGGGTGGCCGTGGCCATGTCGGCCAGCTTCATCTTGATGGCCTGGCGCGTGTTGATGGTCTTACCGAAGGTCACGCGGTCGCGCGCCCGGGCCAGCGACATCTCCAGCATGCGCTGGCACATGCCGAGGTTCGAGTCGGCGATGTGCACGCGGGAGATGGCCAGCGAGTGCATGGCCACTTCCATGCCCTGGCCTTCCTTGCCAAGCAGGTACTTCGGCTCGAGCTTCACGTCGGTCATTTTGAAGCCGGCGTGCCCCGCGCCGCGGCAGCCCATCATGTGCGGCATGTCCACGAGCTCGAAGCCCTCGGCATCCATGGGCACGAAGAAGGCGGAGAGGCGCTCGTCGCCCTCCTTGTCGGGGTCGGTCACGGCGATGACGTAGGCGAACTGGGCCACGTCGGTGTGAGAGATGAGCCACTTCTCGCCGTTCAGAATGTAATTCCCATCCGCGTCCTTCACGGCGGTGGTGTGCACGTCGGCGCCGGTGCCGCCGGTCTGCTCGGTGAGCGCGAAGCAGGTGAAGATGGTCTTGTCAGCGAACTTGTCCATGTAGGCGGCCTTCAGCTCGTCGCAGCCGTAGTCGTCCAGGATGCGCCAGTTCAGGTCGGCGGCGTAGTGCAGGTGCATGCGCATGCCGCCCGGGCCGCGCGAGAACTCCTCCTGCACCTGCAGGATCTCCTTCTCGGTGAAGCCCCATCCGCCGTATTCCTCGGGCAGCGCGTAGCGGTACAGGTTGTTCTCGCGGGCCAGGTCGATGAACTCCTGCGGGAACTTGTTGGTGACCTCCACCTCACGCTGCATCTCCTCGAAGGGGCCTTCCGCCAGCTCGCGGCAGGTCTTCAGGAAATCACGGAACTCCTCGTCGGTTAACTTGCCCATAAAGCCTCCTCGTGATCGTGTGCCCGTGCCATCGCGCGCGGGCGCGTATACCCTGATGAACAGTTTGACAGCCCGTCTTGAGGTTCGTCCAATAGAAACCGCCCGAAAATTTCCAATGGAAAATAGGCAAAAGCTATGGAAGGGGCCTACTTCTACAAATTGCGCCGCATCTGGGCTTCCTTGATCTCGTTTTCAAGGGAGCTGTGGATGATGTTGGCGAAGGGGCCGGCCTGACCGCCGATGGACTCGACGCCGCGGGCGTCGCAGCGGCGGATGTAGTAGTAGAGGAAGGCACAGGTGTAGAACTCGGCCAGAAAGTCGATGTTTTCCTTCGGCAGGTAGCGGTTGGACAAAATGATGTCGATGTCCCGCTTCATGGCCTCAAGGTACAGCGCGTACAGGTAGTTGCGCAGCGAGTAGGGGCCGTTGTCCACGAGCGCCTGGCGGTAGAAGTTGCGGCGTCCCTCCAGCACCTCGGCGAAGCACTGGAAGAACTCGGCGTGGTCGAGCGAGCGCACGCCGGACTTCTGGGTAATATAGTAGGGGAATCGCGAGGTGGGATCCTCCGGGTTATCGTCGTAGAGGAGCACCGACTCGGAGAAGTGCTGCTTGAGGCACTGGCCCATGTCGTAGCGGAAGATCCAGATGATGAGGCGGTCCTTGTTCTCGAAGTGGTAGTAGAAGGTCTTGCGGTTCTTCCCCGTGCGCTCGACGATATCGCTGATGGACACCTTGCGCAGGGGCATCTCGTCGCACAGCTCCACAAAGGCGTCGGAGATGAGCAACATGGTGGAAAGCGCGTTCATGGGTTCCTCCTTCGATTCTCTTCCGTTGCGCTCATTATAGGATCTTTCGAAGAAATATGGGACAGATAAAACGGAATGGGCAATGGAATTGCCGATGACTCGGTTAGTTGCGCCTATTTAACGGGGTCAAAACGGCCACTTATGCGGCAAATGCCTATGGATGATGAAGATTTGCCTATGAAGTACTACACAGATAGATAAATCTGTCCATCGTAAAGCAAAGCAATCTCCGTAGAATAAGAGTCACGAGGAGACTTCAGCTCGGTCGGCGCTTCGAAAGGCGGACAAAGCAAGTCAAATTGGGTAGAGATTTCCAAATACAAGGATCATGAGAAGGCAACATGGTCAAAAGCCTGAAATCATACCTAATACCCTTGAAACCTGTGGGGAAGTAATTGAAAGGAGTTTAGCCGTGGCGAAGTACCAGAAACTGGTGGAGCCGTTTAAGATCGGCAATGTCGAGCTGCGCAACCGTTTCGTGATGCTGCCGATGACCATCGAGAAGGTGGACAACTACCACGTGACCGATGACTTGGTGGACTTTTACGAGCAGCGCGCAAAGGGCCATGCCGGTCTGATCGAGATCGGGTCGTGCTATGTGTGCGACTGCTTCGGCACCGAGCCGAAGTACCACACGACCACCGGCGCCTGCGGATGCTGGGACGATGAGTTCATCCCCGGCTTCCAGCGCATCGCCGAGGTGTGCCACAAGCACGGATCCAAGGTTGCCGCCCAGCTGCAGCTGTGCTACGAGTGGCGTGCCTCTGGCGACGATCCGCTTTTGTCCTACGCTCCTTCCAAGGACGTGCCCTCCGGCCCGTTCGTGGGCATGCCCGAGCGCGAGTACACCAAAGAGGAGATCGCCGAGGTCGTCAAGCAGTACGGCCAGGCCGCCCGCCGCTGCAAGGATGCCGGCATCGACATCATCGAGATCCACGCGGGCATCGGCTACATGGTGATGCGCTTCCTTTCCAAGTACTCCAACCACCGCACCGACGAGTACGGCGGATCGGCCGAGAACCGCGCCCGCTTCCTCTGCGAGATCATCGACGAGATTCACAAGACCTGCGGCGATGACATGCCGATTCTCGTGCGCATCTCCGCCGACGACCTCATGCCCGACGGCAACCGCATCGCCGACACCCTCGAGCTCATCCCGATCATCGAGGCCCACGGCGTTGACGCCTGGTCCGTGCAGGCCGGCTTCCACGAGGCGCCCCGCCCCGTGGCCAACCAGATCGTGCCCGAGGGCGAGTTCATCGACCTCGCGAAGCAGGTGAAGACCGTGACCAGCAAGCCCGTCTTCCCCGGCACCCGCATCAACACGCTCGACATGTGCGAGAAGGTCGTCACCGAGGGCTACGGCGACGCGGTGGGCATGGCGCGCCAGTTCATCGCCGATCCCGACACCGCCCGCAAGGTGGAGGAGGGTCGTCCGGAGCAGGTGCGTCCCTGCATCGTGTGCTCCCGCTGCCTGGACAACATCTTCATCGGCAAGCCCTGCCAGTGCTCGGTGAACGCGAACGTGTGGGAGGGCGTGGAAGTGGGCCTGCCCCAGGACAAGCCCGCCACCGAGAAGCAGCACATCGCCGTCGTGGGCGCCGGCCCGGGCGGCCTGGAGGCGGCCCGCGTGGCGGCCGAGCGCGGGCACAAGGTGACCGTGCTTGAGAAGTCCGACAAGCTCGCCGGCCTGCTGACCATGGCCCAGGTGCTCAACGCCAACATCGAGCCTCTGGTGTCCTACTGGAACGAGGAGATGAAGCTTCATCCCAACATCGAGATCAAGCTGAACACCAAGGTCGACGTGGACACCCTGCGCGCCCTGAACCCCGACCAGGTCATCGTCTCGCCCGGCGGCGGCATCATCCCCATCGACGTGCCCGGCATCGACGGCAAGAACGTCGTGAAGTCCGAGGACATCAAGGCCATGTGCAACGGCATCGTGCCCGAGGGCAAGGGCATGATCTGGAAGGCGGCCGTGGCGGCCATCAAGGCCCAGGGCGGCACCGTCGGGTTCATGCGCATGGGCCTGAACATGAAGAGCGGCCCGACCGCCATCGTGGGCAAGCGAGTGGTGGTCGTGGGCGGCGGCTTCGCCGGCCTGGAAGTGGCCGAGGCCATGTGCGACGGCCGCGAGATCTGGGTGATCGACCCGGCCAAGAAGCTCGGCAACGGCATCGGCATCATCGACAAGAACCCCACCATCAACCTGCTCAAGAAGAAGGGCGTGCACCTGATGCCCCTCACCGAGCTCATCGAGGTGACCAAGAAGGGCGCCAAGGTGAAGAACGTCGAAACCGGCGAGGAGCAGCTTATCGAGTGCGACACCGTGCTGACCTCCCTCGGCGTGGAGCAGAACACCGATCTGTACGACGAGATCGTGAAGGTGTGGCCGCGCGCGAAGCTCATCGGCGACGCCACCACCCCCGACGGCAAGGTGTACCGCACCCTCGAGGCCGTCAAGGGCGGCTACCAGGCCTCCATGGCCATCTAAATCGGGCTTATCCCCGGTTGCGGGCGCCGTGTTCAAACGGCGCGGCGCCCGCTCTCTCAATTTGGTTCAAACGCGCAGGCGTTTTGAATAAAGGCAACGTTCCTTAAAGGAGGAAGAAATGGATTTCAGCTATTCCCAGCAGCAGCTCGAGATCAAGCGCGGCATTCGCGAGTGGGGCAAGAAGCACCTGACCGAGGAGGCCATCGCCGCCGGCTATAAGAACCGCGGCATCGCCCCCGAGATCGCCAAGGCGTGGGTCGACGACGGTTGGGGAATGTACGGCCTGCCCGAGGAGTACGGTGGAAAGCCCGTCGACCATCAGACCATGGCCATGATCATCGAAGAGCTGAACCACTGCGGCGGCAACATCCCCATGGCTCCCAACCTGCTCATCATGTTCGACATGGTCGAGTTCGGCACCCCGGAGCAGATCCAGTACGCCATCGACTACTACAAGGAGAACGGCTACCCGCCGTACTGCCTGGCCATCTCCGAGCCCGAGGCCGGCTCCGCCAACCAGTGGATGACCACCACCGCCACCAAGGACGCCGATGGCAAGATCCACATCAACGGCACGAAGACCTGGGTGACCTCCGGCGAGAACTCCGACGGCTTCATCGTGGTGTGCAAGGACGAGGACCCCTCCGCCGAGAACAAGGAGATGTCCATGTACCTGGTGCCCGCCAACTCCAAGGGCGTCACCATCGAGCCGCTGAACAAGATCGGCATGCAGATCATGCCCTTCTCCAAGATCATCTTCGACGACGTCGTGGTTGACGAGTCCGCTCTGCTCGGCATCAAGGGCAAGGGCTTCCTGCAGCTCATGAAGAACTTCGAGTGGGAGCGCTGCGTGCTTCTGGCGGAGCTGCTCGGCGAGGCTCAGGCCGCCATGGACGACGCCTGCGCTTGGGTTAACGAGCGTCAGCAGTTCGGCAAGGGCATCAAGACTTTCCAGCTCGTGCAGGAGCACATCGTCGAGATGCAGATCGAGCTCACCAACACCCGTAACTTCCTGTACCGCACCTGCTGGAAGATGGACAACGGCATCCCGGTGAACAACGACGCCGCCATGCTGAAGCGCTACGGCGCCCCGGCGCTCACCGACTGCTGCTCCCGCGCCCTGCAGCTCATGGGCGGCCTCGGCTTCACCGACGAGACCCGCGTCTCCCGCCTCATGCTCGACTGCCGCGGCTTCCAGATCGGTGGCGGCACCGTCGAGATCATGGTGCACATCTCCGGCCGCGGCATCCTCAAGGAGTACGCCAAGGCTGCCGAGGATCCGGATTACCTCTGGACCATCTAAATCGCTCCTGCGATACAACTCGGATGGAAGGGACCTGCGCATGCGGGTCCCTCTTTTTTGCTTGGAATCGACCTGGGGGAAGCGCTCCGGAAGGTGCTGCTCGCTGCCCGCTGCGCGCTTTTTCCTCCTGCGAACGCGGCAAAAGAAATAGCGAAGATGACGCACATCAGTCGGTACCGTCCCGGCATCGTTGCTGCTGAAGTGGAAGCTATTTCTTAACGGCCGCGTTCTCCGGAGGGCGCGCAGAGGTCGTCGATCAGCACCTTCCGGAGCGCGTGCAGGGGGGCGGTGAGCGACGTCTCCTGGAGGCGCGCAGAGGTCGTCGATCAGCACCTTCCGGAACGCGCGCAGAGGGCGGCGAGCAGCATCCTGAGTGCTTTGAACCAGTGAAATGAGATGCAGAAAAAGGGCACCTGTCGGTGCCCTTTAAGGTTCGTGAGGTCGATTACTGCTGGTCAGCGGAAGGGGTGGGCTTTGCCTTCTTGCGGGTGCGGCGGCCGTGGCAGGTCATGCCGATTTTGCGGATGGTGCAGGTGCGCACGTTGTGGCAGTAGGCGCAGCCTCGGCGCTTCTTCTGGGTCTCGTTGTACAGGCCGATGACGCCCCAGGTGCTCCAGCGATCCGACGGCGTGCCGTCCTCGGCGGCGGTGAGCCCCAAGCGCTTCTCGGTTTGGGTGAAGAAGGCGAGCGTCGTGTTCATGGTGAGGGGGAAGTCCTCGACGCCGGTCTCCAGGGTGCTGCCCCGGTGCAGCCCGCGCTCGTGGGCGTCGTCGGCCACGGCCTCGGCCAGCTTGTCAGCAGCCAGGGAGGCCATGGCCTCCAGGCAGGCGTCGAAGAGCAGGGCGTCCATGTCGCTTTTCACGAGGCGCTCCCGCAGGCAGGCGATCTCCTCGTCGGTGCCCACGGTGGAGACCACCATGGCCGTGTGCTCCGCCTCGCTCATGCGCTCGTAGGCGGCGCTGCCGTAGAGGACCGCGAGCGTGCCCACGAGCTTGATAGCCGGCTCGGTGTACTTCGGCGGCAGGGTGCAGATGGCGGGATTGAACAGCTTGTAGACCCCGCGCGGATGCAGCTCGGCGCTCATGGCGTCCGCCATGGCACAGATGGAGTCGGCGAGCATGGGATCGTCGGAGAGCTCGGCGTCGAGGAAAGCCTCGACGACGGCAGGATCGATCCGCTCGACGGAGCAGTCGATTTCATGGATGACGTGTACTTGCATGGCCGCCTCGATTCTTCCAATGATTCAAGCGGTATCTCTTCTCTGGGACTATTCTATCAATGAATCCGATGAATTGGGATACTATTGGACAAGTATTGGTAAGATTGATCGTATTTCGGACGAATTAATGGGACAGATTTACGAATATGTCTATATAATGCCGCAGCGGTCTTTTCTACAATGGCTCTCGAGCGGTGCGCCGGCCCTTTTTCGAATCCTAGGAGAAGGGGCGCTGCGCATCGTGTAAACTTCCAAGGAGCATCTGGCGCGCCCGTGCGTCGGTGCCACTACCATCCGATGCCCCCGCGCGTCGGAGCCAAGTCGTTCGAGCCGCCTTGCGCGGCCGCCGTTAAGAGAAAGGGAGCCGCCGTGAAACGTGCGCTTACCCCCGGCACCTTCGACCCCATCACCGCCGGACATCTCGACGTTATCAGCCGTGCCGCCCAGCTTGTCGACGAGGTCATCGTTGCCGTGGCTGTCTCTGCGAAGAAAAAGCCGCTCTTCTCCCTCGAGGAGCGAGTGGCCCTTGTGAAGGAGGTCACGCGCGATTTGCCCAACGTGCGCGTCGAGCCTTTCGACGAGCTGCTCGTCGACTTCGCCCGCCGCATGGGCGCCCAGGCCGTGGTGAAGGGATTGCGCGCCATCACCGACTTCGAGTACGAGTTCCAGATGACGGCGCTCAACTACCAGCTGGACAAGGAGCTGGAGACGCTTTTCATCATGTCGACGCCGCAGCATATGTACCTGTCGTCTTCCATCGTGCGCGAGATCGCCTCTCTCGGCGGGGATGTGTCCCAGTTCGTGCCGCCCTGCGTGAACGAGGCCCTCGTCAAGCGCTACGCCGAGCTGCACGCGGCCCAGTAGATCCGGTCGCTCGGCCGAGCCGCGCTCTGGCGGCCATTGGTTGCGGGCTGTAACCGCGCCCTGAGGGACAGAACGTCCCTTATAAGGGCATAAGAACTTCCAATAACTCCCAGAAAGCCCTGATCTGTCCCATTGCGGACGATCGGGGCTTTGTGCATTTTGGGACAGATAGAAAGATACGTCCGTATGGTGCGGACAAAAGCGGGGGAGTAGTGGTGTTGCGCGTAAAGGACCTTCCGTAAAATTACCCTTAAGAGACCGTATACGGGTGAAAGGGATGAGATGAACATCGTCGTTTGCGTGAAGCAGGTGGTGGACACCGAGGCCGTCATAGCGCTTGACGGGGCCGGAGAGGTGGAGCTAACGGGCCAGACCATGGTCATCGATCCCTACAGTGAGTTCGCCGTGGAGCGCGCCGTGCAGCTGAAAGAAGAGCTGGGCGGCACCGTTACCTTGCTGACGCTTGGCTCTCAGGACTGCCTGGCCGCCGTGCGCCACGGGCTGGCCATGGGCGCTGACGCGGCCGTGCTCATCGAGGACGACCAGTGGACGGCCCGCGACGCCGCCCAGGCCGCGGCCCTGCTCGCCGAGGCGGCCTCCACGATGGGCGCCGACCTCATCATGGGCGGCTGGAAGTCCGGCGACACGGCGGCGGCCCAGGTCATGGGGCGCATGGCGGCCATCATGGGGCTTCCCTTGGCGAATATGGCCACGGGTCTTTCCGTGGAAGGCGACGCCATCGTCGCGGAATGCGAGGTGGACGACGGCGTGGAGACCGCGCGCCTTCCTCTGCCGGCCGTCGTGGCCGCCCAGCAAGGGCTGGCCGAGCCGCGCTACCCCTCGGTGCGCGACGTCATGCAGGCGCGGCGACGTGGCGCCGAGGTGCGCCCCGTGGCCGACCTTGCCGCGGCGGCCGAGCCGACAACGGTGACCGTCGTCTCCCGGGAGCTGAAGCCGGGTCGCTCCGGTGGCCGCATCGTGGCGGGAGAGGCGCCCGAGGCCGTCGCCGAGACGGTGCGCCTTCTGGCCGAGGAGGCGAAGGTCCTCTAGCCCGCCGCTCATTCGCTTCCAACGTTCGCGCAGGTTTTTAAGAGAAAGGTTTTCTCATGGCTGATATATGGGTAGGGGTCAACGGTGCCGATGAGGCGCTGCGCCAGGTAAATGCCGAAATGCTGGGTGGTGCCCGGGCGCTGGCCGACCAGGCGGGCGCGACGGTTGTCGCCGTCGTGTGGGGCGCGTCCGCCGCAGGCCACGCCAAGGCGCTCGCCTCGTGGGGCGCCGACCGCGTGGTGGTCGTGGAAAGCGAGGCCGCACCGGCCCCCGAGGCCGTGGCCCGCACGCTGGCCCGGCTGGCCGCCGAGAGCGCCCCGGCCGTGGTATTGCTCGCCGACGGCGCCGAATCTCGCGTGGCGGCCCCTCTTCTGGCCGAGGCCCTGGATGCGCCGCTGTTCTCGGACGTGGTGGATATCGAGGCCGGCGACGAGGTCGTCTTCACGCGCCTGCCCTACACCGCCAAGGTGATCGAGCGCGCAACCGCAGCCGCCCCCACCGTGGTGGCCACGGTGCGCCCGAAGGCGCTTCCGGTGCCCGAGGCCGACGCCTCCCGCACCGCCGAGGTCGTCGCGGCCCCGGCCGACGCAGCCGACCTCGCCCGCATCGTGCAGTCCGTGGCCCGCGCCGCCTCCGAGCGTGTCGATCTGGCCGAGGCGGACATCGTCGTGGCCGGCGGCCGCGGCTGCAAGGGGCCTGAGGGCTTCGCGGTCATCGAGTCTCTGGCCGATGCCCTGGGGGCCGCCGTGGGCGCCTCGCGCCCGGCCGTGGACGAGGGCTGGGTCGACATCCAGTACCAGGTGGGCCAGACGGGCAAGACCGTGGCGCCCTCGCTGTACATCGCCTGCGGCATTTCCGGCTCCATCCAGCACATGGCCGGCATGGGCGCCTCGAAGTGCGTCGTGGCCATCAACAAGGATCCCGAGGCGGAGATCTTCGCCGGCGCCGACTACGGCATCGTCGCGGATCTCTTCGAGGCGGTGCCGCTGCTGGAGGCCGCCGTCCGCGAGCGCAAATAGGGGAGGTGCGTCATGGGCGAGGTGCCGGCACGCGAGGTTCTGTGGAACATCACGGGCCACTGGCTGATCTACCCCTGCTTCATCGCGGCGCTGGCCGTAGCCGTCGTCTTCTTCGTGCGGCGCTGGCGCCTGTGGAAGATCGGCGAGCCCGAGAATCGCTCCGATAGGCGCGGCGAGCGTCTGCGCGGCGCGGTGCGCGACGCCCTTCTGCAGGTGAAGGTGGCCGAGCGGCGCGGGCCCGGGCTCGTGCACGTGGCCATGTACGTCGCCATGATCATCCTGCTTATCGCCACCGCCACCGTGGCCGCCCAGGCCGATTTGGGGCTCCCTCTCGTTCAAGGCGACTTCTACCTGTACTTCCTCTCGCTCACCGTCGACATCGCCGGCGCCGCCTTTTGCATCGCCATGGTGGCTTGCATCGTGCGTCGCATCGCGAACCGCGCGCTTGACACCAAGCCCGGCGACATCGTCGTTTTGGGCCTGCTGCTGGCCATCGGCCTCACGGGATTCGTGCTGGAGGGCCTGCGCATCGCCGGCACGGGCGATCCCTGGAGCGCCTGGTCGCCGGTGGGGAGCCTCTTCGCAGGGCTCTTCGTCAGCTGGGACCAGGGTCAGATCGAGCTTGCCCACCGCGTGCTGTGGTGGTTCCACATGGCGCTCGCCTTCGCGCTCATCGCCTACTGGACCTATTCCAAGCTCGTTCACGTGCTGCTCGTGCCGGCCGGCGTCTACTGGCGCGATCTGAAACCCAAAGGCGAGCTGCCCTTCATCGACATGGAGGACGAGGGCCTGCTCTCCTTCGGTTGCGGCCGCTTGGAGGAGCTCACGTGGAAGGATCTGTTCGACACCCAGGCCTGCGTGCGCTGCAACCGCTGCCAGGACCTCTGCCCGGCCTTTGCCACGGGCAAGCCCCTAAGCCCCAAGTCTTTCATCCAGGATTTGGGCGCCGAGCTAGAGCAGCGGGGGCCCATAATCTACCGCTTGCAGAAGGAGGCGGCCCTGGAGAAAAACGGCGCGGCCGCCGACGAGGGCGGGAAGGGGGCGAAGGCGGTTCCCGAGCTGCCGGCGTCCGAGGCGCTCCTTGAGAACGCCGATCTCGCCGACGCCGAGCGCGCCATCGTCGATCGCCCGCTCGTGGGCGCGGTCATCGCGCCCGAGACCCTGTGGGCCTGCACCACCTGCGGCGCCTGCATGGAGGCGTGCCCGGCCTTCGTGGAGCACGTGCCGAAGGTGGTGAAGATGCGCACCTACCAGGTGTCCATGGAAAGCGCGTTCCCGCCGGAGGCCCAGGCCACCTTCCGCAACATGGAGAACAACGGCAACCCGTGGGGTCTGGGCTGGCAGACCCGCGCCAAGTGGGCCGAGGGGCTGGATGTGCCCACCATCGCCGAGGCCCCCGATGCCGAGTACCTCTACTGGCCCGGCTGCTCCGGGGCCTTCGACGCACGCAATCGCAAGGTGTCCGCGGCCTTGGTGTCGCTGCTCGCGGAGGCGGGTGCGAGCTTCGCCATCTTGGGCAACGAGGAGAAGTGCTGCGGGGACGCGGCGCGGAGAATGGGCAACGAGTTCGTCTACTTCATGCTGGCCAGCGAGAACATCGCCACGCTTCAGGCCTACGGGGTCAAGAAGATCATCGTGCAGTGCCCCCATTGCTACCAGGCCCTGGCCCGGGACTACCCGCAGCTGGGCGGCCATTTCGAGGTGATCCACCACAGCGAGCTTTTGGCACGGCTCGTGCGCGAGGGGCGCCTGCCCCGCGCGAGAGAGGCGCTCGGGCGCGTGTGCTTCCACGACTCGTGCTATCTGGGCCGCTATCAGGACATCTATGAGGCACCGCGCGAGGTGGTCCGTGCCGCCGGCGGAAGCGTGGCGGAGATGGAGCGCGCCCGCAAGACGAGCTTCTGCTGCGGAGCCGGCGGCGGTCGCATGTGGCTCGAGGAGAGCGCCGGTGCGCGCATCAACGAGGCGCGCTGCGCCCAGGCGCTTGACACCGACCCCGATCTCGTGGCGACTTCGTGCCCGTTCTGTCTGACCATGCTCGCCGATGGTATGGTATCGGCAGATTCCGATGTGCCCGTGAGGGACATCGCCGAGCTGTTGGCAGGAGCGGAAAAATGAGCGAGAGCGCGGGCAAGATGAGGCACGGAGCCGAGAAGACGGCGAAGGCGGTGGGCGCGACGGCCGCGGGCGCGGCGGAGGGACGGCGTGTCCAGAGCATCCGAGAGCCGCTTTCCCCCGGCGCCTACGTGGAGTACTCGGTGGACGATCAGCCTGGTGTGGTGGAACGCGCCCGGGCCTTCCTCGCAGGAGCGCCCGGCGA
Organism: Adlercreutzia equolifaciens DSM 19450; assembly: GCF_000478885.1. Lineage (NCBI taxonomy): Bacteria > Bacillati > Actinomycetota > Coriobacteriia > Eggerthellales > Eggerthellaceae > Adlercreutzia > Adlercreutzia equolifaciens. The sequence goes on from NC_022567.1 coordinate 1,223,690, forward strand.
GTCGGTGGCCCCGCGCATGGCCGCCACGGTTATGCTGGTGAGCGAGGGCAAGCCCCATTATCGTCGTTTCGAGAGCCCGCTGGCGGGGGGAGCGCCCATCGAGGAGACCGTGGATGCGGCTCCGGTGGATGTCTTCATGCTGCGCCGCGCCTCCACCATGGCCTTCACGCCGGACGCCGTGGTGTTTCCCGGCGGCGGCATGGACGTGCGGGATGTGGAATGTGCCGTGCCCTGGGCCGGGCCTTCTCCGGAGCAGTGGGCCTGTCTCATGAGCTGTCCCGTGTCCGTGGCAAAAGGCGTCATTACGGCGGCGGCCCGGGAGGTCTTCGAGGAGAGCGGCGTGCTTCTGGCCTCTGCTCTCGACGGAGGCGCGCCCGTCGACGAGCGCGAAGACCATTGGGCTGCCGAACGTGAAGCCGTGGCCACGCGGCGCGTCTCCTTCGGGGAATTCCTTCGCGAGCGGGGGCTCGTGCTGCGCAGTGATCTGATGCGCCTGCGCAGCCATTGGGTCACTCCCGAAAGCGAGGCACGGCGTTACGATACCTATTTCTTCCTGGCGCGGCTGCCCGAGGGGCAGCACGCCGATGGCCGCACGAGCGAGGCCGTGGAGGCGGCCTGGATCGCCCCGGGCGAGGCGCTCATGCGTTTCGATGCAGGGCTGCTCAAGCTCGTGCCCCCGACTATCTCCAATCTCACCTCCATCGTGGCAGCGACCTCGGTGGACGAGGCGTGGAATACTCCCTTCGACGGGCACGTGCGGCCGCATCCGGTGGCGCGGGCGTGCGGCGAGGTGGTGCTCGGCTGCGAGGTGAGCGAGACATGAGTGCGCGCTTCACGCCTCCGGACAACGAGGCCATGGTGGGGCCTTTCGCCCAGTGCGTGCGACATCCCAACGCCACGCCGCTCACCTATCACGGCACCAACAGCTGGATTCTCGCCGCTCCGAACGACGGGGCCTGCGTGGTAGTGGATCCGGGTCCCGACGACGCCGCCTGCATCGGGCGCATCGCCGAGGCCTGCGCTCGGCGCGGCCTCACCGTGGCCGCCGTGGCGGTAACCCACGATCATTTCGACCACGCCGAGTGCGCCGAGGAGGCGGGTCGGGTCTTCGGCGCGCCGGTGCTGGGCGTGGCGTCGGGCACGCTGGGCCCTGGGCCCCTTGAATTGCCCGGAGTGTCGCTGGCCATCGAGGTCGTGCCGCTGCCCGGCCACTCCAGCGATTCGGTGGGCTTTCTTGTGGAAGAGGGCGCGCTCGTGGTGACGGGGGATGTGGTGTTCGCCCAGAGCCCCACGATGGTCTGCTGGCCCGACGGGCGCATGGGCGACTATCTGGCGAGTTTGGACGTGCTCGGGCGCCTGGTGGCCGAGCGCGGCGTGGAGCGCCTGCTGACGGGCCACGGGCCGGTGATCGAGAACCCCTCCGAGCGCATCGAGCAGGCGCGCCGTCACCGCCTCCAGCGGCTGCAGCAGGTGGTGTCCGCGGTTCGCAGCGGCATCCCCGCCGATGCCGAGGCCTTAGTGGAGGCTGTGTACAACGACGTGCGGCCCGAGCTGCACGACGGTGCCGTTCGCTCGGTGAACGCCCAGCTGCGCTATGCCTTCGACGAGGGCATCCTGCAGGAGAACCGCTAGCGCCGGCGGCCTCGTTCCGCCCGGCACGCGATAGAGCCGCATGCAAGTGCCCCGCGGGGCTGAAAGAGAGAGGAAACCTATGGCCATCACCTACACCGAGGAGCAGCGCGAGCTCGTGAAGCTTGTGCGCGACGTCGCCCGCAACGAGGTCATGCCGTACGTGGCCGCGGCCGACAAGGCAGGGGAGTGCCCCCGCGAGCTGTACCAGTGGGGCTTCGATTTGGGACTGCACATGGTGGAGATCCCCGAGCAGTTCGGCGGCATGGGCTTAAGCTACGAGACCTGCGCCATGATGTTCGAGGAGCTGGCCTGGGTTGACGCCGCCTACGCCGACACCTTCGTCACGAACTTCGTCGCCTTCCGCAACATCCTTCTGAACGGCACCGAGGAGCAGGCGCGCCACTTCGTGGAAAAGACCGAGAACAACGGATTCGCCGCCTTCTGCCTCACCGAGGCGAACGCTGGGTCGGACGTCGCCGCCATGCGCACCACGGCGGTGCTCGACGGCGACGAGTACGTCCTGAACGGGACGAAGACCTTCATCACCAATGGCTCCATCTCCGACATCTACGTGGTGTTCGCCAAGACCGATCCGGAAGCCGGCGCCCACGGCATCACGGGCTTCCTCATCGACGGCGACACCCCGGGTCTTGCTGCCGGCGCCAAGGAGCACAAGATGGGCTTCCGCCTGTCGGACACCACCGAGGTCGTTCTCGAGAACGTGCGCGTGCCGAGAAGCGCCGTCATCGGGGAAGTGGGCCAGGGCATGTCCATCGCCCTGAACGCCCTGAACCTCTCCCGGGCCTTCATCTCCACGCTGGCCGTGGGCATCATGCAGCGGGCGCTCGACGAGGCCGTGGCCTACGCCAAGCAGCGCAAGCAGTTCGGGCGGCGCCTCATCGACTTCGAGATGGTGCAGGCTATGCTGGCCGACATGGCCATCAAGACCGAGGCGGCCCGCGTTCTCGTGAACAACTGCATGCGCCAGATGGACGCCGGCGAAATGGTGCGCAAGGACGGCGCCATCGTGAAGACCTTCGTCACCGACGCCATGCAGGAGGTGGTGAGCAACGCCGTGCAGGTGCTCGGCGGCTACGGCTATTCCGAGGAGTATCCCGTTGAGAAGCTCATGCGCGACGCCAAGATCTTCCAGATCTTCGAGGGATCGAACCAGATCCAGCGCATGACCATCGCCAAGGAGCTCGACCGGGAGTACCGATAAGTTAAAAGAAGTCTCTAGCAAAAAGTCCGAGCGCGATCAGCGGTGCTCGGGCTTTTTGCTGCTTGTCCGGCTGCCGCTGGGAGGTATACCTCCATGCTCAAACAGTCCTCGCTCGGCGAAAGTGCCCACTGGGCACTTTCGTTCGCTGCGGAACTGCGCGTGGAGGCACACCTCCCAGCGGCAGCCTACTCTACCGACGGTGAAGAGATCACTCCGCTTCCATGCGCTCCTTCAAGATTTGCGCGAGGATGAAGCGCTTCACCTTGCCAGTGGCGGTGACGGGGATCTCGTCGATGATCTCGATGCGCTCGGGCCACAGGCGCTTGGCCACGTGGCGCTCCCTCAGGTAGGCGATGAGATTGTCCTGGGTGGGAGGCGCGGCGGGGTCGCTCGGTACGACGAAGGTGCAGATGCGCTCGCCGAGGCGCGCGTCCGGCATGCCGATGGTGGCCGAGTTGGCCAACCCCGGCGCGCCGATGAGGTCGTCGTCGATCTCCCGGGCCGAGATGTTCTCGCCGCCGCGGATGATGACCTCCTTCTTGCGCCCGTTGATGCGGATGCGCCCCTCCCCATCCATGTAGCATAAATCGCCGCTATAGAACCATCCCTCATCGTCCAGGGCGCGATCGGTGCGGTCGCGCTCGTTCAGGTACCCCACGAACATGTGCGGCCCCCGCGAGATCTCCTCGCCCTGGGCGCCCCGGGGCACCTCGTTGCCGGCCTCGTCGATGACCTTGACCTCGATGCCCGCGAAGGGTACGCCCGACCAGGCACCGTTCCATTCGGCACACTTCTCTGGAGGGACGAACACGTGCGGGCAGCTCTCCGTGGAGCCGTAGATCTCGCAGAGGAGCACCCCGTAGCGGGCCGCGCGCTCGATGAGCGCCGGGGGCAGGGGCGCGCCGCCGCAGCAGAACAGCCGCAGGGTGTCGAAGGCCAGGCCGTCCTCGGCGTCCAGCACGTTCAGCATGTCGTAGATAAACGGCGTGGCCGACATGGACCAGGTGACGCCTTCGGCGTTCATGAGCTCGATGGCCTCGCGCGGGCGGAAGTCCTGCTGCAGCACGGCCCGGCCGCCGAGCAGAAGCGGGGAGATGAGCCCGTGGAAGAAGCCAGTAGCATGGTTCAAGGGCGAGGGCATGAACATGACGTCGCCCTGCGTACGCCCGAGCTCGTTCGTGAAGACGCGCTCGGAGAACAGGATGTTGTTGTGGGTGAGCATGGATTGCTTCGGCTTGCCCGTGGTGCCCGAGGTGGGCAGAATGCAGGCCACGGAATCGGCGGACACGGCGACGGGCTCGCGCAAGGGCTCGAAGCGCCCGTAGATGTCGTCGAAGGTGGGAAGCTCCGAGTGGCTCGGCGCCTGCTTGTCCAGCACGGCGATGGCGGCCAGGCTCGGTATGGCGTCGCGAACAGAGAGGATCTGCGCCTCGTAGTCGGTGTTGTGGGAGAAGGTGGGGGAGAGGTAGGCTCGGGAGCCGACGAGGTTCATGGCGTATTCCAGATCCACGTCGTTGTAGTTGCGCGGCACCGGGTGCACCACGCCGCCGACTTTCAGCACGGCCACATAGGCGATGGTAAACTCGGCCCAGGTGGGGAACTGCAGGGTGACGACGTCGCCGGCTTTTACGCCCTCGGCGACAAGCCATGCGGCCACACGCCCGGCTTTGTCGTCAACCTCCCCGTAGGTGAGGCGGCTTCCCGTGTCGTCGCAGACGTATTCGCGGTCGGGGTGAGCGGCACTCGTTCGCTCCCAGATGTCGGCGATGGTGTCGTGCGTCCAATACCCCTTGTCGTACCAACGCTTCTTAAGCGCCTCGTTGATCTTCAGGTCGTCGATCATGTCAGCCCCTTCTGCTTTTCTGACCGGCCGCTATCGCTCCCCAGGCGGCCACGAACCTTGTAGTTACTATCATACAAACGACCGTGTCGAAATGGTCATAGTAAGAAAGAGGGCATTCATAGGAATGCCCTATTGATATCGTGCCAGCTTGACGTGCCGGCTGCTTTAGGCCATGCGAGCCGCGAGCTCGTCGGTGAGGACGTTGCGGCGCACCTTGCCCATGAGGGTCTTCGGGATCTCGTCGATGATCTCGATGCGCTCGGGCCACAGGCGCTTGGGCACGCCCTCGCCTTCCAGGTAGGCCGTGACCGACTCCAGGGTCGGCACCGTATCTCCCAAAGGCGCCACGAAGGTGCAGATGCGCTCGCCCAGGCGGTCGTCGGGCATGCCGATGGTGGCCGACTCGCCCACGCCGGGGCAGCCCACGAGGTTGTCGTCGATCTCGCGGGCCGACAGGTTCTCGCCGCCACGGATGATGATCTCCTTGCGCCGGCCGTTGATGCGAATGCGGCCGTCCTCGTCCATGTAGCCCAGGTCGCCCGAGAACCACCAGCCGTCGTCGGTGAGCGCGCGGTCGGTGCGCTCCGGCTCGTTCAGGTAGCCGACGAACTGGTGCGGGCCACGGGAGATGTGCTCGCCCTGGACGCCCGGGGCCACATCGTTTCCCTGCTCATCGATGTAGCGCACCTCGATGCCGGGGAAGGGGATGCCGGACCAGTCGCCGTTCCATTCCACGCATTTGCTCGGGGGCACGAACACGTGCGGGCAGCTCTCCGTGGAGCCGAAGATCTCGCAGAGCAGAATGTCGTGGTTGTGGGCGCGGTCGATGAGCGCTCCGGGCACCGGCGCGCCGCCGCAGGAGTGCAGCACGTAGGTGGGCAGCGACTCGTCCGGGTGGGCGTCCAGGTACTTCACGATGTCGTAGATGAACGGCGTGGAGCACATGGACCAGGTGGCGCCCTCGGCGTTGATGAGGTCGATGGCGTCCTTCACGGCGAAGTCCTGCATGAGCACGGATCGGCCGCCCAGAAGCATCGGCGCCACGAGACCGTGGAAGAAGCCCACGGCGTGGTTCAGCGGTGCCGGCATCCACATGACGTCGTCGGCGGTGCGCTCGAGACCCTCCACGAAGACGCGCTCGGAGAACAGGATATTGTTGTGGGTGAGCATGACCTCCTTGGGCTTGCCCGTGGTGCCGGAGGTGGAGAGCAGGCACGCCACCTGGTCGGATTCGACGGGCACCTTCTCGGCGAGGGGCTCGGTAGTGGCAACGATCTCGGCCACGGTGGGAAGGTCGGTCTGCTTGGGGGCCTTCTTGTCCACCAGCGCGATGACCTTCAGGGTGGGGATGTCGCCGGCGATGTCGAGGATCTGCTGCTCGTAATCGACGCCGTGGAAGGAGGTGGGCCCGATGTAGGCGCGGCTCTCCACGAGGTTCATGGCGTAGGTGAGGTCGGCCCCGTTGAAGTTGCGGGCGAGCGACTGGATGACGGCGCCGGCCTTGAAGCAGGCCACGTAGGCGATGGTGAACTCGGCCCAGTTCGGGAACTGCAAGGTGACCACGTCGCCGGGCTTTATGCCCTGGGACACGAGCCACGCGGCCAGACGGCTTGCCGCGTCGTCCACTTCCCCGTAGGTCATGCGGCAGCCCTGGTCGTCGGCGACGTATTCCTTGTCGGCGTTCGCCCGCGCCTGGCGCTCCCAGACGTCGCGGATGGTGTCGTGCGTCCAATACCCCTTTTCGTAGTACTCTTTCTTCTTCTCCTCGTTGATCTTGAGATCGGTGATCATAGGCCTTCCTTTCTAAAGAACCTAAAACCCTTTTGCCACGGAAGCGCCCGGCCGCTCGTGCGCGGCTCCCCGGTGCTCGAGCGCCTCCGCTGATACCCAGAAGAAATTCGTGCTTTTAGCATACAAAGGTATTTATCGGACAGGAAGCCAAAATTGAGAAAAGATAATTGGAATAATTGATGAGTCAATAGGGCCAAGCGATGCGTGGAAATCTATAGACCCACAAAATCAATTAATTGGGTAGTAAAAGAAACAATATTTCAAAATTGTCCGTGGAAAACCGCTGTATCATCCTTAAAAATCAGAAGCAAGTCAGGCGGAACAAAATTCCAATGGGCTAAAAAGTAAAACTTGAGTAAACAAGCGCGAAAGGGGTTCATCCATGAGTGTCTACCAGGAGGCCTACCATCTGCCCGAGTTCACCTACGACTACGAGAAGCTGAAGATCGAGCAGCGCGGTCCGGTCTACATCTGCTCCTTCAATGATGCGGACAACCTGAACGCCATGTCCTACGCCCAGATGGCCGAGTTCAACGACTTCCTCATCAAGGTGCGCATGGACAAGGACTGCCGCGTCATCGTGCTGACCGGCGAGGGCCGCTCCTTCTGCGCCGGCTTCAACCTGAACGACCTCGCCCTCGATCCGCCCGAGGACATGGGCCGCATCCAGCGCGACTTCTACATCATGCAGCGCATGTGCTCCGACCAGATTATCAACATGCGCCGCTGCGAGCAGCCCATCATCGGCGCCCTGAAGGGCTTCGCCGTGGGCGGCGGCCTGTCCATCTCCTGCGCCTGCGACATGCGCGTGCTCGGCGAGTCCTACAAGATGAACGCCGGCTATCTGTCCATCGGCTACACCGGCACCGACATGGGCGGTTCCTTCTTCCTCCCGAAGATCGTCGGCTACGCCCGCGCCTGCGAGATCCTCATGAACCCGGCCCGCTTCGATGCCCAGAAGCTCTACGAGTGGGGCTTCGCCAACCGCGTGGTGGCCGACGATGACGTGCTTGAGACCGCCGTGGCCATGGCCGAGGAGATGTGCCGCGAGACCGCCCCGTTCGGTCTGCGCCTCACCAAGGAGGCCCTGCAGTGCTCGCTGGACGGCACCAGCTTCGAGAACTGCATCAAGATGGAGAACCGCAACCAGGTGCTGGCCTCCAACACCAACGACGGCATCATGGGCACGCTGAAGATGAACCCGAAGAACCGTGCCGACGTGAAGGAGAACCCGGAGAAGTACGCCTTCCACAACATGTAAGAGAGGATCGGCAAAACCGAACCTGCTATCTGGAGCCCCGCAGCCCACAAGGCCGGGGCTCCCTTTTCTCTTTCTGGGTAGAAAATCGCCACGGGGGAGCCGCGCGGTACCTTGATTCGCTCAGACAGTCCTCGCTTGGTGAAACAGGACATTTAGTCCTGTTTCAGTCGCTGCGGAACTCGCTCGGTCAAGGTACCCCGCGTCTCCTCTCGAATCGAACGTTGTTAAGACGAGGAGGACGCTATGAAAGTGCTGGGAATCAATGGGAGCCATCGGGCCGGAAAGGGGACGGCGGCACTTCTGCAGGCGGCGCTCGACGGCGCGGCCGAGCAGGGGACGGCGCTCGGAGTGCCGGTGAGCGGCGAGCTGGTGGAGCTCTCCCGGCTCGATATCGGGTTCTGCATCGGCTGCAACCGCTGTCTCGCGCAGACGAGCTGCACGCTCGCGGACGACATGAACGACCTCTACGAGAAGCTGCGGGACGCCGACGTGGTTCTGCTCGCCTCCCCGGACTACTTCGGCACTGTGAGCGCGCGGATGAAGAACTTCATGGATCGCACGCGTCCCTTCCATATGGTGGAGAACGTGCTGACGGGCAAGGTGGGCGGCGCGCTTTCCACGGCCGGCCTCAACAACTGCGGAGGGGAGGGGACGCTCGCCCTTCTGGACAGCTGGTTCGCCACCCAGGGCATGCTCGCCGTCCATCCGCGCACCCATGGCGCGCCGCTGGCCGGCGGCGTGGTGGCAACGGGTTTCGCGGGGCTGAGCGAGGAAGGCCAGCCCCAATGGCGTTCCGTGAAGGCCGATAAGATCGGCTTTGCCCTGGCCAGGCAGTTGGGCCGCGAGGCCGTCTCGCTGGCCGCGCGCCTGCGGTAGCGGTTTTTCCGTGCAGCGAATCAAACAGATCGGTGCCCAATGTGACGAATTGTTGACAGGGTTTCAGAAGTCTTACACCGTTCGCGCACAAAGCTAACAAGAGCCTGTTGACCTGTTGTTGCCAGCGCCTGGCGCGCTAAAGTCCGGCTATCAGGTAATCGTTCGAGTCGCTTGGGTGGTTCGATAGCTCGGCAGGCTGATCCTTCAAGCGACTTCCGGTTCCCTTACTGTGACGTGTTAGAAGGAGGCTCATCATGACCCGCACATCCGATTCTGTTCCCCTGAATGGCATCTCTCGTCGTACGTTCTGCAAAGGGGCGGCCGTGCTCGGTATCTGGGGCGGTCTGGCCAGCTTCGGTCTGGCCGGCTGCGCGCCCCATAGCCGCGCCGAGGAGCTGGCCGATTCCGCGCCGTGGAAGGCGGGCACCTACACGACCGAGGTGACGGGCCACAATGCCCCCTACACCATGACCGTCACGTTCTCCGATGACGCCATCACGGCCATCGACACCTCGGCGAACCAAGAGTCGCTCGGCGTCGGCGCCGATGCCTTGAAGGCTCTGCAGCAGCAGGCCATCGACAACCAGACCATCAACATCGATGCCGTCACCGGCGCGACGCTGTCCTCGCTCTCCCTGCAGACCGGTCTTGAGGACTGCGCGAAGCAGGCTCAGGCCTTCGAGGTGCTCTCGGAGGCGCCCGTGCCCGAGAAACCGGCGGTGGAAGAGGTCTACGACGCCGACGTGTGCGTCGTGGGCGGCGGCGGGTCGGGCCTGGCGGCGGCCGTGGCGGCCGTGCAGGCCGGCGCGAGCGTTATCGTGCTTGAGAAGTGTGGCATTACCGGCGGCTCCACCAACGTCTCCGAGGGCGCGCTGAACGCCGTCGATCCCGAGCGCCAGGAGCCCCAGGGCATCGAGGACTCCATCCCCACCTTCTACGAGACCACCATGAAGGGCGGCCACAACACCAACAACCCCGAGCTCGTGCACTTCCTCACGGACAACGCGCTGGATTCCGTCCACTGGCTCGAGAGCCTGGGCGTCGAGTTCAAGGACGAGATCGGCTCGGCGACCGGATCGCTCGGCCAGCGCAGCCATTATCCGGCCACGCCGTCGGGCAACACCTACATCCGCTCGTTCCAGCAGTTCATCGACGACAACGCCGATGCCATCATGCTTCTCAACGATATGCAGGCCAAAGAGCTCATCCTGGATGACGCCGGCGCGGTCGTGGGCGTGAAGGCGCTCTACGACGGCGAGCAGGAGGTCACCGTGAACTGCGGCGCCGTGGTCATCGCCACCGGTGGCTTCGGCGGCAACGTGGAGTACCGTCAGAAGGTGAACACGGGCGTGTGGAAGGAAGTCGTGCTGGACGATTCCATCGGCTGCACCAACATCAAGCCCTGCGCCCAGGGCGAGGGCATGGTGCTCGCCGAGAACGCCGGCGCTGAGCTCATCTGCCTGTCCGACATCCAGCTGCATCCCTGCGGCACCCCGGGCACGGGCCTCATGGAGGACATCCGCACCTCCGGCCGTAACCGCATCTTCGTGAACACCGACGGCAAGCGCTTCGTGAACGAGGGCGCCGAGCGCGACGTGTTGTGCAAGAACATCTTCGCCCAGCCCGACGGCACCTACTGGGTCGTCGTGAACACCCTGCGCTACCCCGATCCCGATGAGCCGGACGCCAACGGCGCCACCATCAACAACATGCTGGCGCTGGGCCATATCGTAACCGGTGACACCGTGGAGGCCCTGGCCGGCGAGATGGGCGTGGATGCCGCGAACCTGCAGGCCTCCATCGACGCCTACAACGCCGTGGTGGAAGGCGGCACCGACGAGTTCGGCTTCGTGGCCGACAATACCGCCGACGCGGTCATGACCGAGGGCCCCTGGTACGCCTGCCGCAAGGTGCCCACCGTGCACCATACCATGGGCGGCATCCGCGTGAACGTGGAGTCCGAGGCCTGCAACGCCGACGGCGAGCCGATTCCCGGCCTGTACGCCGCAGGCGAGTGCACCGGCGGTATCCACGGAGAGAACCGCCTGGGCGGCAACGCCATCGCCGACTGCATGACCTTCGGCCGCAACGCCGGCACCAACGCCGCAAAGTACGCCCTGGCATAATCCTTCCAGGTACAGCCTTCTTCCCGCCACGGGAATAGAAAGCGGGCCCCTCACGGTGAGGGGCCCGCTTTGCTGTGCACTTAATGGGTAAAGTGTTTCTGCGGAAGCCGACCTACCTCCGTACCGCCACGGCGGCCGTGCCTCTCGCCGCCAGGGCCTTGTGGAAGGCAACGGGATACGCGCGGGAGAAGCCGGGTCGGGGCCTAGGCTTGCAGGCACGTGATATCTATGGGTTTGGACATGGAGAGGTTGCTGACGGCTTCCCCGGCGATGAGTACCTCGAGGTTCTTCTCGCGCGCGGAACTCATCGCGCATCACCATACAGCGAATCGAGATAGGCCTCCATGTCGAAGGAATCGTTGCGCATTTTGGGGCGCACCCCGCGATCGAGGCTGAGCTCCCAATTGGTGGCGTTGAGAATGCGCTCAACGGTGCCCAGGGCGATATGCTCTGCGCCTCCTCCTTCTATGCGGGCAATGGTGGGACGGCTCACTCCGGCAAGGTTTGCGAGATCGGATTGCGTCAAACCGAGCCGTCGCCGGCCTTCTCTGACCCTTTCCGCTATGTCTTCGTTGAGCAGCATGGATCTCCTTTTGTAAAGAATATGATACATAGTATCACAAAATGATAAACTAATCGAAAGATTAGGCTATAGAGTGTAATAAATTTGATATATCTGCTTTGGAACCGAGTATTTGCACTTGATAAAGCAGCGTTTAGGCCTGCAACGTCACGGCGACGGAGGAGAAGCGCTCGATGATCTCCGTGCGGTACAGCTCGCGGATCTCGGCGTTGGGGATGCGCAGGGTCCGCCGGATGCGGGTGTTGTTCGGCATCTCAACATCGTCGGTGGTATGGTAGCCCGCATTTTCATGAACGTCACGGCCTCCCGGTAGTAATGGTTGGCCGACGCGCTCATGACGGGGGCGTCGTACTCGTCAATGAGAATCACTGCGCGCTGCCCATGGTGTTGGAAGAGCAGGCGGGAAAGGAGGAGCAGGGAGTTGGTCGGCAGCTGGTCCTCCCCGTGGCTTCCTGCGATACGGGAGAAGAGTGCCCTTTCCTCCGCCGAGAGCGCGGCGCTCTCGGCGAGGTAGCCGTGCCGCAGGTGCTCGCCCACGATGTTCTCCTCGATGGAGCGCCGCCCCTCGCTTCAGGTCTGGGCCTTGGTGTTGTTGAAGGAGAGATGGACGACCGGATAGGCGCGGTGGTGCTTGCGGAACGCCACGGCGTCCTCGTCCCAGATGGCCATGGACGCGAAGACGTCGTCATCGGGTGCCTCGGCGGGGGAGTCGGATGGCGCGATCTCGAAATAGCAGTGCAGCATGCTCAGGTTGAGGGACTTCCCGAATCGGCGCGGCCGACAGAAGAGCGTGGCCTTCGAGCCGCTGCGGAAGAGGTCAGCGATGAGCAGCGACTTGTCGACGACGACGGAGTCGCGCACGGCAGGCATGACCTGGATGCAGTTGGCCTGAGATTGATCTGATTTGCGAAGTCGGTCCCTCTGTGTTCGGCGGCGCAGGGAACCGACGCTTTTGTTTACCAAATTACCTCAGAATTTTTGTAAAACACCAGTTCAAAGCCTATAGATGGGAAACTTGTTTCCTAGAATTTCACCGGTTTCGCTCCTATACTTTTGCGCGGTTTCAAAACCCGTTTGAAAACGAGAGCAAGGAGGAGAGATGACCGAGTCTTCAAGCACGCGCGGGCAGCTGACGCGCCGCGGATTCCTGAAGACCGCCGGCGCCGCGGCCGGCGTTGCGGGGCTCGCCGGTGTGGCGGGCATGGCGTCTGTCGACGGCTGGCTCGCGCCGGCCACCGCCGAGGCCGCACCAGAGGAGCATGTGGCGCGCACCTACCACCAGAGCCACTGCGGGGGCATGTGCTCGCTGGCGTGCACGGTGCGCGACGGGCGCATGGTGAAGGTGCAGCCCAACGGCGTGGGCAACCCCGACTTCCAGACCATCTGCCTGAAGGGCATCTCGGAGGTCGCGCACATCTACGGGAAGGGCCGCGTGCAGACGCCGCTCAAGCGCGTCGGCGAGCGCGGGAGCGGTCAGTTCGAGCCGATCAGCTGGGACGAGGCGCTCGACGAGATCGCCGAGCTTATCAAGACCACGCAGGATTCCTACGGCCGCGACTCCATCATGGTGCTCGCCACCGCCGAGGCCGACTTCGGCTTTCTGGCTCCCATGCTGGGCGCGCAGAACGGGGGCTTCGACGGCATCGACGTGGGCACCGGCAACGGGCTCGACCCGGCTATGGGCTTTGGCGCGGGGTACGCGATGTGTGCCCCCGAGGCGCGCGATTGGCAGCGTTCCAAGCTCGTGCTCACGGTGGGATCGAACTACTGCGAGTCGAGCCTGCCCAACGTGTTCACGTTCTTCGACGCCAAAGAAGCCGGCGCGCACATGGTGACGGTCGACCCGCACTATTCCACGACCGCCTCGAAATCCGACGAGTGGATTCCCATTGAGCCGGGCACCGATGCGGCGCTGTTTTTGGGCATGATCTCGCACATCATCGATAACGGTCTTACCGACGAGGAGTTCATGGCGCAGCACTCGACGATGCCGTTCCTCGTCGACGCCGAGACGGGCCTGCTCATCCGCGATCATGAGGAGATCGCCCCGGTTGATGCGGCAGCCGCTGCCGAGCCGGAGACGCCCGAGCAGAACCCCTATTTCGTCATCGATCCGGTAACCGGCGCGCCGGTCCACCACACCCAATGCGCCGCGCCGGCGCTCTCCGGCGCCGCTCAGGTGCACGGCCGCAGCGCGGTTACGGTGTGGGATAAGCTCGTAGAGGGACAGAAGCCCTACACGATCGATTGGGCGGCCGAGATCACGGGCATTCCCGCCGAGCGCATCGCCAGCCTGGCCGAGGAGTACGCCGAGGGTCCCTCGTCGCTGGCGCTCGGCTGGGGCGGCAACGACAAGATGACCAACGCTGACATTGCCGGACATGCCGCCGCGGTGCTCGTGGCCATCACGGGCAATGTGGGCAAGCCGGGCACGGGCGTGGGCGTCTACGTGGGTCAGTCCTACAACAGCTACGCCCCGGCACTTGGCGCGTGGGCGATGCCGGAGGACTGGGCTGCCGCCGCATCTGAAGTGAGCATCTACGACATGCCCTACAAGGAGAGCAACTGCCATGCGGCCATCTTCTGCGGCGACATCGTGGCGCAGCATCTGGCCAACATGAACGTGACCTGCGACTGGGCCGACACGCTCGACTTCATCGTGACCATGGATCCCTACTTCACCGAGGGCGCGAAGTGGTCCGACTACATCCTGCCGTGCACGTCGCGCTTCGAGTATGATGAGCCGTTCGGCAACGTGAAGGCGGGCTACAGCCAGATCGTCATCCAGGAGAAGGTCATCGATCCGCTTTTCGAGGCGCGTACCGATCTGTGGATTCAGCGCGAGCTGGCGAGCCGCCTGGGCCTTGAGGCCGGCATTCCCGCAAGCTCGGTCGATCGCTGCAACGCGATTCTTTCCACCTCGACTGAGCCGTGGGTGTCCGAGCTCACGGTGGAGAAGATCTCGGAGAACGGCGCCGTATGGCCCGTGCCCGATCGCGAGGTCATCCGCGAGGTCGTGCCCGACCAAGTGTTCCCGACGCCGACGGGCCGCATGGAGCTGTACTACGACACCATGGTGCCCTTCGACCAGCAGCTACCCCAGTGGGAGCCCTGCACCGAGATCGCCGATGCGACCCTGCGCGCGCAGTTCCCGCTCCAGCTCACCAACACGCGCACACGCTTCCGCATCCACAACCAGTTTTACGATTCGGACTGGCTCCAGCTGATGTACGAGCCGCTCGTCATGCTGAACCCGGCCGATATGGAAAGCCGTGGCCTTGAGACAGGCGACACTGTGCGCGTGTTCAACGACCGCGGTGAGTTCGAAGTGCATGCGGCTGCGAACGACGCCATCCGTCCCGGCTCGGTGCGCATCTACGAGGCGGCCACGGCCGACTACACCGTCGCGGGCAACCTGCAGAACGTCACGAACAACACGATGATCGAGCGCGGCTACGACCTCATGTGCGGCCCGGTGATTCCGTTCTCCGACACGCTCGTCGAGATCGAGAAAGCGTAAGGGAGGGACATCATGACCAGACTAGCCATTGCCATCAACCTCGACCGGTGCGTCGGCTGCCACACCTGCGCCCTGTCGTGCAAGATGCAGAACAACGTGCCCGAGGGAATGCTGTGGAACCGCGTGCTCACCGAGGACTGCGACGTTATGGACGGCGCGCTCGGCACCTATCCCAACGTGACGCGCACGTTTCTGCCCGTGGCCTGCCAGCACTGCCAGAACGCGGCGTGCCAGCGCGTGTGCCCCACCGGCGCCACCTACAAGGACGACAAGGGCCGCGTGGAGATCGACTACGACAAGTGCATCGGCTGCCGCATGTGCATGGCCGCCTGCCCCTACAACGCGCGCAACTTCAACTGGCAGACGCCGATGCGCGTGACGGGCGCCAACTACGGCGATGCCGAGGTGCCGGTGCGTCCCAAGGGCGTGGCCGAGAAGTGCACCTTGTGCAAGGAGCGCACCGACCGCGGCGAGGAGCCCATGTGCGTCGTGTGCTGCCCGGCCCATGCGCGCATCTTCGGCGACTTGGACGATCCGGACAGCGAGATTTCCCAGACCATTCTGAACCGCAAGGCGTGGACGCTCCTGGAAGGCCAGGGCACCCGTCCGTCCGTTCACTACTTCGAATAGGAGGCTCTCATGGAACTGATCAAGCGATACAAAGTCCTGGCGGCCATCCTGGCCGTGGTGGTGGCCGTGGGCGTGGGGTGCTGGGTGTACCAGCTCATCTTCGGCCTGACGGTGACGGGCATGAACAACGGCACCTCGTGGGGCCTCTACATCACCAACTTCATGTTCTTCGTGGGTCTTTCCGCCGGCGGCCTCATCGTGGCCTCCTCGGCGAGCGTATTCCACATCACGAAGTTCAAGGCGGTGGCGCTTCCCGCCATCATCCTCTCCACGGTGTGCATCTGCGCGGCGGGCATGTTCGTGCTCATCGATTTGGGCGGCATTCAGCGCGTGTGGCGCATTCTGACCGGCCCCAATCCGACCTCCCCGCTTCTGTGGGACGTGTGCGTCATTACCTGCTACCTCATCATCAACGTGCTCTATCTCGTGTTCATGACGCGCGGCAACCAGCATGCCGTGTCCATCGTGTCGCGCTTCGCGCTTCCCTGCGCCATTCTGGTGCACTCGGTGACCGCGTGGATCTTCGGTCTGGAAGCGGCCAAAGAGGGCTGGTACACGGCTATCATGGCTCCCATTTTCGTGGCGAGCGCTATGGATTCGGGCCTCGCGCTTCTGCTTGTGGTGCTCGGCATTCTGAAGAAGGCCGGCATCTACGATACCTCCCGCGAGCTCATGGCGATGCTCGCCGGTCTTCTGTGCACGTGCGTGGCGGTGGACGCGTTCTTCATCTTCTGCGAAGTGCTCACTATGGCTTATCCCGGAGCGGCCGGAGCGGAGACTTTGGCGTTGCTGACGACCGGTCCTACCGCTCCTTTCTTCTGGTTCGAGATCATCTGCGGTTTGGTGGTTCCGTTCTGCATCCTCGTGTTCGCGAAGAACCGCCAGAGCGCCGTGCACGTCAACGTGGCCTGCGTGCTCATCGTCGTGGGCGTGTTCTGCAAGCGCATCTGGCTTCTGTTCACCGCTTTCATCGTTCCCAACGTGATGGGCGCGCCGGGCATTATCTCCGGCTCGAGTGAGGCGGCGCACGCGACCGGCACGGCGTCGTTTGCGGTGCTGAGCTCGTATGCGCCCACGCCGATCGAGATCCTCGTGGTCGCCGGCGTGATTTCCCTGGTGATCTTGGCGTTCATGGTGCTCGCGAGCAAGCTGATCGTGGAGCGCCGCGAGAAATAGGACTAAGGAGAGGAAGGGAGTGCGTCATGGAGTACGCCTTGGAGCACGAGAGGCCCTACGGGTGCGAGGAGGCGGCCGCGCATGAGCTGGCCCGGGCGCTGGCCTTCGCGGGGAACTCATTTCTCGCCCCGATGAGCCAAACGTCCAATGCGGGACTCGGCCGGACATTTTGGGCCGCCTTCCCCGATTTCGGAAGCGAAGAAGTGACGTGCGCTTTGGACGGGCTGTTCGCCTGGGCCGCCGCGGACGAAGGCACGCCGCGCGACGAGCGCGTGCGCGATGTCTCGGTTGAGTACGCGCGCCTGTTCATCGGGCCGCCGGAGCCGGCAGTGGCACCCTGGGAGTCGTTTTATGTGCAGGAAGGTGTGACGAACGGGTTCGGCGAGCCGACGTTTCGCATGCAGGAGCGCCTTCGCGATGCGGGGCTCGAGGTGTCGAACGAGAACAACCAGTATGCCGACCATATCGGTATCGAGCTCCTCTACTGCAGCGCGCTCGCGCAGCGGGCGGCCTCGAACGGCCTTGCAAAGGCGGAGGAGGCAGCTTTGCTGAAGTCGTTCGTCGAGGCCGATTTGGTTCCGTGGTTCGGGCAATTTGCAGCGGCGCTGCACAAGGAGGGGGCGACCTATTATGGCCTTCTGGCCGATCTCGCCGGCGGTCTGCTCGGGGTCGTTCAAGCCGCTTCGCCGAATACGTTGGCCTCGGTAGCCTAAAGAAGGCCCCCTCGCTTAGCGCCTGTTCCTGCGTACGCTATAATGTCGCAGGTGCAGGCGCTTTTTTTGCGCGCCGATCGGACGCAGAGGCGGAAAGGGGCGGGACGTGGACTATGCGAAGGCCCATATCGTCACCTTGTGGTGCGCTGTGATCGCCAAGGCGACCCGAGGCGTGACTAAGCTTCTCCCCAAGCAGATGACCCCGCTTCAGTTTCGTCTTCTGGCGCAGCTGACCTTGCCTGAATCCGAACGGGTGCTCCCGATGCGCGCCGCGCGGCTGTTGGTGCTGAAGCCGGCCGATGTCGACGAAGCGGTGGGCGTTCTGGCGGATCGGGATCTTCTTAGGGTCTGCGATGATGGCTGTATCGAGCTGACGCGGGCCGGGCGCGAGAGAGCGGCACGGTTGACTGAGCGTCTGAATGCATTCTTCGCGCTGTGCGTGGATGACCTTTCCGAAGAGGAACGCGCTGTTTTGGCTGATCTGCTGCGCCGCGCGTTTTCGATGCCGGGTAGCTACTACGCGCGCAGGCCCCTTGCGGGGGAGGCGTCCGAGGCGTTTGATGCCCGACGCGGGCTGGCGGCGACGGCCATGCTCCATTATGCGGTTCAGACGGCCGTCAAGAAGGCGACGTCGCTATCGCTCACTGATTTCCGCTTTTTGCTGGAGCTCTATCCCAAGCGCCGTACAGCGGCGAGGATGATGCGCGCTCGCGATATGGTGGCCTTCCTGCGAACGGGGCGGGCCTATGTGACCACGGCCTCGGTGCGTCTGGAGGAACAGGGTTATTTGGTGCGCGTGCCCGACGAGCGTGATGCTCGCGGCATTCTGTTCAAGCTCACGCCCCAGGGAATGATCTGCGTGCAGGAGGTGGCCGAGGATCTGTACGCCGTGCTCGTGTCGATGTTCGGCGAGGCGGTGGAGGAGCGGGTTGTGCAACGCGCGCTCAAGCATTTGCTCGAGCTGGAGGATGCAGCCCTCGATGCACTGGCGGAGCTTCCATGGTAAGGCGCGAGGGGTGGTCGTCCGGCCGGGACGGGGCGCAAGAGGTGTGGCAGACGTGCTCGGTGAACTGCGGATCCCGTTGCGCGCTGCGCCTCCAAGTGCGCGACGGCGAGATTCTCTGGACGGAGACCGATTGTCGCCCCGAGGAGCCCGGCAACCCGCAGATGCGCGCGTGCCTGCGCGGCCGGGCCCTGCGCTACTGGCTGGGCAGCTCCGATCGCTTGAACGAGCCGCTGCGCCGGGTGGGGCCTCGTGGCTCGGGTCGGTTCGAACCCATCAGCTGGGACGAGGCTCTCGATGAGATTGCCGGGCGCATCAAGGAAACGGTTGCGCGATGGGGAAACGAAGCGGTGCTGCTTCCCTACGCGACGGCGATATGGTCGGGTTCCGGCTCGCCGTTCGAGCGACTGATGAACTGCTACGGCGGACATTTGGGCATCTACGGCGACTACAGTTGCATGCAGCTGCAAACGGCGTGCACGTCGCTCTTTGGCGACGACGGCTACTACACTGGATCGCTGCTTTCCGAGGCATCCCGGGCCGATTTGGTGGTGCTCTTCGGCGCCAACCCAGCGCTCACGCGCATGGGCGGGGCAAGCGGCGCGTACCGTCTCGCGCAGGCGCGTGAGGAGGCCGAGGGAGAGGGGCGCCCCTTCAGGGTAATCGCGATCGACCCGTGCCAGAGCGACGCGGTAACGGGCGAGGGCGATGCGTGGATCCCCCTTCGCCCGGGTACCGACGCGGCCTTTGTGGCCGGCGTGGCTTGGGTGCTCATCACCGAGGGGCACACCGATGAGGAATTTTTGCACCGGTACTGCGTCGGATACGACGGCGCGACGATGCCTGTGGGTGTGCCCGCCTCGGAGAGCTATCGCGCCTACGTGCTGGGGGAAGGGCCGGACGGTGTGGCGAAGACGCCGCAGTGGGCTGCCCGCATCACGGGATGCCCCTCGGCCCGCATCGTTTCGTTCGCCCGCGAGCTCGCCGGTGCGAAGCGGGTATTCATCATGCAGGGCTGGGGCCCACAACGCACGGCCTTCGGAGAGCAATCGGCGCGGGCGATCTGTCTGCTTGCCCTGCTCACGGGCAATTTCGGTCTTCCCGGTACAAACAGTGGGGCGCGCGAGCGGCTCTTTAGGCCCGCGCTTCCCGACGACCCGGTGGGGGAGAACCCGGTAAAGGCGGCCATCCCGGTGTTTCTTTGGTCGCGCGCGGTCGAGCGGGGGAGCGAGCTTGCGGCCTCCGACGGCGTGCGCGGCGTCGACCGATTGCCCTCGCCGGTGAAGCTCATCATCAATCATGCGGGCAACGCGCTCACCAACCAGCACGCCGACATCAACCGAACCCACGAGATCCTCGCCGATGAGAGCCTGTGCGAGTTCATCGTGGGCATCGACGTGATGATGACCGATTCTATGCGCTACGCCGACATCGTGCTGCCCGATGTGGCCCAGGCCGAGCGCGATGTGCTCGTTTCGTCGGGAAACTCCGACGGCGTCCGCGGCGTCATCTCGGCTGCGTCGTGGGGCGGCGATGCGCTCGATCGTCGGTGCGCATGGGAGGTGGCCCGCGAGCTCGCGCGCAGACTCGGGGTGGAGGAGGCCTTCTGCGAAGGCGTCGCCACGTTGGGCGAGATGGACGAGCTGCGGCTGCGCGAGAGCTGCTTTGCCGCCTCCGCCGAGGCCGTGCGTGCCGAACTGGCCGATCAGGGGGTCGTGCGGCGTCCCTACGAGGGGGAGGCGGTCGCCTACGCCGATTTCCGACGAGATCCGGAAGCGCATCCTCTGCCCACGCCCTCGGGGAAGGTCGAGATATACGATCAAAAGGTCGCGGAGCTTTTGGCGGCCGATCCGAGTCTGCCGGTAAGCCCGATCCCGGCGTACATCGCCGCGCCCGAGGGCGCCGAGGCGGCACTTGACGGCCCCTATCCCTTCCAAATGATCAGCTATCACGGGCGACAGAGCGCGCATTCGTCATTTTCCAACGTGCCCGAGCTTGCGGTCGTGGTGCCCAGGCGCTTGTCGGTGAACCCCGTCGATGCCGAGAGGCTCCAAATCGCCTCGGGCGCTCTGGTGGTCGTCGAAAACGATCGGGGCGCCCTTGTGTGCCGGGCGCGGGTGACGCCGCGCATCATGCCGGGCGTGGTGGCGCTGCCCGAGGGTGCCTGGCACGACGCGGACATGCAGGGCGATCGCCTCGATTGGGGTGGGTGCGCCAACACGGTCTCCTCCGACGAGCCGACGGCGTGGTCACATGGCAATCCACACAACTCGTGTCTGGTGCGTCTGCGCCACCTGACCGACGCCGAACGGGCGGAAGCGGCGCGGCGTGAGGCTGAGGCGGGCCGAGGGGAGGGGGCGCGATGACGCGCGCGAAGGTGACGTCCGCGCCCGTCGCGGGAGCGGACGCTTTGGGCGATTCGCACCATCAGTTCGGCTTCTCGTTCGACCAGCGGCGCTGCACCGGCTGCAAGACCTGCGAGATGGCCTGCCGGGACTACCACGACCTCGGGGTGGGCCCGGCATTTCGCACCGTGCACGAGTACGCCGGCGGAATCTGGACTCAGAACGACGAGGGGGCATGGGAGCACGATGTGTTCGCCTTCTACGTTTCTATGTCGTGCAACCACTGCACGAATCCCGTTTGCTTGCGCTTCTGCACCTCCGATGCCATTGCCAAGGACGAATTCGGGTTCGTGAGGGTCGATGTCGAACGATGCACGGGGTGCCAGGTATGCGCTCTGTCGTGCCCGTATCACGCCCCGCGCTTCAACGAGGCGAGCGCGCACATCGAGAAGTGCGACGGGTGCCACGACCGCGTCGCCGCCGGTTTGGGCCCGATATGCGTGGAGGCGTGCCCTCAGCGGGCCTTGGGCTTCGGCATCTACGACGACCTCGCCGATCATCCGCTTGCGGTCGAGCGCGTGGCCCTGATGCCCGACCCGGTCATTACCCAGCCGAACTACGCGATCGAGCCGTGCGAGGCGGCGTTGCGCGCCGTCGGGCCGGATGCCCTGAGGAACTTGGGCGAGATTTGAGACGCGAGGGCGAAGTTGCCATCTGCATCCTGCAGGGAGGCTTCGGAGCAATTCTGGCTCAGTGATTCTCTCGCGGTGCGGTTCGCGCGTCGCCTTCGTCGGGATGACGACGCCGCTGGAAAGATGTGCTTGCCAAGCGGGAGATGGTCGAGAGCTTCCACGAGGAAAGTGGAGTATATGAACGTGAAAGAGTTGCTGCGGAAGATGGGGAAGTGAGGTGCCAAGGGAGGGGGTGAGACACAAAAGGATGGAGGCGTGAGAAGCAAAAAGAAGGAGCCCCTCGCGATGAGGGGCTCCTTCTCGAGATAGGAAGCGTGTTTGGCGGGGGGAGGGCCTACCAGTTGCAGGGGGCCTCGCCCTTCTCCTGGCGCTCGGACTTGAAGATCGTATCCGGCACCTCCTCGCCGTGGTAGCACTTCACAGCGCCCTTCTCCTCCAGCTCGGCGATTTGCTCGGGCGTGTAGCCGTACTGCTCCAGGTACTCGGCGGTGTGGTAGCCGATGGGCTTGGAGAGGATGATCGGCGGGTCGCCGTAGCCGCCGAAGCGGATGGGCGTGGTGGGCAGCGCGTGCTCGCCGAAGGCGTTGTACTTCACCTTACGGATGGCGTCGTTGACGTAGGCCTCGTCGTCCTTCAGGATGTCGGTGAAGCGGAAGACCTTCTGGCTCGGCACGTCCCACTCGGCCAGAATCTTGAGCCACTCCTCCAGGTCCTTCTTCGAGAAGCCCTCGTCCAGGATGGTGATGAGCTCCGGCTGCAGGTGGTTCGCCTTCACGTTCTCGATGGTCGCGTAGCGCGGATCGTCCACCAAGTCGTCGCGGCCGATGATCTTCATCATGTCGTTGTAGTAGCGGTTGTGCTGCGGCTGGCAGATGTAGAGCCACTTGTCGTCCGCCGTCTTGTAGGTGTTGTTGAAGGGGTTGGGCACGTCGGTGCGGGACTTCGGGTAGTCGGCGCCGAACTGCTGCGCGCAAAGGCCGATGGAGCCCCCCCAGATGGCGGAGTGGTACAGATTCACGACCACCTTGTCGCCCTGGCCGGTGCGCAGCTTGTTCACGAGCGCGCCGAGAAGGCCGGCGGCCATCATGATGGCGGTGTTGTAGTCGCCGAAGGCCTGCGGGGGAATGGCGGGGGAGGTGTCCTTCTCGGGGAAGGTGCCGGCCACGCCGCCGCGGGCGGCCCAGCACACGGCATCATAGCCGGGGGCATGGGCGAACTCGCCGAACTCGCCGTAACCGCGCATCTGGCCCCAGATCAGCCCCGGGAACTCCTCGTGCAGGGTCTCGTAGTCGAGCCCGAGCTTCTTCAGGGCGGCGGTGCGCATGTTGTTCATGAAGATGTCGGCCTCGCCGATCATCTTCTTCGC
The DNA here is from genome assembly GCF_000478885.1 of Adlercreutzia equolifaciens DSM 19450. Lineage (NCBI taxonomy): Bacteria > Bacillati > Actinomycetota > Coriobacteriia > Eggerthellales > Eggerthellaceae > Adlercreutzia > Adlercreutzia equolifaciens. The sequence goes on from NC_022567.1 coordinate 1,246,469, forward strand.
GATGGCCAGGCCCTCGGGATCCTTCAGGTTGAGCGACACCCAGTTCTTGTTGGTGTTGTTCAAATCGATGGTGGGATCTTCCGTATCGGTCAGCTCGCAGCCGAAGCCGGGGCCCTGGGTGCGCTGGGTATCGCCGGCGAAGGACTCGATCTTGATGACCTCGGCGCCCATCTCGGACAGGACGCGGACGGTGGCCGGGGCGGCCACGTAGGTGCACATCTCGACGACCTTGATGCCGGCGAGCGGGCCGTAACCGTTGAGCTTCTCGGTGACTGTCATCGGAGCATCTCTCCTTTCATGCAAGTGGTTGGTCGGGCGGTTCGTTTGTTTGCATCCCTATCATCGCAGGGGAAAGAACCCCTATCTACGGACAAAATAGAATATGTGTGTAAAATAGACTCGAAATTGAGTAGAAAATACCACTAGATGGAAAAGTTATCCCTATGCAAACAGGACAACAAAGGTATTCTGTTTCAACAAATCAAAGGAGTGGTGTGCTAGGGTCATCGTGTAGAATGCACACTATAGTAAAGAGAAGGGAGCCATAAGGTGGACTTCACGCTGACCGACGGGCAGAAGAAGCTCGTCAGCGCCTTCCGTACGTTCGGGGCCGACACCTTCACGCCGGAGCGCGTGGCCAAGTGGTGCCGCGACCAGGGTCTGCCCGATACGGTGATGAAGGAGTTCGTCGATCTGTACTACGAGACCGCCGAGCCGGACATCGCGCCCGATCTGGCCCACAGCCTGCTCTCCCAGGTGCTCATCGTGGAGGAACTCTCCCGCTGCGCCGGCACGACGCTGCCGTTCCAGAACGACTTGTTCAACCTGCAGATCATGAGCGGGTTCGCCGGGGCCGCCGAGGCCGCCTCCATCGCCGAGGACTATCGCGCCGACGGCCGCCTCATGTTCGCCCTGGCCATTTCCGAGCCCGACGGCGGATCCGACACCATGGCCATGAAGACCTCGTGCCAGACCGTGGACGGCCGACTGCTTCTTAACGGGCGCAAGTCCTACGTGAACAACGGCGAGTACGCCCCCTATATATTGGTGGCCGCCATCGACAAAGACGCGGGGGATACGGGCCGCTACCCGTCGCTGTCCTTCTGGCTCGTGCCGCGCAGCGTGCCCGGCATCAACGCCGTACCCATCAGCAAGATCGGCCAGTCCATGCTGCCCTTCGCGCTCATCTCCTTCGACGATGTGGAGCTGTCCCCGGAGTGGCGTCTCGATGCGAGCGAGGGAGGGTTCCAGCAGCTGTTCCATCTGCTGGAATACGGGCGCGTGCTTCTGTGCGCCTCCAGCTTGGGCATGGCCCAGGCGGCCATGGACGACGCGGTGGCCCACGCGCGCTCCCGCAAGGCCTTCGGCGTGCAGGTGGGGCGCTTCCAGCAGATAGAGACCCTTCTCACCGATATGGAAGTGCGCCTGCGCAACATGCGCTCCATGGTGTACCGCGCGGCCTGGTCCATCGATGCCGCCGACGAGACCGAGCGGCTCGACGTGGCCCTCATGAAGCGCTACGTGCCCGAGGCCTCGGTGCAGGTGGCCTCGGACGCCATGCAGATTCTGGGGGGCCTCGGCTACACCGAGGGCTCGCGCGTGAGCCGCATCTGGGAGGACTGCCGCGGCAATCAGATCGCCGAGGGAACGGACCAGGTGATGGTGTACATCGCCGCGCCCTTGATAATGGAGCACTATAGGTCTTTCTAGAAGCGGCTGTGAGCATTCTTATTAAGTGAACGATCACAAGAAACTGGGGGAAATATTCTCCCAGTTTCTTCTATTTGTGAAACCTATCAATCATAAATCCTTTCGATATTAGGACAAATTAACTGAATCTGTCCTATTTTTGCAAAGATTATGGGACAAAGCATCCCTTTTTGACCATCCTCAAGGGAATCGTTCTACGGTACAAATACGATAGCGGCGAAAGATCGCCGTCCACGGCTCACGCCAACAGGGGTTCGACGTTTGCGCAAGAGTAGAAGAAATCGATAGAGGAGGTTTACCTTGAGTGGGACCGCTACCAAAGAGAAGCTGACCGTGCGTCACCTTCTCGTCGTTCTGACGGGCATCATGATCACGTTCGGATGCTCGGCTCTATGCTTCTCCACCTGGGGCCTGTTCCAGCCGGTCGTGGCTGAGGGCCTGGGCGTGGAGGTCACCGCCTTCGCCATGTACGTCACCGTTATGTACCTGACCATGACCATCGCCTCGCCGTTTGCGGGCAAGCTGCTGCAGACCATGGACATCCGCATCCTTTTGTCCGCCTCTGCCGCGCTCGTGGGCTGCGCCTTCTTGCTGATGAGCTTCTCGAACACCATCGTGCTGTTCTACGTGGCCGCCGTCATGCTGGGCTTGGGCGAGATCACCATCCTGTGGCTGGCCATTCCCACGCTCATCAACCGCTGGTTCGTGGAGCGCGCCGGCTTCTTCATCGGGTTGTGCATGGCCTTCACCGGCATCGGCGGCGCCATCTGGTCCGCCGTGTTCACCGCGCTGACCGCCTCGGGCGTCGACTTCCACACGATTTACCTCATCTGGGGCGTCATCGCGCTCGTCACGAGTCTGCCCTTCACGCTGTTCTGCGTGCGCAACTCTCCCGAGGACTGCGGGCTGGCCCCCTACGGCGCCTCCATGCAGAAGGCGGCCTCGGGCGCTGAGGTGGCCGCGAAGCCCGCGGGCCTGTCTGCCGGCTTCGTCATGAAGACCCCGATGTTCTACGCCATCTGCGTCTTCGCCGGCCTCATCAACATCGCCATCCTCATCGCCATGCAGTTCCCCACCTACACCAAGTCGCTCACCGACGTGGCCTTCGACGTGGCCGTGGTCGGCGGCGTCATGACCTCGGTCATGATGGTGGGCCAGGCCATCTTCAAGGTGGTGCTGGGCGCGGCGGCCGACAAGAACGCCAAGGGCGCCCTCATCTTCGCCTTCGCCGCTGGCGTTGCGGGCATCCTGCTGTGCTGGTTCGGCACCTTCTCCGAGTACGTGATGTACGTGGGCGCCTTCATCTTCGGCGGCTGCTACGCCACCGCCGTGGTGCTCGTGCCGGTCATCTGCCGCCAGTCCTTCGGCACCCGTGAGTACTCGGTCATCTACTCTCGCGTCTCCACGGTGTTCAACCTCATTGCCGCCTTCGCCGCTATGATCTGGGCGTGGCTCGGCTCGTCGTTCGGCTTCACCGTCGAGTTCATCGTGGCGCTCGCCATGCTCGTGGTCATCCTGCTGCTCGGCCTGTACATCTTCAAGGCTGCTGCCGGCTACAAGAAGGACTGGACGACCGAATAGTCGGGTCCCTCATACCGCTGGCGGGCTCAAAGGGATAAGCGGGGAGTGTAGACTCCCCGCTTTTCGCACTTATAGGAAATCTCTATGAGCCAAGCCTGATAAACTACGATCAAGAGAGAAACGCGCAATCTGAGATCGGGCCGAACGCACGCCCTTTGCCTTAGGGGGAACCATGAACCTCTCTCAGCTGAACTACTTCAAGAAGCTCGCCGAGGTGCTTCACTACACGCGAGCGGCGCAGGAGCTGTTCATCACCCAACCGACCCTCTCGGGGGCTATTTCGTCCTTGGAGAAGGAGCTGGGCGCTCCCTTGTTCGAGCGCAACGGCCGCTCGGTGCTCCTCGCCCCCTACGGCGAGGTGTTCTACGAGCACGTGTGCCTCGCCCTGCGCGCCATCGACGACGGCGTGGCGGCCGTGAGCGCGCGCTCCTCGGCCTCGTTCGGCACCGTGAACCTCGGCACCACCTTCACCACCCAGGACCACTACCTGCCGAGCCTCATCCGCGACTTCGAGGAGGCCTTCGACAAGCGGGTCATCGTGAAGGTGTCCCAGGGATTCACCAACTACCTCACCGAGCAGCTGCATCGGGGCACGCTGGATGTGGCCTTCTGCGGCAAGCGCGACAACGAGCCCGACATCGCGTATTTCCCGGTGAAGCACTGCGAGCTGGCCCTCTACGTGCGCGACGACCATCCGCTGGCGTCCCGCGAAACGATCACCTTCGGCGAACTGAACGACGTGGATCTGCACACCTACCGCCGCGGCACCCCCATCGGCGAGCGCGTGGCGAAGATGCTGGAGGAGGCCGACGTGCGGGGCGCCTCCTTGGGCTACGACGACGATGTGTCCATGGGGTCGTTCCTCTCCTACAACGGCGGCAACGCCGGAGCGCTTATGCTGGACTCGCTGGGCGCCCAGCTGTTCAGCAACCTGCACCAGGTGCGCGTCGAGGGCGTCCCGGAGCACTTCTACACGGTGTACATGGCCTATCACAAGAAGCACGTGCACTCGCGGGCCGTCACCGATTTCATCGACTTCGTCAAGGCCTACCCGGGCAACGACCTCATCGGCCAGGTGCTGCCCGAGGCGGCGGGCGAGTAGGGGCGCCGGGCCCGATCGGCCGAGGCGGGCGCGCGGCGGACGTTTGGGTGTCTGGTCGTCCGACCGCCGGAGCCGCCCGACCGCCCAGGCCGCCTGACTGCCGTCTGTGGTCATTTTGCGCCGTATGCGGCCACTTGTTGCGGGAGGCTGGCAAAGCGCGACCCGTTGTGGTATAAATACGACTGCTGTGCAGATCAGCTGCACGGACATACTTTCGCTTCTGGAGAAAGTGGGACTTTTCCCGCTTTCTTTTGTTGTAGGGGGCTTTTTGCGGCCCGGAAAGTATGGGAGCGTAGGCAACGGAAAAGGAGGCAGACGAGGTGCTGACGGCCAAGGAGAAATCGCTTCTTTCCGCCCTGGAGCCCCGAGCGGCCTCCGAGGGCGTCGAGATCGTCACGCTGGAGATCGTCGGCTCGAAGAAGGCGCCGACCATCCGCGTCTACATCGACGCGGCCGGCGGCATCAGCTTCGACGAGCTGGCCCGCACCCAGGCCTGGGTCGGGGACGTCATGGACGAGCTGGACCCGTTCCCCGGGGCCTACATGCTGGAGGTGTCCTCTCCGGGCATCGACCGGCCGCTGCGCACGCCGGAGCATTTCGCGCGCTTCGCCGGCGAGACGGTGACGGTGAAGACGACCGGCCCCATCGACGGCCGCAGCTCGTTTACCGGCGAGCTTCTCGGCTTTGAGGACGGCTGCGTCATGGTGGCCGCAGACGGCGCCGGCACCTTCCGCATTCCGTACGACAACATCAAAAAGGCCCGCGTTAAGGGCACCATCGACTTCAGCGCCTAGGGAAAGGATTAGATACGTGGCAACTTCAGAACTGATCGAGGCCTTGCAGGCACTGGCCCACGAGCGCAAGATCGACGAGTTCTACCTCATCGAGCGCTTGGAGCAGTCCCTGGCGAAGAGCTACGAGCGCATCCTCGATCTGGAATGGGACGCGCGTGTGACCATCGACCGCCAGACCGGCAAGATCTACGTCTACGAGCTCGTGCCCGTGGGCGAGCCCGACGAGGAGACCGGCGAGTACAGCGAGTTCGAGGAGCGCGACGTTACCCCCGACGACGTGAGCCGCATCGCCGCCCAGAACGCCAAGGGCGTCATCTCATCGCTCGTGCGCGAGGCCGGGCGCCAGTCCATCTACGACGAGTTCCGCGGCCGCGTGGGCGATTTGGTCACGGGCACCGTGCTGCAGGGCACGCCGGACTTCACCATCATCAAGATCCGCGAGGGCGTCGAGGCGGAGCTGCCCCATTACGACGCCAAGCGCAACCCGGGCGAGCGCAACGAGCGCCCGGCCAACGAGCACTACCGCCACAACCAGCGCTTGAAAGTGCTCATCATCGAGGTGCGCAACCCCAACGCCGACGCGCCCCGCGCCCGCGGCGAGCAGGCGCGCCCGGCCATCGTCGTCTCCCGCACCCACCCCGACCTCATCCGCCGTCTCTTCGAGATCGAGGTGCCGGAGATTTACGAGGGGGTCGTGGAGATCAAGTCCGTGGCCCGCGAGCCCGGCGCCCGTTCCAAGGTGGCCGTGTTCTCCCGCGAGGCGAACCTGGATCCGGTGGGCGCCTGCGTGGGGCCGAAGGGCTCCCGCGTCCGCATGGTGGTCGAGGAGCTGCGCAACGAGCGCGTCGACGTCATCCAGTGGAGCCCCGACCCGGCGGTCTACGTGGCCAACGCCCTGTCGCCGGCGAAGGTGAGCCACGTGAGCATCGACGAGGACAACAACTACGCCACGGTCATCGTGCCCGACGACCAGCTGTCGCTGGCCATCGGCAAGGAGGGGCAGAACGCGCGCTTGGCCGCCCGCCTCACCGGCTGGCACATCGACATCAAGCCCCAGAGCTTCCAGGGCGCGTCTTTGGTCGATGTCGAGATGGACGACGAGGTGGAGGAGGACGACGGCTTCTGCATCTTCGTCGACGAGGACGGCAACCGCTGCCGCAACCACGCCCGACCGAACAGCCAGTACTGCGGCGTCCATGCCGATGCCGAGGCAGAGGCCTAAGGGGTAGAACCTGATGGCAGCACAGACGACAAAGCGCCAGCGCACCTGCATCGGCTGCGGCGCGACCCTTGGGAAGGGCGCGCTTCGCCGCATCGTGCGCAACGGCGAGGGGCATATGAGCTTCGACCCTACGGGCCGCCTCGCCGGCCGCGGCGCCTACGTCTGCTCTGAGGACTGCCTCGCCGCGGCGAGAAAGACCAGGAAGCTTGAGCGCGCCCTGCGCTGCAAAGTGACCGACGAAGATTACGAGCGCGTTCTTCGCGAGCTTGCCCTCGCCGAGGCACCGGGAAAGAATGAGGAGTGATATATGGCCAGCATGCGCGTACACGAGTTGGCGAAGGAATTCGATATGTCGAGCGGGGATCTGCTCGATCGTTTGAAAGAAATGAAGATACCGGCGAAGTCCCATGCGAGCATGCTCAACGATGCCTACGTTGACAAGATTCGCAAGAACCTGGAGCCGGAGATCCGCGCCCGCGCCGGCGCCCTCGAGGCCGAGGAGGCCGCGGCGCTGGCCGCCGAGCAGGAGGAGGCCGAGCGCAAGCGCGCCGAGGAAGAGGCCGAGCGCAAGGCCGCGCGGGAAAAGGAGCTCGCCGAGCGCGAGGCCGCCCGCGCCCGCCGCGAGGGGTCGCGCTCCGACGACGACGCCGAGGGCGAGGAGCACCCGGCGCGCAAGCAGGCGCCCAAGCAGCCCTCCGCCTTCGCGAGCCTCGAGCAGCAGATCGCCTCGGAGAAGGAGCGCGTCGAGCGCGAGCGCCAGGAGGCCCGGGCCCGCGCCCGCGCCGAGAAGGCGGCCGCCGAGGTGGCCAAGAAGCGCGCCGTGGAAGAGGCCCTGCGCCGCGGCCACAAGAAGCCCGCGAAGGCCGCGCCCGCCCCGGCACCGGCCCGTCCGGCCCCGGCTCCCGCGCCGTCCCGTCCCAAGAACAACTTCGACTCGCTGCTCTCGCAGATCGAGGCCGAGAAGCAGCGCATGGAGGCGGCCAAGAGCGCCCAGGCCGACACCCGCGCCCCCCGCGGTGGCAAGAAGGGCAAGAAGGGCGGGGCTCACCAGGTGGTGCCCGAGCTCGAGGCCCAGATGACCGCCGGCGAGGACCGCTACGCCCAGATGGCCGTGCAGGCCGAGAAGCTGCAGCGCGACAAGGTGCTCGCCGAGGCCCGCGCCGCCGTGGCCGCGGCCAACACCCACGAGGGGGAGGGCCGCCGCAAGAAGCGCAAGGAGAAGCGCGAGGCCGAGGCCCGCGAGCGCGCCGAGCTCGAGGCCATCGAGCGCGGGCTGGACCCGACGCTGGTGCTGGACGACTCCGTGGTGGAGATCCCGCAGGGCGCGTCGGTGGCCAAGTTCGCCGAGCTTCTGGGCGTGCAGCCCAACGACGTCATCAAGCGCCTGTTCATGCTCGGCCAGGTGCTCACGCTCACCCAGACCATGAGCGACGAGACTATGGAGCTCATCGCCGACGACATGGGTCGCAAGGTGCGCGTCGTGTCGCCGGAGGAGGAGTACGCCGTGGTGTACAACGACTCCGAGGCCGATTTGAAGCCGCGTCCCCCCGTGGTCACCGTCATGGGCCACGTCGACCACGGCAAGACCTCGCTTCTGGACGCCATCCGCGATACCGGCGTGGTGGCCAGCGAGGCCGGCGGCATCACCCAGCACATCGGTGCGTCGGTGGTGAACATCGGCGACCGCCAGATCACCTTCATCGACACCCCGGGCCATGAGGCCTTCACCGCCATGCGCGCCCGCGGCGCCCAGGTCACCGACGTCATCGTGCTCGTGGTGGCCGCCGACGACGGCGTCATGCCGCAGACCATCGAGGCCATCAACCACGCCAAGGCCGCCGAGGTACCCATCGTCGTGGCCGTGAACAAGATCGACAAGCCCGGCGCCAACCCCGACCGCGTGCGCCAGGAGCTCACCGAGTACGGCGTCATCCCCGAGGAGTGGGGCGGCTCCAACATGTTCGTCGAGGTGTCGGCCAAGAAGAAGCTGCACATCGACGACTTGCTGGAGACCATCATCCTGCAGGCCGACGTGCTGGAGCTGAAGGCCAACCCGGACGCTTCGGCCTCCGGCTTCGTCATCGAGGCGAACCTGGACAAGGGCCGGGGCCCCGTGGCCACGGTGCTCATCCAGCGCGGCACCCTGCACACCGGCGACGTCGTCGTGGCCGGCACGAGTTACGGCCGCGTGCGCGCTCTGGTGAACCCGCGCGGCGAGCACGTCGCCGAGGCGAAGCCCGCCGACCCGGTGGAGATCCTGGGCCTGAACTCGGTGCCCACCGCCGGCGACGAGTTCCGCGTCTTCGAGGACGAGCGCGACGCCCGCAAGCTTGCCGAGGAGCGCGCGCTGCGCGCCCGCCTGGCCGCCCAGGAGACCAAGAGCCACATGAGCCTGGACGACCTGTTCAGCCGCATCGAGGACGGCAAGACCACCGATCTGAACCTCATCGTGAAGGCCGACGTCCAGGGCTCCATCGAGGCTCTGCGCGACGCCTTCGACAAGATGGACCAGTCCGAGGTGCGCATCAACATCGTGCACTCGGCCGTGGGCGGCATCACCGAGACCGACGTCACCCTGGCCGCCGCCTCCGACGCCATCATCATCGGCTTCAACGTCCGTCCCACGGGCAAGAGCCGCCAGCAGGCCGAGAAGGAGAAGGTGGACATCCGCCTGTATCGCGTCATCTACCAGGCCATCGAGGATATCAACGCCGCGCGCGTGGGTCTTCTGTCGCCGGATATCGTGGAAGAGGACACCGGCATCGCCGAGGTGCGCGAGACCTTCAAGGTGCCGAAGGTGGGCACCATCGCCGGCTGCTACGTCGTGGAAGGCGAGATCCACCGCGACGACAAGGTGCGCATCGTGCGCGACGGCACGGTCATCTTCGAGGGCCACATGGCGTCGCTGCGCCGCTTCAAGGACGACGTGAAGTCCGTGAAGCAGGGCTACGAGTGCGGCATCGGCATCGAGAAGTTCCAGGACCTGAAGGTGGGCGACACCATCGAGGGCTACCAGGTGAAAGAGGTCGAGCGCACGGAATAACTCGACTGTCCGGCGTCGAGGAAGCCCCGCATCCCCGTGCTCAAGCAATGGCTCGCTCGGCGGAACAGTCCACTGGACTGTTCCGTTCGCTGCGCAACCTGCGCGCGGGGACACGGGGCTTCCTCGACGCCTACTGTTACAGTTTTGCTTAGTTTTCCACGACTGGCGCATGGCTCTTGGTTTCAACTCTATACTAAAACTATCTGTCCGCCTCGATTGAGGAGATGACGTCATGAAGCAGAGCGCTTCCAACCGCAAGGTCAACGAGCAGGCCCGCGAGGTGATCGCGAGCATCCTTCTGTTCGATGTGTCCGACCCGCGCCTCCATCTGGTCACCATCACCGGCTGCGAGGTCAGCTACGACCGTTCCGTCTGCAACGTCTACTACACCACCGATCCCGAGCGCTACGCCGGGGCTCAGGCTGCCTTCGAGGCCGCTGCGGGGCATATCCGCTCGCTCATGGCGAAGAAGCTCTCCTGGCGCGTGGCGCCGGAGCTGCGCTTCTACGTGGACACGTCCGTCGATCAGGCCGAGGCCATCTCCCAGGCGCTGAATTCCGAGCGCGAGCATCAGGAGAAGCGCATCGAGGAGGAAACCATCGGAGAGGATCGGGAGTACTAGTTTCATGACGGTGACGCCCCAGACCAACACGACGCTTTCCGAGATCGCCTCCGCGCTCGCCGAGCGCGACCGCTTCGTCATCGGAGGCCATGTGAGCCCTGACGGCGACTGCCTTGGTTCGGCGCTGGGGCTCGTCTGGGCCTTGCGCCAGCTGGGCAAACAGGTCACGTGCGTGCTTGCCCGCGACGAGGAGCCGCCGAGCGATCTCATGTTTTTGCCCGGGGCCGACGGGCTCGTTCCCGCCGCGCGCTTCGAAGGGCCCTGCGAGTGCTTCATCGCCGTGGACGTGCCCACGCCGGAGCGGCTCGGCGATGGGGCGCGCCTTCACGAGGCGGCGCCCTTCACGGTCACCGTGGATCATCATGCGGTGCCCCGGGCCATGAGCGACCTCAGCTACACCGATCCGAACGCCGCCTCCACGTCGCTGCTCATCTGGGAGTTGGCGGCGCTTTTGGGCGCCGACCGCGAGCGCATCATCGCCACCTGCTGCTACACCGGCCTCATGACCGACACCGGCCGCTTCCAGCACGGCAACACCGACGCTGCCGCGTTCGAGGGGGCGTGCGAAATGGTGGCCGCTGGTGCACGGCCTGGGGAGATCGCCCGGGAGTTCTACCAGAACCGCAGTCTCGCGTCCATCGAGCTTGAGGGGCGCACCGTGAGTCATATGTGCTTGTCCGGCGACGGCGAGGCGGTGCTCTCGTGGCTCTCGCTCGCCGATTTCGCCGAGTGCGGTGCCGTGAAGGCCGATGCCGAGCCCATGATCGATCTTCTGCGCTCCTTGCGCGGCGTGCGCGTTGCCTGCATGCTGCGGGAGCAGGACGGAGAGGTGCGCGGCAGCTTCCGTTCCAAGGACGACACCGACGTGGCCGCCATCGCCGGTGAGTTCGGCGGCGGCGGACATAAGGCCGCGGCCGGATTCACCATTCACGATGATTTGCGCGGGGCCGTGGAGACCGTCGCGCGCCGTTTGGGCATCGAGAGCCCGACCTTGCCGGAGGAGCGCCTGTGAAGCGGGGGACGACCGATCTGTGCCTCGTACTTGCCGTGGACAAGCCGAGCGGCATGACCTCCCACGATGTGGTGAGCCGCGCCCGGCGCATCTTCGGCGAGAAGCGCATCGGGCACACGGGCACCTTAGATCCGCTCGCCTCGGGGGTGCTGCCCCTGTGCGTGGGGCCGGCCACCCGGCTCGACCAGTTCCTCACCGGCCACGACAAGTCCTACGTGGTCTCGGTCGTCTTCGGCGCCGCTACCGATACCGACGACTGCGACGGTGAGGTCATCCGCACGGGCGTTGTGCCCGACGAGGTGTTCGACCCGTTCTTCGCCAGCGTTTTCGTGGGCGGTTTGGTGGGGAAGTCCAAGCAGCTGCCGCCGGTGTACTCGGCCATCAAGGTGGGGGGAACCAAGGCCTGCGATGCGGCTCGCAAGGGGCGCGTTATCGATCTGGCGCCGCGCGACATCGAGGTGTACTCCGCCGAGCTTCTGGGCATCGGGGGCGCCGACGGCACGGAACCGGCCCGCTGGGACATCGCCTTCAAGGTGTCGAAGGGCACCTATATTCGCGCGCTCGCCCGTGACATCGGCAACAGCCTGGGGTGCCCCGCCCATGTGGGGGCGCTGCGCCGCACGGCGGCCGGCGCGATCGGCATCGCCGACTGCGTGACGCTGGAGGTCTTGGAGGAGATGGGGGAGCGCGCCGCCCTGGATCCGCTGAAGGTGCTCGGCATGCGCTTCATCTACCTCGACGATGCCGCCGCGGCACGGGTGCGCAACGGCAACCCGCTGGACGGGCGCGCCGTGGAGCTCTTCGAGCGCCGCAGCGTCGACCCGGCGGCGGAGCTGTGCGCCTGCACGGCCGGGGTGCGCCCCAGCTGCGAGCCGCCGCAAAATGGCGAGGTCGTGGCCCTTGTGGCCGATAACCGCATCGTGGCATTATATGAGTATCATGTCGACAAGGGGCGTTTCGCCCCCCGATGCGTGTTTCCGATAGGAGTTTCCCGTGGCTGCAGTGATCTCTAGGAACGATCCCGCCTTCGACGAGGCCCTGCTCGATCGCGCCTCGGTGGCCTTCGGCGTCTTCGACGGCGTCCACGAGGGGCACCGCTTCATCATCGGCGAGGCGGTAAACACGGCCCGCGAAGAGGGGCGCGCGAGCGCCGTCATCACCTTCGACATCGATCCCGACGAGGTGTTCGCGGCTGATCGGCTGAAGAAGCTCATGACCAACGAGGCGCGCATCGCCAAGCTGGCCGAGCTGGATGTGGACGCGGTCGTGGTGCTGCCGTTCTCCCGCGAGTTCGCGGCCCAGAGCCCCGAGGACTTCCTCGACGCCTGCTTCGGCGGCGGCGTGCCGAGCCACATCCACATCGGCAGCGACTTCCATTTCGGTCGCAAGGCCGCGGGCAATGTGGAGAGCTTGCGTGTGTGGGGCGCCGAGCGCGGCATGGAGGTGCACGGACATGAGCTGGTGGCCGAGGGCGGCCGCCCCGTGACGGCCACGCGCATCCGCGGCCTTCTGTCCGAGGGCCGGGCCCGCGAGGCGGCCGACCTTCTGGGGCGCCCCTACGAGCTTTCGGGTCTCGTGCGCCCGGGCCGCGGCGAGGGCCGCGACTTCGGCTTCGCCACGGCGAATTTGGAGGTGCCTCCCATGCTTCTCGCCGTCGGCGAGGGGGTGTACGCCTGCTATGCCGTAGTGGAAGGCGCCCGCTACAAGGCGGCCGTGAACGTGGGCGTTCCCGCTACCTTCGCCGACACGGCCAAGGAGAACATCGAGGTGCACCTCCTCGATTTCGATGAGAACATCTACGGCCAGGACATCGAGGTGGAGTTCATCGAATGGCTGCGCCCCATGCGCGCCTTCGAGAGCACCGACGAGCTCATCGCCACCGTCCAGTCCAACATAGCCTGGGTACGCGAGAATCTGTAGCGAAATCGGGTCGAGTCGGAGCGAACCTATCGGTTCGAGCGGTCTTTGAAGAGCTGGTCGTACTGGACGATGGCGTAGGACTTCAGGGCGTCCTCGGCCTTCTGCTGGGCGTCGGTTTCCACGGTCTCGCCGAACCAGTGCCACGTTCCCTCAGCATCCCGGTATCCGTTCAGGTTCACGGCGGGCAGCGCCTGGCGCAGAGCCGATCGGTACAGGGCGCGGGAGTCGCGGGGCAGCCCCGTTGCATCCAAGAGCAGGCTTGAAAGATAGTTCAAGCTCGTGACGTCGGCGTTCTCGATGCGCGCGAGCGTATCCCCGTATTTCCCGCGGGCCGCAGCGTTCGCCCAGATGAAATACGGCGTCCGGTAGCGTGCCTGCACCTCTTCCAAACTGGCGCTCTCCACGGGCTTGCCGAAGGTTTCCTCGAAGAGCCAGTCGGCGAAGCCGGGTTGGTGGTCGCCGAAGAACACGACGATGGTGGGCTCGTTCCGCGCGTTCAGCTCGTCCACGAGCCAGCGCAGATCCTCATCCGAGCGCCGGATGGCCGCCAGAAACTCGTCCACCTCGGGGTTTTCCACCTCATCCGATTCCAGATGCACGGCATCGGCGGCGGGAACGAGTCCCGTGTCGTAGCCGCCGTGGTTCTGAATGGTGACGTCGAAGACGAACTGGGGCCCCTCTCCCTCGTCGATCTTCTCCAGCACGCGCTCGTAGGTGGCGCGATCCGTGACGAGGTCGCGGAACGCGTCGGCGTCTTCCATGGTGGTGATGTCGTCGAACGTGTCGAATCCGAGCTGCTCGTAGATGCGGTCGCGCCGCCAGTTGGCCGCCTCGGCCGGGTGAATCGCGTGGGTGCCGTACCCCAGACCGCGGAAGTAGGAGGCGAGGTTGTCCACCCCTTCCAAATCGTAGAGCACATAGGGGTACACGCCGCCGCCCATGTTGCCCATGGAGGCGCCGGTGAGGAACTCGAACTCGCTGTTGCAGGTGCCCCCGCCCATGGCCGAGACGTACACGTCGCCCGCGGCCAGGGAATCGTCGGCCACCTCGTGGAAGAACGTCGGCGCGGCGTTTGTTCCCTCGAGGCCGGGGTATTCGGAGAGATCGGAGAACGTCTCGTTCATGATGGCGATGACGTTGGGTCCGTCGTAGGGGAGTGCTTCGGGCTGTTCCGGCGCTGCATCGCCAGTGGTGGGCGCCGCTGAGTTTTGGTTGCCCGTTGTGTCGGGCGAGGGGGACTCTGCCACCGTGCCGTCCGTTCCCGTCAGCGGATCCTCGGCGAAGGGGGCCAGGATGGCGTCCACGGCCTCGGCGGAGTAGCCCTCCGGAGGCTTGGGCGTCAGCTCTTGGGCCCGCGAGAGGAAGCAGAGCGCGGTGCCCTGGGTGGCGTAGGAGCCGCGCACGTCCCATACGTCCACGGTTACGTCGCAGTCGCTCTTGATGTCGATGGCTTGGTACTGCATGGTGCCGAGGCACACCAGCAGGGCCGCCGCCAGCACGTTGGCGGCTACGTCCCAGCGAGCGTGCTTTCGTTGGGGGCACAGCTTCGCCAAGGCGACGCAATAGGCGGCGAACAGCGCCCAGCAGAACACGAGGCGACCGGTGAGAAACAGGCTGTAACCACCGGCCACGGAGGCGGCGGTGCCGAGGGCGAACAGATCCGCCGGCACGATGGGCTGCCCCTTGAAGGTAATGATGAAGAAGTTGGCGGTGCCCCACAGCAGGCAAAAGCCCGTGAAGACGGCCAGCGATGCGCGGGTGCGTTGTCCTGCCAGAAACACGATGGCGCAGCCCAGACCCAAGATGAGCAGGTTGTCTACGACGTAGCGCTGTGGGATGGCGAAGACGCCGTCGTTCCACAGCAGCTCGAGGAGCAGGAAGCCTAAAACGACGGCGAGTGCGAAGAAGGCCCCGCGCCGCAGCGCATCCGTCGCTCGCGAACGGCCAGTGGCGTCCAAGCTGGTTTCAGTTCGTTCCCTGTTCAAAAGACCCTCCGGTTCAAATGCAAAACAACAACTTACCACGGTCGAGGCTGCTTTACTTTGGGCGTCGCGAAACGTCCCGCCTGTCTCGGGAAAATCTCCACGGCGATTTGAGCCATGATTTTCGAGTTGTTAGCATTGCGAATGGCGTTCTGTGGCTCAATCAGCTCCATGAGAAGGCAGAAATTATCGCTAAGCGAATAACTGATGAGGCGAATTCCTCCAGTGGCGGCCGAGGAACGCTGTAAGCGATCCCTTCGATGCTAACAACTCGAATTTTTTGGCGAAAACGTGGGTGAAGAATTGTCCGAGAAGACAAGGGGACGGCCCTGCGGGTATACTGCACCCATGAGTAAAGAACGAATTTCCTGGGAAAACGAATACCCCGACGAGTTGGAGCGCGAGGGCCGCATGAGGCCGACGCTCGCCCGCGCCGTGCGCGATCATGAAGCCGCGGGCAACGCTGTTGACGAGGCCGTCGCGGAGGCAGTCTGGGCGGACGGCGAAGGCGAGGCGGCCGCCATGGGAGCGGTCGACGAGGCAGCCGTCGCGGAAGCCGTGGGCGAAGGCGGTCGCGTCAAGTCCGGCCGCCCCCGCGAGACCCAGCAGCAGAAGCTCGCGCGCATCAAGCGCGAGCTGGAAGCAGTGCCCACCGAGCCCGGCGTGTACCTGTGGAAAGACGCCGCCGGCGAGGTCATCTACGTCGGCAAGGCCAAGCAGCTGCGGGCGCGCATGCGCCAGTACGTGAACTTCCAGGACGATCGCGCAAAGATTCCCTTGCTCGTGGAGGCCATCGACTCCTTCGACTACCTCGTCGTCGACAACGAGCACGAGGCGCTCGTGCTGGAGAAGAACCTCATCAACCAGTACAGCCCGTTTTTCAACGCGGACTTCAAGGACAACAAGAGCTACCCCTTCATCGCGCTCACCAAAGGCGATGTGTTCCCGGCCATCAAGTACACCCGCGAGAAACACAAGTCCGATACGAAGTACTTCGGTCCTTTCACCGACGCCCGCGCCGCCCGGGAGATGATCGACATCGCCCGGCGCGTGGTGCCCCTGTGCGCCGCCACCTGCGCCGACTGGCGGGGACTCACGCGCGCGCTGGAGAAGGACCCGCTCGCCTTCCTGAAGCGCGATACCAGGCCCTGCTTCGACTGCCACGTTGGGCTGGGCCCCGGCGCCTGCTGCGGGGCCGTCACGCCGGAGGAGTACGCCCAGAACGTGCGGCGCATCGAGCGCTTCCTCGCCGGCAACCACCGCGAGTTCGTCGACGAGCTGACGGCGGAAATGCAGGAGGCCGCCGCCGAGCTCGACTTCGAGCGGGCGGGACGGCTGAAGGCGCGCATCGACACCATCAACTCGCTTGCCGACAAGCAGCACGCCGTGTCCTCCCGCGACCTGTCCGCCGACGTCGTCGGGTTCTTCCGTGAGGAGACCGTGGCCGGGGTGAACGTGCTCGTCATCCGCGAGGGCCGCATCGTGAATGCCAACGAGTTCATCTTGAACCGCGGCACCGACGTGCCCGACCAGGATCTGCTGCGCAACTTCCTCATGCGCTACTACGACACCACCACCTCCATCCCGCGCGAGGTGATCGTGCGCGCGTTGCCCGAGGACGCAGAGGTCATGGGGGAGTGGCTCACGGGCAAGCTCGATTCGGCTCATGGCGCCAAGGTGCGCTTCACCGCGCCGCAGAAGGGGGAGAAGGCTGATCTTCTGACCATGGCCGAGACCAACGCGCGGCATACGCTCATGCGCTACAAGGTGCGCACGAACTACGATGACAAGCGCATCAACAACGCCCTTCTGCAGCTAGAGAGCGCCCTAGCCTTGGACGCGCCGCCCATGCGCATCGAGTGCTTCGACATCTCCACCATCCACGGCTCCTACACCGTGGCCTCCATGGTGGTGTTCACCGGTGGCAAGCCGGACAAGAACCAGTACCGCCGCTTCAAGATAAAGACGCCGCTCGACGAGGCCAACGACTTCCTCTCCATGCAGGAGGTGATGCGGCGCCGTTATGCTCCGGAGCGCTTGAACGACGAGCGCTTCGGCAGCAAGCCGGACCTCATCATCCTGGACGGCGGAAAGCCGCAGCTGACGGCGGCGCTCGCCATGTTCGAGGAGATGGGGATCGACGACATCGCCATTTGCGGTCTGGCCAAGCGCGACGAGGAGCTGTTCGTGCCCTGGCAGGACACGGGGCCGGTGGTGCTTCCCTCAGGCTCGGCGTCGCTGTACCTGGTGAAGCAGGTGCGCGACGAGGCCCACCGCTTCGCCATCACCTTCCATCGCGAGCTGCGCGGCAAGGGCATGACGGCGAGCATTCTGGACGACGTGGCGGGACTGGGTCCCGTGCGGAAGAAGGCGCTGATGAAGCACTTCAAGTCGTTCAAGAACTTGAAAGCTGCCAGCTTGGAGGAAATCAAGGCCGCCAAGGTCATCCCCGAAGAGGTGGCCGAGGAGCTGGTGCGCGTTCTCGCGCAGTATAATGAGCGGAAAGAAGAGAAGGAAGAGCAGCTGGCGGAAGACGCTTCTTAGGGAAAGGAGGCCTGTGTGGCCGAGGAGATAATGGAAGAAGACCAGATGCCCGACTTCGTCATCGTGACGGGCATGTCCGGCGCCGGGCGCACGGAAGCCATGCACGTCTTCGAGGACTTGGGCTACTACTGCGTGGACAACTTGCCCTCGAGCCTGCTCGCCGATCTCGTGCGCGTGAACGAGAGCACCGAGCACGAGGGCGGACGGCGGCGCCTGGCCGTGGTCTGCGACTCGCGCAACGGCGATTTCTTCGGCGATCTGGAGGCCGAGCTTTCCTCCATGCAAGAGGCCGGCGTCTCCTACAAGATGCTGTTCCTCGATGCCGCCGACGACAAGCTCATCGCCCGTTACAAGTCGAGCCGCCGCCGGCATCCGCTGTGCACCGACGGCACCACCATTTGGCAGGGCATCCAGCGCGAGCGGCTCATGCTCATGGGCCTTCGCGACCGCGCCGACTACGTCATCGACACCACCGATATGCTGCCCCAGAAGCTGCGCAGCACCATCCGGGGGCTCTTCGCCACGGGCAGCGAGCGCAAGGGACTCGCGGTCACCGTGTACTCCTTCGGCTTCAAGCACGGCGCTCCCTACGACGCCGACCTCGTCATGGACGTGCGCTTCCTGCCGAACCCCTATTACGATCCGGAGCTGCGGCCGCTGACGGGGCTGGACGCCCCGGTGCGCGACTTCGTGCGCATGCGCGAGGAGACCATCGAGTTCGAGCAGAAATGGCACGATTTGCTGGACGTCGTCATGCCGGGGTACGTCGCCGAGGGCAAGCAGCAGTTGGCCATCGGCGTGGGCTGCACCGGCGGCCAGCACCGGTCGGTGGCGCTTGCCGAGGCCACGGGCGACTACCTGAAGTCGAAGGGCTATCGGGTGAGCGTGGCCCATCGCGATCTGCGTCTGGCCGAGCGCGGTCACGACGTGCAGTGCGAGAGCGACAACGTGCTGGACGCCCGCGCCGGCGGCGGAAAGGAAGCGTAGAAGGTGGCCGGCATAAAGAAGAGCACCGAGGCCTTCCGCGTCGATCCGGCGGCCACGGCGGCGTTCTCGGCCCTGCGCAGCGCGCTTCCGAACCTGCGGCCTTTGGATGAGGACGCCCGTGCGCTGAAGGCGGTGGTCATCGGCGGGGGCACCGGCGCTCCCGTCTCCATCCGGACGCTGCTCTCCTTGGGCGTGCAGACGAGCGCCGTCGTGGCCATGGCCGATGACGGCGGCAGCACCGGCGTTCTGCGCGAGGAGGCCGACGTCACGCCGCCCGGCGACATCCGCAAGTGCCTCGTGGCCTTCGCGAAGGATCCCGCCGACCCGCTTGTGCGGGCGCTCAAGTACCGGTTCGCCGTGGCCCGCGACCATGCTCTGGGCAACCTCCTTCTGGCTGCGCTGGAAGATGCGACGGGGTCGTTTCCCGAGGCCATCGCCATCTGCGAGAAGCTGGTGGACGCCCAGGGGCACGTGTATCCCTCGACGCTCGACCATGTGATGCTGTCGGCCCAGACCCAAGACGGGCGCATTCTGGACGGTCAGGCCGTGGCCTGCCATTCCAAGACGGCGCTTGCGCAGGTGTGGCTCTCCGCCGAGGACGGCCGGCCGCCGCGACCTTACGAGCCGGCGCTTCAGGCCATCCGCGAGGCCGACCTCATCGTGCTGGGCCCGGGGTCGCTGTTCACCTCCATCATCCCGAACCTGCTCATCCCCGGCGTCGTCGAGGCCATCCGCGCCTCCCGGGGCCGCGTGCTATTCGTGTGCGCCCTGGCCGACGTGCAGGGGGAGACGTGGGGGCTGACGGCCCGCGAGCACTTCGAGGCGCTGGCGGCCCACGGTATGGAAGGCCTCATCGACTACATGCTCGTGCACTCGAAGGTGCCCTTGCGCGCCGAAAGCCCCGCCACGGGCAGCTTCGCGGCCATCTCCGGGGCCGAGCTGGAGCACGCCTCCACGAGCGATTTGAACGACGACCAGCTCATCAAGGGGGTGCGTCCCATCTCCATCTCCTACGCCGATATGCTCGCCATCCAGTCCCGCGGCCCCATCGTCATCAGCCGCAACCTGGTGGACGCCGAGCAGCCCACGTGGCACTCGCCCTTCGCGCTGCGCGATGCCTTCCAGAACGTCATCAAGCTCTCGCGGGCGCGCCGGAGCTAGACCATGTCGTTCACGTCCGAGGTGAAAGACGAGCTGGCCCGGGTCGTGCCCGCTTGTCCGCAGTGCGAGAAGGCGACGCTCGCGGCCCTCGTGCGCATCGAGGGCACGCTGTTCGTGAGCGGACCGGCCCGCTACCGGGTGGAGATCGCCACGGACGCGCCGGCCTCGGCCCGGCTCGTTGTGAGGCTTCTGCACGGCATCTATCAGCTGAAGACCAATCTCACCATGCGTCGTTCGGTGCTGCACAAGACGCCGAACTACCTCATCGAGGTGCCGGCCCAGCCCCACCTGGCCGACGCTTTGCGCGACATGGGGGTGCTCTCGGCCGAAGGGGGCCTGGAGATGGGCATCAAGGAGGCGCTTGTGGAAAAGCCCTGCTGCGCGGCGGCCTATTTGCGCGGCGCCTTTCTGGGCAGCGGTTTCATCTCGAATCCCAAGAGCGACTTCCATTTCGAGATCACCGTGGAATCCGAGGCGCTGGCCGAGGGGCTCGTGGAGCTCATGGCCCGCAAGGACATCACGGCCCGCATCATGGCGCGGCGCAGCTCGTACATGGTCTATCTGAAGAGCGGCAACGCCATCACGGAGTTCCTCGCCTTCACCGGCGCCCACCAAGCGGCGCTTTCCATGGAGGAGGAGCGCGTCGTGAAGTCGGTGCGCAACGACGTGAACCGCCAGATCAACGCCGAGTTGGCCAACCAGCAGAAGGCCTCGAACGCCGCCGTTGAGCAGATCTACGCCATCAGGCGCGTGGTGGAGCATTACGGCATGGAAGACCTGCCCCCGGCCCTGCAGGACTTCATCCGCCTGCGCGTCACCTATCCCGAGGCATCGCTGAAGGAGCTCGGTGAGCGGGCGACGCCGCCCCTCTCCAAGAGCGCTGTCTACCACCGCGTCCGCCGTCTCGAGTCGATGGCCGCCGAGCTGGACGCGGGGGAGTAGAGCCGCCAACCCCATCGAGGTGGTAAACGGCTTCTCTAACTTCTCCCTTGTGCCGTATTTCCTCCAGTAAGTTGTGCCCGAGTCAATTTACTGGAGGAAATAGGCGGCAAGTTGTTGCGCTCGCTTTTGTGCAGGCGGGACGGTTTTCGGGGCCGTCGGCTTTATCGTGGTGGGAATCGCTTAGCTTCGTAGTAAACTTGTGAGAGGCCTAACAGCTGATACGTGCCCATCGGGCTTCGCGAGTATCTTGTGAAAGGAGATACGCATGACAACCAAGGTAGGCATCAACGGATTCGGTCGCATCGGACGCCTCGTCTTCCGCGCCATGGCCGACGATCCCGAGGTCGAGGTGATCGCCGTCAACGATCTGGGCGACAAAGCCACCGCTGCTCACCTGCTGAAGTACGACTCCATCCACGGCATCCGCAATTTCGATATCGAAGTGACGGATGACGGCTTGGTGGTGGATGGCAAGCACGTGACCATGCTTTCCGACCGCGATCCGGCGAACCTGCCCTGGGGCGAGCTGGGTGTGGATGTGGTCGTAGAGGCCACCGGCATCTTCAAGACCGGCGAGCTGGCGCAGAAGCACCTGGATGCCGGCGCGAAGAAGGTCGTCATCACCTGCCCGGCCAAGGACGAGGACATCACCATCGTCATGGGCGTCAACGACGACCAGTACGACCCCGAGGTGCACAACATCATCTCGAACGCCTCCTGCACCACCAACTGCCTGGCTCCCTTCGCCAAGGTGCTGCTGGAGAACTTCGGCATCAAGCGCGGCTACATGAACACCATTCACTCCTACACCAACGACCAGAAGATCCTCGATCTTCCCCATAAGGATCTGCGCCGCGCCCGCGCTGCCGCCGTGTCCATGATCCCCACCACCACCGGTGCCGCCCGCGCCGTGTCCCTCGTGCTCCCCGAGCTCAAGGGCCGTCTCGACGGCTTCGCCACCCGCGTTCCCACCCCCGACGGCTCCATGGTCGACCTTACGGTGGAGCTGGAGAAGTCGGTGACCGCCGAGGAGATCAACGCCGCCATGAAGGCCGCGGCCGAGGGCCCCTTGAAGGGCATCCTGGAGTACACCGAGGATCCCATCGTGTCCATCGACATCGTGGGCAACGACCACTCCTCCATCTTCGACTCGCAGCTGACCATGGTGCTCGGCGGCGAGGGCAACTTCGTGAAGTGCGTCTCCTGGTACGACAACGAGTGGGGCTATTCCAACCGCGTGAAGGATCTTGTTAAAATTCTTCTTCCGGAGGAATAAGAATTTTAATCAAGATCGCCGACGCTGCGGTTCCGACAGGCACCTGGCCTTGCCCCTTGTTTGGGGTACGGCGCGGCACGAAGGCCGCTTGGCCCCAAGGCGGGGCAATTCCAGGCACCTGTCGAAACCTCGCTGACTTCCTTGGGCGAACCAGTGAGGCAAAATAATTAGTATTTTGAGAATCCCGGTTCCCTTAATGAGCCGGGTTTTCTCTTTGGGAAAGGAATGACATGGCTGATATCAAGACCATTGACGATGAGAATTTCGTGGGCAAGAAGGTGCTCGTGCGCGTCGACTTCAACGCGCCGGTGGATGCCGATGGCAACGTGACCGACGACACGCGCATCCGCGCGGCGCTGCCCACCATCAACAAGCTCATCGGCGACGGCGCCCGGGTGATCCTCACGAGCCATCGCGGGCGCCCGGCGGGGGAGGGCTTCGAGGAGTCCTTCAGCCTGGATCCCATCGCGCGCAGGCTTCAGGAACTGCTCGGCCGCGACATCGTGCTCTCGCGCGAGCTTGTCGGACCTGCGGCTCAGGAAGCCGTCGACGCGCTGGAAGACGGTGACGTGCTGCTGCTGGAGAACATCCGCTTCGACAAGCGCGAGAAGAAGAACGACCCCGAGTTCGTCCGTGCCTTGGCAGACCTCGCCGATGCCTACGTGAACGACGCCTTCGGCACGGCTCATCGCGCCCATGCCTCCACAGCCGGTGTTGCGGCTTATCTGCCCTCCTATGCCGGCTACCTCATGGAGCGCGAGGTGGCCACGCTCACGGGCATGCTCGACGAGCCGCGCCGCCCCTTCGTCGCCATTCTCGGCGGCTCGAAGGTCTCCGACAAGATCAAGGTCATCGACGCGCTGCTGGAGAAGGCCGACACCCTCATCATCGGCGGCGGCATGTGCTTCACGTTCCTGGCGGCCCAGGGCAAATCCGTGGGTACCTCGCTCATGGAGGCCGATTGGGTCGAGCGCGCCGGCGACATGATGAAGAAGGCCGCCGACCGCGGCGTGTCGCTGCTGCTTCCCGTGGACGTCGTGTGCGCCGATGCCTTCGCGAACGACGCCAACCTCGCCACCGTCTCGGTGGACGAGATTCCCGACGACATGATGGGCCTCGATATCGGCCCGGAGACGGCCGAGCTGTACGCCGAGGCCATCGGCATGGCCAAGAGCGTCTTCTGGAACGGCCCCATGGGCGTCTTCGAGATGCCCTCCTTCGAGGCCGGCACCCGGGCGGTGGCCGAGGCCGTGGCCGCCAACGAGGAGGCTGACACCATCATCGGCGGCGGCGACTCGGTGGCCGCGGTGAACCAGTTCGACCTGGCTGACAAGATGACCTTCATCTCCACGGGCGGCGGTGCCTCCATGGAGCTCGTCCAGGGCGAGGCGCTCCCCGGCGTCGAGGCCCTTCGCTAGAAAGGAAGCAATATGCCCCGCAAGAACCTCATTGCCGGCAACTGGAAGATGAACAACACCATCCCCGAGGCCGTGGTGCTCGCTCAGGAGATCTCCAACCGCATGGAGCGCGACTGGCTCGAGCTGGTGGACGTGGCCGTCTGCCCGCCGTTTGTGGATCTCAAGCCTGTGAAGAGCGTCTTCGAGTTCGACCGCGTGGATATCGCCGTGGGCGCCCAGAACGTCTACTGGGAGCCCAAGGGCGCGTTTACCGGCGAGATTTCCATCGCCATGATCAAGAACATCGGCTGCGCCTTCTGCATCGTCGGCCATTCCGAGCGCCGCAATCTGTTCGGCGAGACCAACGAGGAAGTGAATTTGAAGGCCCGCGCGCTCATCGAGGCCGACATCACCCCCATCATCTGCGTGGGCGAGTCGCTGTCCGTGCGCGACGGGGGCACCTACCTCGATTTCGTCACGGCCCAGGTGCGCGCGGCCTATGCCGGCATGGACGCGGCCGACGCCGCCCGTACCGTTGTGGCCTACGAGCCGGTGTGGGCCATCGGCACGGGTCGCACGGCCACGCCCGAGCAGGCCGAGGAGGTCTGCGCCGCCATCCGCGCCACCGTGTCGGACATGTTCGGCGCTGAGGTGGCCGAGAACCTGCGCGTGCTCTACGGCGGCTCGATGAACGAGGGGAACGCGGCGCTGCTCCTCGCCGAGCCCGACATCGATGGCGGCCTTATCGGCGGTGCGGCGCTCAAGGCCGATTCGTTTATCCAGATCGTGAAGGAAGCCTGCTAAATGGAACGACCTGTTGTGGCGCCGGCCCGCGAAGAGCTGCGCCTTCCCGCCTGTCTCATCATCATGGACGGCTTCGGCCTGGCCGAGCCGGGCCCCGGCAACGCCATCTCGCTGGCCGCAACACCGGTGCTCGACCGCCTGTTCGCCGAGGCGCCCACCACGCGCCTGGCGGCCTCCGGCGAGGCCGTGGGCCTGCCCGAGGGGCAGATGGGCAACTCGGAGGTAGGGCATTTGAACATCGGTGCGGGGCGCGTGGTGTTCCAGGAGCTCACGCGCATCAACCGCGCCTGCCGCGACGGATCGATCGCCGTAAATCCGGAGATCGTCGCGGCCTTCGAGACGGCCAAGAAGCAGGGAGCCGCGCTGCATCTCATGGGATTGCTCTCCGACGGCGGCGTGCACTCCTCCAACGAGCACCTCTACGCGCTCGTGGACGCCGCCGTGGCGGCCGGGGTGCCGCGCATCATGGTGCACTGCTTCATGGACGGCCGCGACGTGCCGCCCGCCAGTGGGGCCGGTTATATGGCCGAGCTTGTAGATCATCTGGAGCGGGCTGCGTCGAAGGCCCCGGCTGGCGCGCCCTGCGAGATTTCCATCGCCTCCGTGGAGGGCCGCTACTACGCCATGGATCGCGATAATCGCTGGGAACGCGTGGAGCGAGCCTACGATGCCGTCGTCTGCGCCGAGCCCTTCCGCGACCTGGCTGCCGTGGCTGCCATGGAGGCCTCCTACGGAAGCGAGGTGACCGACGAGTTCGTCGAGCCGGTGGCCCTGGATGCCCGCGGTATGCGCGACGGGGATGCCGTCATCTTCTTCAACTTCCGCCCCGACCGCGCCCGCGAGATCACCCGCGCCATCACCGATCCGGCCTTCGCCGGCTTTGAACGCAAGAAGTGGCCGAGCGTGCATTTCGTGTGCCTCACGGAGTACGACCCGGACATTCCGGCGGCTGTGGCATTCCCCAAGGAGTTCCCGGAAAACGTGCTGGCCGATGTGCTGGCTGACGCGGGGCTTACCCAGTACCACATCGCCGAGACGGAGAAGTACGCCCATGTCACCTTCTTCTTGAATGGCGGTCGCGAGGCCGAGAAGGCGGGGGAGAGCCGATGCCTCATCGCGAGCCCCAAGGTGGCCACCTACGATCTGCAGCCGGAGATGAGCGAGCCCGAAGTGGCCGACACCCTGGCAGCGGCCATTGACGCCGATGAGGCCGATGTGTACATCGTGAACTTTGCCAATTGCGACATGGTGGGGCATACCGGCGTCGTGGACGCGGCCCGCGCGGCTGTAGAGGCGGTGGATGCCGGCGTGGGGCGCGTGCTCGCCGCCATCGAGCGCAAGGGCGGCGTGGCGCTGGTCACGGCCGACCACGGCAACGCCGACAAGATGATCGCCGAGGACGGCGGCGCGTTTACCGCGCACACCACCAACCCGGTGCCGCTCGTGCTCGTGGACGCGAGCGGGTCGGACCTCGCCCTTTCCGGCGCAGAAGGGTGCCTGGCCGACATCGCGCCCACGCTGCTGGCGATGATCGGCCTGCCGCAGCCGTCCGAGATGACCGGCGAGAGCCTTCTGGCTTGAAATCGTTTCGATGCCGCCGCGTGACCCTTGAAGGCGCCGGCGGCATCGGCTATACTAGTCAACTTGCGTACGCAAAACACTGGAA